>JABDNG010000091.1 GCA_013001045.1 Woeseiaceae bacterium | reverse complement strand
TGACCCTCGAGCCGCACTCGAATGCGCATGTCATTGCCAATCTGCACGGCATGGCGCGCCACGAGGTCCTGGTCTTGCGGACGTACCTCCGACGAGTCGAAGTCGAAGTAAATGACCATGCCCAGCTCGCCGGCCGACGGATCGTCGAGATACTCGCCTGCTCCCATGCCGCCATCATTCATGCCGTCTGTCGACGCGCCATCGCTGCCGTACGTCGTATCGGTCGGTTCCGGGTCCGGAACAGACGGGCTCGACGGACAACCGGCGAGTAAAGCGGCCAGCAGGCCAACAGCAACCAATTTAATATGAGACATCTGAAAGTCCTTGCTTGTCACCTTCGTTTTCGAAGGAAATAATATTAAAAACAATAAGTAACGTTTATTACTTAATCCAAATTATTATATCTAGAACCGTGGAAACGGCGACCAGACCGGTTCTCTGACGTCACCACGTCCCGACGCCATCTTTTGCCGGATCAGGCCATCGGCTGACACGGTTTCGAGTACTCCGTTACGCCCTTGTCGTGTTGCATAAATCAGGATATCGCTGTTGGGCGCGAAACTCGGGCTCTCGTCCTGACGACCCGTCGACAGGACCAACAGACCTTTCTTGTCCAGGTTCATCACTGCAATCCGGTAATTGCCCTGGTCGTTATGCACCATCGCCAGCCGCGTACCGTCCGGAGACAATCGTGGCCGCGCATTATAGCTTCCTTCGAAGGTAACGCGCTCCGGCGTTCCACCTTTTGCCGATACCCGGTAGACCTGCGGCCCGCCTGCCCGGTCCGACGTGAAATAGATATACCGGCCATCGGGTGACCAGCTGCCTTCGGTGTCAATCGCCCGGTGGGTTGTCAGACGATTGGTTTGCCGCGACGTGATATCCAGCGTGTAGATATCCAGGTTGCCGTCAACGCCCCCGAGGGTCACGACCAGCTTGCGGCCATCCGGCGAGAAAGCCGGGGCTCCGTTGATGCCGGGTTTGCCTGAGACCTTGAAGCGATTCCCGCTCCTGAGCGTCTGTATGAATATCGACGATCGATTTTCTTCGAACGAGACATAGGCCAGCTGGCGACTGTCCGGAGACCAGGCCGGCGACATGATCGGATCCGTGCTCTCCATGATCGTGTGTTCGTTTTCGCCATCCTGGTCCGAGACGATCAGGGAGTAGAGACGGCCCTGCCCCTGTTGCGCCGCGGTCACATAGGCGACCTTGGTGCCGAAGACGCCTTTGATGCCGGTCAGCTTCTCGTAGATCATGTCGGCGGCCCGGTGCGCTGCATCGCGCATCGTGCCCCGGCTGGCGGGCATGCGATAGCCGACCAGCTGATTGCGGCCAAAAACGTCGAACAGCTGGAACTGCAAGGTGTACGCGTTATCGCCGGTCTGTGTGACAGTGCCGACCACGACCGCCTCGACACCCACAAAGCTCCAGTCCTGGAAATCGACATCGGCCCCGTTGGTCGGCTTCTGCAGCATCTTGCTCTCGGGAATGGGCTCGAATCGCCCGCTGCGCTTGAGGTCGCTCGTAATCACGGCGGCCACGTCGAGCGGCATATCGGCTCCGCTGCCCTGCCAGCCGAACGGCACGATCGCCACTGGCGTTGGCTGGGCAACACCCTGGACGTCGATGACGAGCTCCGCGTAGCTGCTTCCGGCCACGAATACCAGGATGGCCAGACTAAGTTTGAGTCTATGCAACACAATGTCCTCTTTGCTTGTCATTTCTGACCTATTGCTGTTTGGTTAAGTTTAACAATATGTTGGGGTCGAATAGATTCGGCTCTGGCGGGTCCGGCAACGGCGAAGACCGCTTAATAGCCGCCTCGATGGACCGCTTCACGGCTTCATCGCCGTTACAGCGCACGAACGATACACCAAGCACGTCGCCGCCGCGTGCCTGGCGTACCCGAACCGAGCAGAGCAGATCATCCTGGGCGCTGGCGGGCACCTTCCAGTTGCGGTAGATCCTCTGCTGAATCATCGCCTGGTACACCGCCAGCTGGCCTGAATCTACGGCCGCGAGCCGTTCCGATTCCGCATCAATCTCGTCCTGGCGCAGCTCCGCCTCCATTTCGCGCCGCAGCCGCTCGTTTTCCTCTCGCTGCCGACGGATGTCTTCCTCGCGCTGTTTTTCAGCCTCGATGCGCTTCCTCTCCTTTTCCTCTTCCTCGCGCTTTTTGCGCTCTGCTTCTTCTTTTTCTTTCTTCTTGCGCTCGGCCTCTTCCTGCCGACGAATCTTCTCAAGGCGCTCTTTTTCGAGCAGCGCGTCGAGGCGGCGCTTCTCTTCCTCCGCCTGGCGCCGCAGCTCCTCGCTATTGTCCGGCTCTGGTTCGGGCTCTTCGACAACGGGTTCGGGCTCCGGCTCTTCCACGACGGGCTCGGGCTCCAGCTCTTCCACGACGGGCTCGGGCTCAACAACCGGTGGCGGCGCCACCTCGGGAAACTCGGTGACGAGCGTCGCCTGCACGGCCAGCGGCGTAAACGGCGTTGGCCGCGCCAGGTCGTAGACCGCGATCATGGAACCGAGGATCAGCACGTGCAGCAGCACTGCCAGGCTGGCCGGGATGATGTTGTATGAGTCGCGAAACACGCGGTCGATCACTCCGGGATCGGGTAGCTATCCAGCGGGTCGGTGACGAACCCGATGTTATTCGCGCCGGCCTGCTGCAGTAGCACCATGGCGCCGACGACGTTCCCGTATGCCACGGCACGGTCCGCTTTGACGAACACCGGCGTCTCCGGTTTTTCCCCGAGAACGACGGACACGATCGTGACGATCTTGCTGCCTGAAGACGGTTTGTCTTCGTCGTCCCCGGCGTTGATATAGAGGTTGCCCGCGGCATCCACGCTCAGGACCAGCGGGTCGTGGTCCGGCACAGACTCGATGGGCTCGGCGTTCGCCTTGGGCAACTCGACCTCGATGCCCTGGGTCAACAGCGGCGCCGTGACCATGAAGATGATCAAGAGCACGAGCATGACGTCGATGTACGGCACGACGTTGATCTCGCCCATGAGCTTGCGCTTTTTCATCGAAGCAGGCATCTCAGGCTCCCTGCTTCTTGCGAGCGTGCCGCTGCAGGATACTCGCGAACTCTTCCGAGAAGCCGTCGTAGCGGTATTCGAGGCGCACCACTTTGTCAGCGTAGCGGTTGTAGGCGATGACGGCCGGAATCGCCGCGAACAGTCCCATGGCCGTAGCGATCAGCGCCTCGGCGAGCGGCGGCGCAACGACGGCCAGCGTTGCAGTCTGCTGGTTGCCGATCTCAATGAAGGCAACCATGATCCCCCAGACGGTCCCGAACAATCCGACGTACGGACTGGTGGAGCCAATGGTCGCGAGCGTCGCGAGGCTTTGCTCGAGGCGATCGACTTCGCGCATTTGCGCCACGCGCATGGCGCGACGGCACTCGTCGACAATCTTGTCGTTGCTGCTGCCGCCTGCCTGCAGTGCGCGATTGAATTCCCGGAAGCCGGCCTCGAAGATGCTGGACATCCCGACACTGCCGCCTTTAGCTCGAGTCGCGCTGCTGTAAAGCGTGTTCATGTCGCCACCCGACCAGAACGCTGCCTCGAACTCGTCTGAGGCATTCGTCGTCCGCCGCAACAATCGGCGCTTGGTGAAGATGATTGTCCAGGATACCAGCGACGCTATGACCAGCAGCAGTATCACTATCTGCACCGGCAAGCTGGCTTCAATCAACAGTCCTATGACGGACAAATCTGCATTCATGATTGGTGTTCCCCAAATAAGGACGGTGGTATTCGTTTCGGTCGCATCGTGTCAACGTCGAGGTACGCTGCTTTGACCTCGGCTTTGACAAGCAACTCGCCGCTCGTGTCTCCACGATAAATATTCTGTTCGATATCGAAGGAGACGCGCGTGAGCTTTTGAAGGCTGGCCGTGACCACTAATTCATCGCTCAACCGCGCGGGCGCCAGGAAGCGCGTTTGTACCTCGGCCACGACGAAAATACGACGCTCATTGGCCATTAGCGAGACCATATCGACCGCAAGCGATCGCAGCCATTCCGTACGGGCACGTTCCATGAATCGAAAATAGTTGGCGTAATAAACGACCCCTTGGGCATCCGTGTCCTCGTAATAAACGCGAACCGGCCACTGAAAGGGTTTGTCTTCAGCTGCGATCAAACGGCAACTCCTGGTTCGCTGACGTGTCCGGAGGCGCCAGGCCGAAGTGCAGGTATGCGTTCTTCGTTGCCACCCGTCCTCGCGCGGTGCGCATCATGAAGCCTTGCTGGATCAGGAAAGGCTCTAGCACGTCCTCGATGGTACCGCGCTCCTCGCCAATGGCTGCCGCGAGACTTTCGATACCGACCGGTCCGCCGTCAAATTTCTCGATGATGGTCTGCAATAGTCGCCTGTCCATCGCGTCGAAACCGTGCGGATCGACTTGCAGTACATTCATTGCGCCTTTGGCGACAGCGTTCGTTACGACACCGTCGCCTTCTACTTCGGCAAAGTCACGCACGCGGCGCAGCAATCGATTGGCGATGCGCGGCGTACCGCGGGATCGTGTTGCGATTGCCGTCGCGCCTTTCTTTTCAATAGGCAAATTCAAAATACCCGCCGATCGCCGAACGATTGCCTCGAGATCGACGCTCGAATAGAACTCCAGGCGTTGCACGATGCCAAAACGATCACGCAATGGCGATGTGAGCAAGCCGGCGCGGGTCGTTGCGCCGACTAGCGTGAACGGCGGCACATCCAGCTTGATCGAACGTGCGGCAGGTCCCTCGCCGATCATGATGTCGAGCTGAAAATCCTCCATCGCGGGATACAGCACCTCTTCGACGACAGGACTCAGACGATGGATCTCGTCAATGAACAACACGTCGTTGGGTTCCAGGTTGGTCAGCAGCGCCGCAAGGTCGCCAGGGCGTTCAAGTACCGGCCCTGACGTATGCCGGAGGTTCACGCCCATCTCATTGGCTACAATATGCGCCAGCGTCGTCTTGCCGAGTCCCGGTGGCCCGAAGATCAACACGTGATCCAGCGCTTCGCCGCGACGCCGGGCGGCCTCGATGAATACCTCCATCTGCTGTTTGACACCCGGCTGCCCACCGTAATCGGCCAGCGTCTTTGGCCGAATTGCGCGATCGAACGCCCGGTCCTCGGCGGCGGGCTCGGCGCTGGTGAGACGATCGTGTTCTATGCCGGCCATCTACTGCGCTGCCTGTTTAAGTGCCTGGCGAATAATATCCTCGGCCGACTTGTCGTCGGTGTCCAGTTTGCCAATCAATTTGTTGACCTCAGTCGCTTTGTAGCCCAAAGCAACCAGGGCACCGAACGCCTCGCTGCGCGCACTGGCCTCCGCCCCTGGTGGCGTGCCGCCGCTTGCCGGCGGCGATACTTTGTCGATGCGATCACGCATTTCTATGATCAACCGTTCAGCCGTCTTCTTGCCAACTCCTGGAATCTTCGAGAGTGTTGTCGTGTCTTCATACTCGACGCAACGACGAAAATCATTGGCAGTCATTGCAGACAATACACCTAACGCCATCTTCGCTCCGACACGATTGACTTTCAGCAGCGTACGAAAAAGCAGGCGCTCGTCATCCGACGCGAACCCGTAGAGAACCTGCGCATCCTCGCGGACGAGAAGATGGGTGTAAAGAAACAGTTCCGATCCTGCCTCGGGCAGATCCAGAAACGTCGACATCGGCGTTTCGATCTCGTAGCCGACGCCGTTGCATTCAATGACTATGTGTGGCGCCTGCTTGAACAGCAAACGTCCGCGCAGGGATCCGATCATCGCCGACTCGCAATTGCATTGCCGGTGCCCAGCTGCGCATGAACTCGATGCTGGTTGCCGTGGCAAAGCGCCGCCGCGAGCGCGTCCGCAGCGTCCGACGACGGGCTCCCGGCCAGCTTCAGGATCGAAACGACCATGTGCTGCACCTGCTCCTTGGTCGCAGCACCGGTTCCGACGACAGCTTGTTTGATTTCGCGCGGTGCATATTCAAAAACCTCGACGTCGTATTCGAACGTAGCGCAAATGGCCGCGGACCGCGCATGTCCCAGCTTCAGGGCACTGCCAGCGTTTTTGTGCATGAAAACGCTTTCAATGACGACGATATCCGGATGGTACTCTTTGACGATGCCGCCAACCGAATCGAAAATCTGTCGAAGCCGATCGGCGAAAGCGCCGTCGGTGCTTTCGACGGTGCCGCTCGCCACGTAGGCCGGCGTGTCACCCAGAAAGTCGAGTACACCGAAGCCCGTCAGGCGTGAACCTGGATCGATACCGAGTATGCGTCGCTTATCCGTCAATAGCCTTCTCAGATCAGCGCCAACACGTCTTCGCTGATATCGGCATTACTGTATACGCTCTGTACATCGTCGAGATCCTCGAGCATTTCGAGCATCTTGATCATTGAACCTGCTTCCTTTGCCTCGAGCGCAGCGCTCGTTGAAGCCCGCATCGTGACTTCGCCGCTTTCCGGCGTCAGGTCGGCGGCCCGCATCGCGTCGCGAACTCGCTCGAAATCGGCCGGCTCCGTCAGCACTTCGATCGAACCGTCGTTATCCACGATGACGTCTTCGGCGCCGGCCTCGATGGCCGCCTCCATGACCGTGTCCTCGTCACTGCCGGATGGGAACAGCAGCTGCCCGACCTGGTTGAACAGGTAGTTGACGGAGCCGTCGGCACCGAGGTTGCCCCCGAATTTCGTGAATGCATGCCGCACATCGGCGACCGTTCGATTACGATTGTCCGTCAGACAATCCACCATCACGGCCGTTCCGCCCGGCCCGTAGCCCTCATAGCGGATTTCCTGGTAATCGTCGCCATCTGTCTCGCCGGCGCCGCGCTTGATGGCGCGTTCGATATTGTCCTTGGGCATACTCTGGCCCTTCGCCTTGTCGACAGCAAGGCGTAATCGAGGGTTCGCATCCAGGTCGCTGCCACCCATTTTCGCCGCAATCGTGATCTCGCGAATCAACTTGGTAAAGAGCTTACCGCGCTTCTTGTCCTGGGCGCCCTTGCGATGTTGAATGTTCGCCCATTTGCTGTGTCCTGCCATGCTGCCCTGCTTGTCGTGCCCAACGAAACTGCGCGTATGATAACGGGTATTACTACGGCAGGCACACATGAGACACCCCGCGAATGGCAGCGACAGACACAAAGAAACAAAGCAGAGGTGACGAGCCTGATGACGTCGTCGCTGTGGTTCAGCACTACCTGGACGCGTTTGCGGAGAAAGATGGCTTACAGGACGCCATTGACGAAGGCCGTCAGATTGCCGAAATCGTTGCCCCGCTTGGGCTGCCGCGGCCGCTGCTCGCCGCTGTGCACGTCTACCCGCTCTATCGCGACAAACTGATTAGCAATAATCAGCTAGAAAACAAAGAGTTGAAGGATATATCTCGATTCATTATTGGTTTGGAGCAGCTCAATCACTTTTCGTTACCCGCGCAGTGGCGGCCGGGTGAATCGCTTGCGGTGCAACAATCCGAGGCGTTGCGGAAGATGCTATTGGCGGTGGTCTCCGACGTCCGTTTGGTACTGGTACGCATCGCCGAACAGTTGTATCGATTGCGGCAGGCGAAGCAGGCGCCGCGTGATGTCCAGAAGGCGCTGGCGCTTGAAGCGCGAGAGATCTACGCCGCGCTCGCCAATCGCCTCGGTGTCTGGCAACTCAAGTGGGAGTTGGAGGATCTCGCATTCCGCTATCTTGATTCGGATACCTATGCCCGGATTGCGCGCACGCTGAAGGAAAAGCGAGCCGAACGTGAAGGATTCCTTGAGGAGGTGCAGCGAACGCTGCAGCGCGAGCTTGACGACCAGGGTATCAAGGCGTCGATCTCCGGCAGGCCGAAACACATCTACTCGATCTGGCGCAAAATGCAGCGCAAGGACCGCGGCATCGAATCGCTGTTTGACATTCGCGCCGTACGTATCCTCGTGGACGATGTTGGCGCCTGCTATGCCGCGCTCGGCGTCGTGCACAACCTCTGGTCCTATATCCCGGGCGAGTTCGACGACTACATCGCAAACCCCAAAGACAACAATTACCAGTCGCTGCACACGGCCGTCGTGGGGCCTGAAGGCAAGACGGTGGAAGTGCAGATTCGCTCTCACGATATGCATCGCCACGCCGAACTGGGTGTCGCCGCCCACTGGCGCTACAAAGAAGGTGGTGGCCTGCCCGCGGCATTTGATCAGAAAATCCAGTTCCTGAGACAACTGCTCGAGCCCACGGATACCGGTGCCGACCTGCTGGATCAAATTCGCGACGACTTCTTCGAAGATCGAGTCTATGCCGTGAGCCCCAAGGGCGACGTCATCGAGCTGCCCGCCAATGCCACTCCGCTCGACTTTGCCTATCATGTGCACACCCAGGTGGGCCACCGTTGCCGTGGCGCCAAGGTCAACGGTCGGATCGTTCCGCTCACCTACCACATCAACAACGGCGACCAGATCGAGATAATAACCGGCAGCCAGTCGAAGCCCAGTCGCGACTGGCTGAGTCCCAAACTCGGCTATCTTGCCGGTGCACGGGCGCGCGCCAAAGTGCGGAACTGGTTCCGCCAGCAGGATCGGGACCAGCACCAGCGCCAGGGTCGTGAAATTCTCGACCGTGAGCTCGCCCGGCTTGGCGTCAAGGATATTGCGACCGATCGTATCGCGAAACAGCTGAAACTGAAGGACACCGATACGCTCTGCATTGCACTGGGCGCCGGTGACCTGACGTCCGCATCGATCCCGACGGCGTTACAGAATCTCAAGGGTACGGAACTGCCTGATCGTATTCGGGCGCGGCGCTCCTCGCGGAGGAAAGACAATAAACCGGACTCGGTAGCCGTCAGCGGCATTGGCGATCTGATGTCCACGTTCGCCCGTTGCTGCCGGCCCGTGCCACCTGAAGCGATCGTCGGCTACATCACGCAGGGGCGTGGCGTTACCGTTCATCGTCAGGACTGCGGCAATTTTCTCGGGCTGAACCGTCGTTATCCCGAGCGTATCGTGGACATTAGCTGGGGAAAACAGCAATCGGGCGCCTACCCGGTGGATCTGACGCTGCACGCTTTCGATCGCAGCGGGCTTATACGCGACATTACATCCGTGCTCGCCGACGACGACGCCAACGTCATCGAGCTGAAAAGCCGAACAGACAAGAAGTCCATGCAGGTCGTAATGGACATCAGTATTGAAATCCGCGATTTGCCAACCCTGAGTACGGCAATAACGCGCCTCGAGCAGCTATCCAACGTGGTGTCGGTCAGACGCAAAGCCTGACCATAGCGCGATTTATGAGCTTGGCTGCGCCTCGGCCGATTTGCCTCTGGCGATATCTGTCGCGAGCGCCATCATCGACGTAAGGTCACCAAGATTGGCCGGCACGACATAGGTATTGCCGGTCTTCGCCAGCTTGCCAAACTCCCCGATGTACTGCTCCGCTATGCGTAGCTGCATTGCTTCGGGACCACCCTGATCAGTGACGGCATTGGCGACTTTGCGCAACCCCTCTGCAGTCGCCGTTGCGACCGCGAGGATAGCTTGCGCTTCACCCTGCGCTTCATTGATCTGCTGCATCTTGACGGCTTCCGATTCCTTGATGACGCGTTGTTTTTCGCCCTCGGCCTCGTTGATCTTGGCGTCGCGGACGCCCTCCGAGGTTAGAATCACGGCACGCTTTTCGCGTTCAGCGCGCATTTGCTTTTCCATCGCGCTCAAGACGTCTTGTGGCGGATTAATGTTCTTGATTTCGTAGCGCAAAACCTTGACGCCCCAGGGGTCACTGGCCTTATCGAGTTCGGCCACGACATTCTGGTTAATCGTGCCCCGCTCCTCAAACGTGCGGTCAAGGTCGATTTTGCCAATCTCGCTACGCAGGGTGGTCTGCGCCAACTGAGATATCGCAAACATGTAATTGCCAATACCGTAAGACGCACGGCCCGGGTCCAGCACCTGCAAGTACAACACGCCGTCGACACCAACCTGCACATTGTCCTTGGTGATACAGATCTGTTCGGCGATATCGGCAGCCTGTTCTTTGAGTGAGTGCTTGTAGGCGATGCGTTCTATGAAAGGGATAAGGATATGAAAACCCGCCCGCAAAGTGCGCGAAAACTTACCCAATCGCTCTACGACAAAACCGCTCTGCTGGGGAACGACGATCGCTGTCTTGAGCAGGATGATGATCGCGACAATGACGACCGCTAGTGAAACGATAAGGGATTCCATAACTTGTTCCTTTGTTGTTTTTCTATTCTGCCCTGATTCGCAACGTCAGGCCGTCGACCTCGACGACGGTCGCACGAGAACCGGCGGGAATGGAGGCGTCGCCGACATTGCGAACGGTCCATTTGGTGCCTCGGTACTCGAGCCGAGTCTCCGCACCCGGCGTGAGCGCCTCTTCAACGTTAACGGTGGCACCGGACAGGCTTTCCCGGAACCCGACAGCGCCGCCACGAATTTTTTCGTAAAAACTCTTTCGGAAAGTGAAGAACGATATCAGCGACAACGCCGCAAATGACATCCATTGCGCCCACTCAGGCATAACGATACCAACGAGCCCGGCCAGGCCGACGAGCGCCGCAGAAATACCCAGGAAAACCAGGTAGAACTGTGCATCGATCGCAAACAGCTCGGCGCCTAACAGGACTGCGCCGAGAATCATCCAACTCCACCACGTCATCGACTCGCTCCGTTATTCTGCATGCCCGCCACTATATCGCGATTTCGGTTACTATCCACACGCCGCGGGGAAAAAAACAAGGGAAACCGCATGCAGGAAATCGTTGACTGGTTGAACGGAATAATCTGGAGCAACGCCCTGATATACCTGTGCCTTGGAACAGGCCTGTTTTTTTCCGTTCTGACACGATTTGTTCAGGTACGCCTTTTCAAAGAAATGATTCGCCTGCTGTTCTCGAGCAAGGAGTCTGACCGAGGCATTTCATCGTTCCAGGCGTTGTCAGTTTCGTTATCGGGTCGGGTCGGCACCGGAAATATTGCCGGAGTGGCGGCCGCAATTGGCTTTGGAGGACCCGGCGCAGTGTTCTGGATGTGGGTCGTCGCATTCCTCGGCGCGTCGACGGCTTATGTTGAATCGGCGCTCGGCCAGATCTACAAGGAAGAAGATGAAGGCCAATACCGTGGTGGCCCGGCCTACTACATCGAAAAAGCCATGGGCCAGAAGTGGTATGCGTGGATCTTTGCCATCACTACGATTGTCGCAACAGGTCTCCTGTTGCCAGGCGTGCAGTCAAACAGTATTGGTAACGCCGCCGAACTCGCGTTCGGCGGCGAGACTGTAATCAGTTTATTCGGCGACAGTGTCAGCGCGACGAAAATGGCGACGGCCGTAATTGTAGTGGCCATACTCGGCTTTATCATCTTTGGCGGCGTCAAGCGTATAGCGCATTTCACGCAGATTGTCGTTCCTTTCATGGCACTTGGCTATATCCTGATGGCGCTGAGTATCATTGCAATTCACATCGGTGAATTGCCTGGCATCTTCGCACTCATAGTAAGCGACGCATTTACTCCCATGGCAGGCGTCGGCGCCGCGATCGGCTGGGGTGTAAAACGCGGCGTCTATTCGAACGAAGCCGGTCAGGGAACCGGTCCCCACGCGGCCGCCGCGTCCGAAGTCCAGCACCCGGCCCAGCAGGGATTGGTGCAGGCGTTTTCTGTTTATGTCGACACACTGTTCGTTTGTTCCGCGACGGCATTCATGATCCTGATTACGCAGCAGTACTATGTAACAGGCGCCGAAGCCGTGGTAAGTGGCGGGCTGCTCGGCACAGACATTCAGGCGAACAGCCCGGCATTCACGCAGTATGCCCTCGAAAGCGTGATGGGCGGTTTCGGCAAGACATTCGTAGCCGTCGCGCTATTCTTTTTCGCGTTCACAACATTGCTGGCGTATTACTATATTGCGGAGACCAACGTCGCTTACATTCGGCGCAGCTTTCGCTTTCCCGGCGAGCTTGTCATCCTGAAAGTCGCACTGATGACATCGGTCTTCTATGGAACCGTGCGCTCAGCTGATCTTGCGTGGGCACTGGGGGATGTCGGCGTAGGTATCATGGCCTGGCTGAACATCATTGGGATACTGATTCTCTTCCTGATGGGGCGCCCCGCATTACGAGCGCTGCAAGACTACGAGGAACAACGCAACGCCGGTGTGAAAACCTACACCTTTGAGCCCCGCAAACTGGGCATCAAGAACGCGGGCTTTTGGGAAAAAACCTAGTCGCGCCCCAGCCGTTACTTGTTTGGGAAATTCAAGGCACGCTTGTCGACCGCCAACGCGGCCTCGTGCACGGCCTCGGCCAGGCTCGGGTGTGCATGTATCGTACGCTGCAAATCTTCAGTACTCGCTGAAAACTCGAGTGCCAGCACAGCTTCCGAGATCAATTCACCCGCCATCGGTCCGATGATATGAACGCCCAGGATTTCATCATCGTCCTGCGACGATATGATTTTCACGATTCCGGAGGTCTGCTCCATGGCTTTGGCGCGACCACTGGCCATGAATGGGAACGAACCCGTCTTGTACGCGCGTCCGCTGGCCTTTACCTCCGCTTCGGTCTTGCCGGTCCAGGCGATCTCCGGACTGGTGTACAGCACTGACGGTATTACGTCGTAGTTCATTTCTGCGATCTCACCCGCAATCAGATCGGCTGCCATCACGCCTTCTTCAGAACCCTTGTGGGCGAGCATGGGTCCGCGCACGCAATCACCGACCGCGTAAACGCCTTTTACGCGCGTGCGGCAGTTTTCGTCGACAACAATGAATCCGCGTTCATCCAGCTGGATACCGGCATCATCCGCAAACAGATCGTCCGTATGCGGTCGACGGCCGACCGCCACAATAAGCTTGTCGACTTCGATGGTTTGCGCGCCATCCTTGTCCGCGTATTCGACTTTGACACTGTTCTTCGCAGCGGTGCCCTTGGCAACCTTGGCACCAAGCTTGATATCGAGGCCCTGTTTCTTGAAGTCCTGCGCAGCAATCTTGGCGACGTCTCTGTCGGCCATGAACAAGAAATCATCCATCGCTTCGAGAATCGTCACCTTCGAGCCCAGCCGTGCCCACACGCTGCCCAACTCCAGCCCGATAACCCCCGCACCGACAACGCCAAGCCGCTCGGGCACGGATTCGAGCTCCAGGGCATCCCACGAATCTATGATCTGAACGCCATCAAAGGGCGCAATACCGAGATTAATGGGTGACGAGCCAGATGCGAGGACGACGTGCTTCGCCTCGATGATCTCGGCATCGCCGGAAACCGGTGAAAACTCGACCTTCCTCCCCGCAAGCAATTTTCCATGCCCGACCAGGCCTTCGACTTTATTGGCTTTGAACAGTCCCGCAATACCGCCGGTCAGTTGCCGAACAATGCTCGCGCGACGCTTTTGCATCGTCGCGACATCCATCGCGACGTCGCCCGTTTGAATACCATGCTTATTGAATTCGTGCTGTGCGCGGTGAAACAACTCCGTCGACTCGAGCAACGCTTTGGATGGAATACATCCCGCGTTCAGGCAAGTGCCGCCGAAGGCGTTCTTGTCATCTTTGTTTTTCCATTCATCGATGCATGCAACCGTCAGACCATGTTGCGACGCTCTGATCGCAGCGATATATCCCGCGGGGCCAGCACCTATGACTACGACGTCAAAACTTCTGCTCATATGTTTTTCTTTATCCTGTTCGTCGGAGTTATTCAAATTTGCAGCAGCTGGCGGCCCGGGTCCTCCAGCTGCTCTTTTATCGCAACGAGGAACTGCACGGAATCTTTGCCGTCAACAATGCGATGGTCGTAAGTGAGTGCGAGGTACATCATGGGGCGCGCTACGATCTCACCCTCGATGACCATGGGTCGTTGCTGAATGTTGTGCATCCCGAGGATGGCGCTTTGCGGCTGATTAAGGATGGGCGTCGACATCATCGAACCGAATATTCCACCATTGGTAATGGTAAACGTACCACCGGTCAGATCGTCCATGCTGACGGTCCCATCCTGGACTTTTTTGGCTACCGTGCCGAGCGCGTCTTCGAACTCGGCAAAACTCATTTGATCAACGTCGCGAATGACGGGCACCATGAGCCCACGTTCGCTCGAGACGGCGATGCCAATATCGTAGTAATTGTGGTAAATGATGTCGGTGTCTTCGACAGAAGCGTTTACAACCGGGAATCGTTTTAGCGCTTCAACGGCCGCCTTGGCGAAAAACGACATGAAGCCTAGACGTACACCGTGTTTCTTCTCGAACGCATCACGGTATTTCTTACGTAATGCCATGACTTCAGTCAGATCCACTTCGTTGAACGTCGTTAGCATCGCTGCCGTGTGTTGCGCTTCGATCAGCCGTTCCGCAATACGTGCGCGCAGGCGCGTCATCGGCACACGTTGCTCGTTTCTGGCAAATCCCACGACGGCGTTATCGTCGCTTACGGTCGGCGTGGCGTCGCCAGGCGTGACAGTGCTGCTGTCATCCGACTTGAGAAACGCCATGACATCGGCTTTCGTCAGTCGACCGTCCTTTCCGGTACCAGTGACCAACGTAGCGTCGAGGTCGTGTTCGTCGAGCAAACGACGAACGGCAGGGCTCGTCTTGATTGCTCGTTTGCTTTCTGCAGCAGGCGGTTCCGCCGTTTTCTTTGCGGTTTCTTTCTCTGCCGGCGGCGCAGCCGCGACCGCCTCGCCTTCCTCCAGAATCGCCAGCACGTCACCCGCCTCGACAATAGCGCCATCTTCGACAACGATCTTGGTAATGGTCCCTGCAGCGGGCGCAGGAACTTCGAGAACGACTTTATCAGTTTCGAGATCGACCAGGTTTTCGTCGCGCGCGACCGGTTCGCCGACTTTCTTATGCCAACCGACCAGTGTCGCATCGGTCACTGATTCGGGGAGAGGAGGAACCTTGATCTCAATCGTCATGTTGTTTTCCGTTTGGTTTTCTCAGGCTTGACCACTTTACTGGCTTCGCTCTTGATATCGAGTGCCGCTTCAACCAGTGCCTGTTGTTGTTGTAAATGAATTTTGAAAATGCCCGAAGCCGGCGCCGCCGCACCGGGCCGACCGGCATAGTAGAGTTGTTGATTCTTCTTTAACGGCTCCTGGAGGCGATGCTTGATCTGGTACCAGGCGCCCTGATTGAGCGGCTCTTCCTGACACCAGATGATTTCCTCGACGTGCTTGTACTCCTCGATCAACTCCGCGTACTGCAAGATCGGAAATGGATAGAGTTGTTCGATCCGAATGATCGCAATATCGTCAATTCCGTGCGCCTCGCGCGCTTCAAGCAGATCGAAATACACCTTGCCGCTGCAAAGCACCATTCGGCGCGTCTTCTTCGTCGCGATGGCCTCTATCTCGGGAATAATCAGTTCAAAGCAGCCGCTCGATAGCTCACTCAACGGCGATACTGACATCTTGTGTCGCAGCAGGCTCTTTGGCGTCAGGACAATGAGCGGCTTGCGAAAGGGACGCACCTGTTGACGTCTGATCATGTGAAACATCTGCGCCGGTGTAGAAGGTACACAGACCTGAATATTGTGCTCCGCGCACAACTGCAGAAAACGCTCCAGCCGCGCGGACGAATGCTCCGGTCCTTGTCCTTCGTAACCGTGCGGCAAGAACATCGTCAAGCCGGATAGGCGTCCCCATTTGGCTTCGCCGGAACTGATAAACTGATCAATTACAACCTGCGCGCCGTTCACGAAGTCCCCGAATTGCGCTTCCCAGATGACCAGCGTATTGGGTTCCGTACTCGCGTAGCCATACTCGAAACCAAGCACGGCTTCCTCTGATAACAATGAATCAATGACGCGGAATGCGTTCGGCCGATCGACGATTTGGGACAGCGGAACATACTCGCGATTATTTTGCTGGTTATGCAGGACCGCGTGGCGGTGAAAAAACGTTCCTCGACCGCTGTCTTGACCGACAAGCCGAACATTGTGTTCTTCGAGGAGCAACGATGCGTATGCCATCGTCTCCGCGAATCCCCAGTCCATTTCAATCTCGCCCTCCGCCATCTTGACGCGGCTGTCCATGATGCGTTGCACCCGTCCGTGGGGCCGAACATCCGGAGGAATCGTCGTAATCGCATCACCCAGAAATGAAACAGTTTTGGGGCTGACGGTCGTGTCCACAACGTCGTCCCATTCCGTATGCAAGTATGGCGACCAGTCCACTGTAAACTCATCGCCGATCATGCCAAGCGAAGATTTCGGAACAGGTTCGCCGCGATCCAGGCGGTCACGGTAATTGTCCTGTAAATCCGTCGCCGTCGTTGCCGATATGACCTTGCGTTCCACAAGACGGTTCGCGTACAGCTCGCGTGTTGTCTTGTGTTCACGAATACGGCCATACATGATCGGTTGCGTTGCCGACGGCTCGTCGGCCTCATTGTGTCCATGGCGTCGGTAGCAAACCAGATCAATGACGACGTCCTTCTTGAATTTCTGGCGGTATTGCAGCGCCAGACGTGTGACGAATAAAACGGCCTCCGGATCGTCACCATTCACGTGAAAAATCGGCGCCTCGATCATCTTTGCCACGTCACTGCAATAGTCCGTCGATCGAGCGTCCGAAGGACGGCTGGTCGTGAAACCGATTTGATTATTAATGACGATATGCACAGTGCCGCCGGTACGAAAGCCGTTGGTCTGCGACATTTGAAATGTCTCTGTGACGACGCCCTGGCCTGCGAAGGCAGCGTCACCGTGAATCAACACGGGCAGGACTTCCTGCCGCTCGATATCGTCGCGGCGTTGCTGGCGCGCCCGCACAGAGCCCTCGACCACAGGATTGACTATTTCGAGATGCGACGGGTTGAACGCCAGCGCGATATGGACATTGCCTCCGTCCGTCTTCATATCCGCTGAAAAGCCCTTGTGATACTTGACGTCACCGGAGCCTTTAAGCTCCTCGGGATCGTATTTGCCTTCGAATTCCTCGAACAGTTCCTCGGGGGACTTGCCGAGGATATTGACCAGCACATTGATGCGGCCGCGATGCGCCATGCCAATGACAATTTCTCGAATTCCTGAGGCACCACCCTGCTGAATAATGTCGTCCAGTAACGGGATGAGGCTTTCGCCGCCCTCCAGCGAGAATCGTTTCTGTCCGACATAGCGCGTATGAAGGTAACGCTCGATGCCCTCTGCGCTGGTCAGGTGCTCGAGGATCCAGATTCGCTCGTCATCGGTCAGCGTATCGGACGCCATACCCTGCTCGAACCGCTTGCGGAGCCACAGACGCTCCCGGGCGCGCGACATATGCGCGACTTCGGCACCGATCTTGCCGCAGTAGATGGTTTTCAGCAGCGTCAGGATGTCGCGCAGCTTCATGCGCTCATTGCCGGTCCCGGCCAGTCCGCCCGTGAAGAACTCCGTCTCCATATCGGCCTCGGCCAGCCCGAGGTAGTCGAGCTTGAGCACGCCCGGCACGGGGCGGTCCATCAATCCGAGCGGGTCAATGTCCGCGATCTGGTGCCCGCGCAAGCTATACACCTGGATGAGCCGCGACACCGCAGCCTGTTTTTCCCCGGACCCTACTGCCTTTGCAGATCGGTTGGCGGGCACACGGCCCGGTTTTCGTCCGTGCCGGGCCTCGGCAAGCAGATCTTCGCGAATCGCAGAATGCACGATTTCGGAATCCGGATCGCCCAGCGCCTCGAAATAGTCACGCCAGCCGTCGGCCACAGAATCGGGATTCTCAAGATACTGCTCATAAAGACTCTCGACAGCATTTGCATTACCGCCAAACAGCGGTGTCGAGGCCAATTGTTCCTTCAGCGAATTACTCATGATTTCGTAGATTTACGCAACATTCGGGCGCAAAAGTCCAGAGGCAAAAAGCGCGAATTGCGAAGGGGCAGTAGTTTATCCCAAGCGCCGGCAGTAGGGAATCTTAATCCCGGGGTTACATCAGGCGAAAGAGATTGACCAGTTCGTAGCAGATGAGACAGGCATACGCGCTGAAAAATGCGGTGAGAAACAGCCCGGTCCTGAAGCGGTTCAGGAAATGCGCCTTGGCAAGAAAGACGAGCACGAAAATCCCCAGCGCCGTCATGGCCAGCTTGGTACTGATAAATACGCCCGTGCCCTGATTCATCGCAGCCTGCATGAACGGGTTCGCCTCGATCATGCCTCTCTCGAGCAGTAGCAGCGTCAGAAACGCATCCGCGCAGGACAGAAGCATGGTGCCAACACTCAGGAAGAATAACCAGGGGTGATGCCAGTCCAGAAAGATGACGTCATAGTCGGCCTCCCGCCGGTGCGTATGTCGTCGCGACAGCGCAAAGCCGTAAAGGACAGTTCGCCAGCCAAATTCTCGCCGCTCGTTATCCTCGCGATTGTTTTCTATGAGTGTATCCGTGCGCATTTGCCCGTCTTCGTCCAAGTTCTAATTTCCGTCTTCGACCGCGGTGACGTCCAGCAAGTAGGCGATCAAATCGTCGCGTTCACTGCGCTGAACCATTCCGGCAAACGTCATTCGATTGCCGGGCAAAAAAAGTCCCGGTTGTGCCAGCCACGCATCGAGGGCTCGTGGTGTCCAGACGAAACCAGCGTTGGCCAGGACCGAAGAATACTCGAATCCGTCCCGAGTCCCGGCTTCGATACCGAAAAAACCATAAAGCGCCGGGCCGATCATGTGCGGACCGCCTTTGTCGAAACTATGACACGCACGACAAATCCGTGCCAACTTCGCCCCGTTCGAAGCATCCGCGCTCGAATACGGCGGTGCAGCCAAATATTCAGATGCCGTCAACACGGTTTGCGCCCCAAGCGTCGATGCTGTCAAGACCGGCTTCGATTCCGTTCTCGCACCACTGTCACCGCTCTGATCGCCACAGCCCGAAATCGTTACAGCAATTACCGTCGCAGCGATGAACCTGAAATAACTCTGCAATGCCGAATCCCGCTATTTACCCGTCTAGGGAATATAGAGCAAAATACCGATCAAAGCCCAATCATTATGCTTTAGTGCCAGATTCAAGTATTGCGACAACTCCCTGAGCGCTATTATGTATAACATCACGACATACGGGGCCGCATAATTGCGGTGCGAGGAGGCGTTAGTGAAAGGTTACACGGGGGTCTTGGACACCGGAGAAGCGATCCATTACGTCGATCGCAAACGATGGCTGTGGCTCTTGTCAGTGGTCTATCCGCTGCAGCCGTTTCTCGCAATCTGGCTGCATTTCAAGACAGGCAGCGAATATTGGTTCTTTTTGCCATTCGTCTCCAGCTATGTCATTGCGCCCCTGCTGGATTGGGTGATCGGCGAAGATAGCAACAACCCGCCCGAAGCCGTCGTCATGCAGCTCGAAAAGGACCCCTACTATCGTCGGCTGACGTTTCTTGTGGTTCCGGTGCATTTCATTACGTTGGTCGCCTGTGCGTGGTACGCCACAACGCAGCCGCTCAGTTGGTGGGCATTCGCATTGCTTGCGATCGTTGCCGGCATAACGGCGGGCCTCGCAATCAATACGGGACATGAGCTCGGGCACAAGAACACAAAGTTTGAAAAATTCCTGGCTAAAGTCGTGCTGGCCGTACCCGGATACGGCCATTTTTCAGTGGAGCATAATCGGGGGCATCACAAAGACGTGTCCACGCCGGCTGATCCCGCCAGTTCCCGGATGGGCGAGAGTATTTACCGGTTTGCGCGTCGCGAGATACCAGGCGCCTTTCAAAGGGCCTGGCAGGTGGAAAAGGAACGCCTCACACTGCGCGACAAACCGGTGTGGCACCGCAGCAACCCTATCCTGCAATCCTACGCAATCACCGCCGTTCTGAGCATTGTGTTGATCCTGATGTTCGGCTGGAAAGCCTTGCCGTTTCTTCTACTTCACAACCTGTTTGCCTACCTGCAACTGACCAGCGCGAATTACATCGAGCATTACGGGCTGTTGCGGGACCGCGATGCCAAAGGCCGCTATGAACGCTGCCAGCCCCATCATTCCTGGAACAGCAATCACATATTGAGCAATCTTGTTTTGTTTCACCTGGAGCGACATTCAGACCATCACACCTATCCGCAGCGACGTTATCAGTCACTACGTCATTTTGACAATCTGCCAACACTACCTAACGGTTACTTCGGAATGTATGTACTCGCATACATTCCCTGGCTGTGGTTTCACGTCATGGACAAGCGACTTATGGGTCTTCCGCACGTTCAGGGCGATCTCGATAAAGTAAATATTGATCCCAAGGCGAAACCCGCGCTGTTCCTCAAATGGGGACACGACAATAAGGTTGAACCGACGATAGTGGACTGATCGAAGCGCTGACGCGCGGGCGCATTTCTATCAACAAAGCCCTGTTTCTCGTATCCGGCACACTCAATGTCCGCGGTTACGATCTGCATGATGGCAGTCGCACAGTTCTCCAAAAGAAACCTGGTCGCCGTGTTGGTCGCCATCACCGCGGCATTGTTCTGTCGCGCGTGGTTGCAGGTCGAATTGCTGTCCGACGGGTTGCCAAGGTACTACGCGGCGGACCTGGCTTATCTGGTTGTGCCACCCATATTGTTGGCGCTTCTGTTCCCCGTACTACGCAGTCACCGTAGGTTTATAGCCAGGCTCTTCCCGCGGCGAGACCTCACACTTGAGCTCGTTCTCAATGCATTTGCGATCGGCTTTCTGTTGCGTCTCGCAGCCTGGTGTTACTTATTTGCTGGCGTATCTTTTGGGCTCTATGTCAACGACGACCCAACGGCCATAACGGGTCCGATTTTCGCTTTCGACTGCGCGGCTCCGCATGTGGTTGCACTCGGCTTTTTGGTGATGTCCGTGATGGTTCCGATTATTGAGGAGGTTTTGCATCGGGGACTGATTCAATCCTGGCTTTCTTATCGCGGGCGTGTATTCGCAATTCTCTCGTCAGCATTCCTCTTCATGCTTGTCCACAATCCATCGTCATGGCTATTCGCCTTTTTCGCCGGAATAGTCCTGGGCCTGCAATTCTGGAATACAAAACAGCTTTGGTCTTCTGTGGTGACACACGCGACTGTGAACGGACTCATTCAGGTCGACTGGCGATGTTTTCACGGCCACTGGAATCCGCCGGCGTCTCAAGTGCCAGTTTGGTCCGTCGGCATCGTATGCGCTTCGGTTTTTGCGACTGCCGTCGGCCTGATCATCTATTTACTCAAGCAGAAAAGTGCCGGGGTGCCAAATGCACCCCGGCAATGAGAGAGCTACAGAGCGCTTGCAACTCTCTCGATGACGTAGGACGTCGCTTCCACCAACCCCTCGTATATTTCGATGAGTTCTGTGCCGACGGTCGAAGTTTCTGTTATCCCTCCGTAGTCATTACCGCTGTCGTCAGCGGTACATACACCGGTGCCGCCCGACACAAAACCCAGTTCGCTCATAGTTAGTTCACGCATTATCAATCTCCTTTTGAATAGCCAATTCCTGCTGCGCCTCCTGCGCAGTTCCAAACTACTGTCAGCTCTACGTCGTGGCCCGTCGCAAAATCCGGCAAAACGCCGGGATTTGACATAAATGCCTGGAATTCATGGAGCTGTGATCCATCGCACAGTCGGTACTGTGACATCGATATACGCTCAGGCACTGTTTACTCGCTCGGGCTGAAAAGACGATGAAATCCAATGTTTCGATGGCGGCGTGCGCGGCGCTAGCACTGCTGGCATGCGGTACGGCTGGCGCAGATTTTGGCGTCGGACTCAAGGCCGGCACGCTTGGTCTCGGGATTGAAGGACGCTGGAGTCCGATTCCCTGGCTCGATGTGCGGGTGGGGGCTAACAATTTCGAATACGATGACAACGGCTCACAGGCCGGCATCACCTATGACGCGACGTTTTCACTCGACACCTATTACGCGACGGGAAACTTCCGGTTTCCGCTTAGTCCGTTCCGTGTTACCGCCGGTGCCTTTTCCAACGGCAATGAATTCAGCATGCTGAGCCAGGACACCGCGGGCCTAGACTTTGACATCGGTGGCTCGCCATTTAACCCGGCTGATGTCGGCACACTGCAAAGCGTGACGTCATTCGGCGGCACAGCGCCCTACGTCGGCGTTGGCTACGACTTCGAATTTCTGGGCAAGGTTGGATTGAACCTCGATTTCGGCGTTCTCTGGCAGGGCGATCCGTCGGTGACCCTGGAAGCAACTGGCCTCGCCGATGCGCCGGCCGGTGTTCAGGCTCTTCTTGAGCCAGCACTTGAAACTGAACGCCTGGAACTCGAAGATGAAATGAGTAGCTTCAAAGCCTGGCCGGTAGTGTCGCTGGCTTTCATTTACAATTTCTAGAGTGCTGCGTCGCTAGGAGCGGCGATCCAACCAGGCCGACACGCCGATACCCAGCTGCAGGTATTTCATGCGGAGTCCTGGCAGCGGGTATTTTCGCCCGAGCCCTTTTACGATCTCCGGCAGTTGCGGCGAGCGACCGTTGCCGATCCAGTCGGCCAATTGCTTGCCCGACCAACTCGCCGTATTCACGCCGTTGCCATGGTAACCGTAGCTGAAGAAGACACTGGAATCGTCTTCGAGTTGCCCCAGGGACGGGCAGAAGGTGCTTGTCATGCAGATCAAGCCGTGCCAGCGGTACTCGATTGCAACGTCTGACCAGGCGGGCCAGATGCGATGAAACGTCGAGATAATATCCTCGTAATTCCGGCGCTCCCCGCGCGCATCGCCGTTCGTGTGCCCTCGCCCACCGAATAGAAAGCGATTATCGGGCAACAAGCGAAAATAGTTGAGAATTCGCCTGCAATTGATCGTCGGATGATCGGTCCGCCACTGCTGAGCCGCTCTCTCATCTGCATCCAATTCTCGAGTGACGACAATTGCGCTGACAACAGGCATCGTGCGCCCGTAGAATTCGGGCTTCAGTTGCTCCGGCATGAATCCGTTCGTCGCAAACACGACCCGACGTGCCTTTATCGCTCCGCCTGCCGTCACGAGTCGGTGCAGACCGTCGTCGCCCTTGCGCCATTCCAGCACCTCACTGTGCTCGTGCAAGGTCGCGCCGTGTCGCACAGCAGCATTTGCCAGCCCCTTACAATACCGCAGCGGATGCAATGCGAATCCGGGACGGGATATCAACGCCCCAAACTGCTCGGTCGAATCGTAGTAGCGCTCGCGAAACTCGTCGGCACCCACTATCTCCGAATCAACGCCATACGTGTTCGTCAATAATTCATGGTCGTCTTGAAGGCGATCGAAGGCCTTTGGCGTGTGTGCGACCTCCAGTTCGGCCGCCCCGGATGCTTGAATCTCGAGGTTCTCTTCAGCCGCAATTCGGCGCACGTGCTCGACCGCCTCGACCTGTGCGCGCACGAAGTCCTTTGCGTTTTCTTCACCGTAAAGCTTGATCAAGTCCCTTCGCTGCACCCCGGTGCCACCAATACAACAGAATCCGCCATTGCGGCCAGAGGCGCCCCAGCCGATATGACCCGCGTCCAGAACCCTCACATCGATGTCATAGTCTCTCGCCAGATGCAGCGCCGCGGAAAGACCCGTATAGCCGCCGCCAATTATCGCGACGTCGCACGTCTCGTCTTTCTGTAATCCCACTACAGCGACAGGTCGATCGCCCGCGGTCGCCTCCCAGTAACTGGCTTGCGGTTCGTTGAAGCGGTACAGATTGTCGTCGTACAGTCTCTTCATGGACAAGTCTTCAACAGTGTGTACGCGTCGTTATTATTCCCCTGAGTGTGAGCATCACTATCGAGCCTGTCGCCGAAATCAGTTGGCATGTGACAAGAACAATGAGATGCCGGGCTTGCATTGGCTGCGCCGATCAGGATTATTAAGCACACATTCTCACATATTCGTAGCTCGTGCGCTGATGCGGCGGCTTACGCCTGTATGGAGGCTCCGTGGACGCCCTTGAAGTTTCAAGTCAGCTCAGCATCCCGATGTCGGAAATTGAGATGACGGCTGTGCGTTCCCAAGGTGCCGGCGGACAAAACGTCAACAAGGTTGCGACAGCAATTCATCTGCGCTTCGACATTCGCAACAGCGATGCAATTCCAGACACTCTGAAATCAAAATTACTTCAAAAGAACGACAGACGCATCAATGCTGATGGCGTCCTGATTATCAAGTCGCAACGCTACCGTAGTCAGGATCGCAACCGGCAGGCGGCGTTGCAGCGTCTCGCGGACTTGTTGCGAAAGTCGATGCAAGAGCCCAAGAAGCGAATTCCCACCAGGCCCGGCAAGAAAGCCAAACAGAAGCGCCTGGACGCGAAACTACGTCGCGGTGCGATCAAGAAGACCCGCGGCAAAGTATCTGACGACTAGTTCCCGGTGCATGTCGCTTTCTGCCCGTCAAACGTGCACCCGGTTTGTTGCCAGTAGTCCACGACGCCCAGGCGCTCGAGCAACGGCATAAAGTCGGGGTGCTCGCGTAAGGCGCGCAATTCCGGCGCGAACAACAAATCCATCTGGAACCATTCACCGGGTTTTTCGAGTTGACGCGCTACCTGCATAGCCGCGTCGACGTCGCCAAGCATCGTTCTCGCCGTAACTTCGACTTCCGGTTCGAATGCATCGTCGGCAGA
Organism: Woeseiaceae bacterium; assembly: GCA_013001045.1. GTDB lineage: Bacteria > Pseudomonadota > Gammaproteobacteria > Steroidobacterales > Woeseiaceae > UBA1847. The sequence continues at coordinate 33,246 of JABDNG010000091.1, read as the reverse complement.
AGCCTCCGACAACGCCTGCAGCGCGGGCTCTCTGAGCGACGGATCCGCAAATGCAGCAAAAACCGGATGAATCCACGCAGGGCTTTCACCGGCCATGCGCGCACTCGTAACGGCCATTTCTTGTGCTTCTGCAATTTTGCCGTCCCGGATCAGGAGCAAGGAGTAGGCGAGCAGGTGCATCGGACCCTTGCCACCGAGATTGTTCGCGCGCCGAAAGAACTCGTGCGCTTTTTCCGAATTGCCGAGCCAGGTATAGGCAATCGCCACGCGGCTGTTGACGACCCCGCTGTCAGGATCGATTGCCTCGGCCGCCAGTGCTTGCGCCAGCGCGTCATCCAGGCGACCGACGCTCGATAGCATCCGCGAGTACCAATTCAGGGCATTGGAGTCCACCACCCGCGGCGAAACTGCGCGGCGATACGCGGCTTCCGAGGCAGACCATCTCTTTTGTTGATGGAGGGCAGAACCGTAAATCGCCGCGGCTGCCTCCGAGATACTGTCGTCCATCGCGATACCTTTCTCGACGGTCTGGATCGCGGCACGATCTGTTTCTATAACCGGCAAATTGCGGTAATAGGGCAACAAGGCATAGGCCGTCGCCAGGGAAAGATACGCCGGGCCAAATTTTTCATCCAAACGTATGGAATCCTGAAACAACTCGATGGCCTGCTCGAGATTGTCCGCCTCGCCACGATGCTCAAGTGCGTAGATGCCGCGCATGTACCGGTTGTAGGCATCGGAGTTGGGTGTGTGAGCCCGGGGCTGCGCCGCTTGCTCCGATCCTGTCAGCTTGTCGCGCACGGCCGTTGCCAGGCGCTCCTGCAGCGCAAAGATACCGGCGAGGTCTCCGTCCACCTCGCCTGACCCGAACGTAACATTGTCAATGCCCCGGCTCAGCAGGTACGTCACTTTCAGAGTCGAACCCTGAAGCTGCACAGCACCTGACAAGACGCTATCGACATCGAGCAGCTCGGCTATACGTGAGGGTTCGTCGTCGTATCGAACTCGCGTGTTCTTGATGACCAGTCCCGGGATTTCGGCGAGTCGGCGCGCCAGCACGTTCTTGATTCCGTCGACAATGTACTGATTCGCCGGGTCACCGCTGAGATTCTCGATGGGCAAGATGGCGATGGAGTGAACTTCAGTGTCCGGAGCGGGAAGCCGCATTGTCAACGCGATCATTGCAAGAAAGCCTACTGCCAACGCTGCGGCCACGATCTTCCAGAGCCGCAAACTCCGACCTGGCTGCGGTGCGATCTGTGCCGCCGACGGCTCTGGCGGCTTATGGAGCTTGACGGGTTTCATTAGGCGATAGCCCCGTCGCTGCAGCGTCTCGATGTACTGGTGTGGCCGGTGCCGGTCGTCGAGGTGGCCGCGCAGCTGCGAGAGACAACGATTGATCGGCTCGTCCGTCGTCGGTCGGCCGTCCCAGACCTCTTTGATCAGATCATCCCGGGTTACGAGGTTGCCGTCCCGGCTCGCCAATGAGAGTAGAACATCGAACACCTTGGGTTCGGGACGCTCCTCGTGATCCCCGCAACGCAAGACGCCATGGCCTGGGAGAACCTCCCATTCACCGATTGTGAATCCCTCAACGAGCTCTTCTCTTGTCGGCATCGTCCTCGGACTTTAGCCGGATTTGGCGCCTTGAATCATGAATGTTATTTTGTTACCTTGTTATCTTTCTACCAATCAAGGAACATGCACCGTGACCAGGCCGATCATCAAACGGACGCAAACCGGCGTTCGTATCGAATCATCGCTGCTGAAGGTACTGAAAGGGCTTGCCGAGTACACCGACCTGACGTTGGGCGATCTGCTCGAGGGCATCGTCTTGCACGCGTTCGAAGGCAAGGCGCCATTTTCCGCGGACACGCGCGACGTCATCGCGCGCCTCAAGGAAGTCTATGGTTGCGACTTGATGGCGAAGGACAGTCACCAGCTCGTCGAGGGCGAGTCGTGAACACGGCGCCTATATTGCCCCTGACGATCGAGCAATTTGAAACTGGCGAGTTCGACCCTGATCGTCTTGACCACGAGGCCCACGTTTATCTGGGTTGGCTGTACGTGCAGGCTTTTGGTCTCTCCGAGGCCGTTCGTCGCTTTGACAGCGCCTTGAAGCGACTAACCGAGCAGCTCGGCATTCCCGACAAGTATCACGCGACGATAACGTGGACGTTTCTGTTGCTGATTAATGAACGGTATCGTGACAACGAAAAATGGTGCGCATTTTATTCACGAAATTCGGATCTGTTCTGCAACAGCAAAGCGATAGTCGGTCGCTACTACACCGACACATTGCTGTTCTCAGATCGCGCCCGGAGACATTTCGTCCTGCCAGACAGGCTGGCCAGCTAGAACAGACCTTCAATCCGTCCTTCGTCGTTGACGCGAATGTTGTTGGCGGCGGGCACTCGTGGCAATCCCGGCATCGTCATGATTGCGCCACAAACCACCACGATAAACTCGGCGCCTGCCGCCAGCCTGATTTCCCGGATTGGGACGACGTGTCCCGTTGGCGCGCCAAGCAGATTGGGGTCCGTCGAAAAACTGTACTGGGTCTTCGCCATGCATATCGGGTAATGGCCCCGCCCCTGCTGCTCGAGATCCGCAAACTCCCCGCGCACTTTCTTGTCCGCGATAATGTCATCGGCACCGTAGATTTCTCGGGCAATCGTGGCTGTCTTTTCCCACAGTGACAGATCGTCGTCATACAAGGTCCGGAATTGCGACACGCCGCTATCACAAAGCTCAACGATGTGTTCGGCCAGCTCAACCGTGCCGGCACCACCGTCCGCCCAGTGGGTGCAGTTAATAGCACGAACATGGTACTTGTCACAAAAATCGCGAATCACCTGAACCTCCCGATCAGTGTCCGCCGTATAGCGGTTGATAGCGACCGTAACAGGAACCCCGAACTTGCCAAGATTGCGGATGTGCCGCTCAAGGTTTTTGCAGCCTGACTGCAGCGCCTCCACGTCTTCTGTACCGAGTTCGGTCTTTGCCGCACCGCCCTGCATTTTCAACGCCTTGATCGTCGCGACCAGTACGACCGCATCCGGCGAAAGCCCGGCCTTACGGCACTTGATGTTGTAAAACTTCTCCGCGCCGAGATCGGCGCCGAAGCCGGCTTCTGTCACAACGTAGTCGGCAAGCTTCAAGCCAGTCGTTGTCGCGATGACCGAATTGCAGCCGTGCGCAATATTTGCGAACGGCCCGCCGTGCATCAGCGCGGGATTGTTCTCCATGGTCTGCACGAGATTCGGCTGAAACGAGTCGCGCAACAGCGCTGTCATCGCGCCATGCGCATTAAGCTCCCGGACAGTCACCGGCTCATTATCGTGCGTGTTACCCAGCACAATATTGCCGAGCCGGTGTTCCAGGTCCTTCAGGTTTGTGGCCAGACAGAAAATAGCCATGATTTCCGATGCGACGGTAATGTCAAACCCTGCCTCCCGGACCACACCGTTGTGAAAACCGCCCAGACCCGAAGTGACGCTTCGGAGCGCCCTGTCGTTCATGTCCACCACGCGCCGCCAGGTTACGCGGCGCGGGTCGATGTTCAGCTGGTTTTCCCAGTGCATATGATTGTCGATCAACGCGGCCAGCAAATTGTTCGCGGCCCCGATGGCATGAAAATCGCCCGTAAAATGCAGGTTGATGTCGGTCATGGGAACGACCTGGGCATAGCCACCCCCGGCCGCGCCCCCCTTCATTCCGAAGCATGGACCAAGGCTCGGCTCGCGGAGGCAGATAATGGCGTTCTTACCGATCTTGTTAAGGGCGTCTCCCAGGCCCACGGTTGTTGTCGTCTTGCCTTCACCAGCGGGCGTCGGAGACACTGCAGTCACGAGGATCAGCTTGCCATCTTTCGCGTTGGCCTTGGCCTCGATGAAGTCTGCATTGATCTTGGCTTTGTCGTGCCCGTAAGGGATAAGCGCATCATTCGGTATGCCGATCTTGGCGCCGATTTCCTGAATTGGTCGGACCTTGGCGGCCTGTGCGATTTCAATATCACTTTTTGTTGCCACGGTGCATCCTCTTGCATCAACTATCAGTGTGGCCGCAAATTCTATAGCAAACAGCCATTCAGCGGGCGACCAAAGTAATTCAATTGCCAATTACGAATAAAGAATCATAGAATCCGGGCAGCAGAGACGAGATGAACCCTTGACGATCAATAGCAGAGCGCTGTTCCAGCTTTTCAAGTACACGATCTACGTGCTCCTGGCGATGAACGTCTACTGGTTTTTCGCCGAGGAATCCGCGGCCGCGGTGCTGCAGTTCAGCAACGGTGTGGAGGCAGGCGACCTTATCGAGGCATTCTCAGCGACAATCGACACGGCCGCCTGGGTCGTGTTGTTGCTGATGTTCGAGCTTGAAACCTATGTGCTCGAAGACCGCCATTTCACGAACAAGATCACCTGGACCCTGCACGGCCTGCGTGCACTCTGCTATGCGTTTATCGTCTATGCATTCTACGGTTACATCGCGAACCTGGACTTTCTCTACGAAACCACAACGCTGCCTGGCATTGTAGACGTCTGCTCGCTGTCGCCGGGCACCTGGTCCTGGGCAGTGACTTTGGATGATTACGCCGAAATCACCGCTGCCAATTGCGCGACATTCACCGACGCACCCATCCTCTACCAATTCAAGGACATGATGGCGGTGGTCGATTCCCAGGGCCTGAAGGACATCCAATACCTCGCGTGGGTGGATGTGATTAACGCGGGCGTTTGGCTTCTTGTCGTCCTTGTGCTCGAGATCGACGTGCGCCTGCAGGAACGCAATCGCTTCGAAGGCCTGGCGCTGCGCCTGAGTAACGTGGCCAAGGTGGTCCTGTATTCGTTACTGTTGCTGGCAGCGATTTACTGGGGCCTGAAGGGTGATTTCGTCGATTTCTGGGACGCCTTCCTCTGGCTCGTTGCCTTCGTGTTTATCGAACTCAATGTCTTCGAGTGGCGCCAGGAAGAAAAACAGGCCCTGGCCGCCGACCCGCTCTGAAACCACCGATTTCGAGGTGTTTGCGCCGCCATTACGTGTGAGCGCGGCGCACATCATGAATCAGTCAGGAAAGCATCATGGCACGCTCATGAAGCAACAGGGGCATTCGGTCACCATTCAGTCTCACCAAACCGACAAAGGGACTGAGAAAATGACTTACGACGAACAAAAACCTGATCTCGACCCTGCAACGATCCTCCTGAGCCTTGGCTATGCTACGAGCCTTATCGTCGCTATCGGCTGGATAGCCACACTCGTCCTTTGACTACCGCCTCACATCGAGACGCGGATCGTCGGCGGCACGACCGAGCAACGCCGCGTCTCTGACTTTGAGGCCCCGCAGCTCGAAGTCTGCAGTCATCATCATCAGGTAGGGATGCCAGGAATCTGGCTCGCCGCGTCGGTAGTAGCCCGAAACCGCCCAGCCTGGTGACTCAGCGAAAACATAGACTTTGCCGACTTTGCGATTCGGTGCCAGTGGGTCGACGATCTCCAGGCTATCGGCGCTGACCACCGACTCGAGCAAGGCACGTGAAGCCTCTACGACGCGTTCTTCCTCTGCGCGAACCGCTCGTGGTTCAGGATCTGTGATCCAGAGGTAGGAAAATACGGCGGCGGCGAGGCCGACGACCGACGCGAATACAGCACGACCGACGCGGTGGTCCATCTCTAGTCAATTCCTAGAATCTTGTGGGTTTGCAAACTCAATTTCCACTTTGGATGTGTCAGGCAGTAATCAACCGCACGACGTGTGTTGGCCGCCAGGTCGGCGCTGTCCAATGGCTGAAGATAAAAATGCTCAAACTGCATCTGCTCGAAGGTCTCGGGCCTTGCCTCGGGTTCGATTTGCGGATAGACGAGTTTTAACTCATCGCCGGACGTCTGCATCACGGGCGCACGACCTTTCGGACTGATGCATAACCAGTCGATGCCGTCGGGCGCCGCCAGCGTGCCGTTGCTCTCGACACCAATCTCGAAACCGGCATTGTGCAAAGCATCGATTGCCGGACGATCAAGTTGCAGTAAGGGTTCGCCACCCGTACAGACCACGTAGGGGCTTGCGGAGAAGCCCTTGTGTGGCCACGTGCGCTGCACAGCTGCGGCCAGGTCCTCTGCGCTTTCAAACTTGCCGCCGCCGGGCCCATCCGTGCCGACAAATTCCGTATCGCAAAAGCGGCAGACGGCCTCTGCCCGATGAACTTCGCGACCCGACCAGAGATTGCAGCCGGCGAAGCGAACAAAGACTGCTGGACGGCCGGTCCGGGCACCCTCGCCTTGTAATGTGTAATAGATTTCTTTGACGGAATAGGTCATCAGGCTCGCAGAAGCGGATCCTCGATTCCCGCCTCTGCAAATCCCTTGGCGCGCAGTTTACAGGCGGGGCATTGTCCGCAGGGCGGGCGCTCGCCCTCATAACAGGTGTGCGTCAGCGCCAGCGCAGGCAGCGCTCCGAGCGTCACCGCGAGCTGGACCGTCTCTTTCTTGGACAACTGCATCAAGGGCGTGTGAATCACTATCGCGCTCTCCATTCCTGCTCGCAGCGTTTGTTGCAAAGCGCGAATCGTAGCCTCGCGACAATCCGGGTAGCCGCTGAAGTCGGTCTGGGCGACACCGGTCACGAGATTATCGATGCCGCGCTGATAGGCGTATGCGGCGGCGAAAGTCAGGAAGATGATATTGCGACCTGGTACAAAGGTATTCGGCAAGCCACCGGCGGATGCGTTCTTGTCAATGTCGATATCGTTGTCCGTCAGCGCATCTCCGCCAATGGCCGCAAACGTATCGATCGGTAAACAGGTGTTGCTAACGCGGGCCTGCCTGGCAATGCTTGCGGCACACTCAAGCTCGACGCGATGGCGCTGCCCGTAATCGAACGACACGGTGGACACGTTGTCACTGCCAAATCGGTCAAGGGCCCAGTACAGGCACGTCGTCGAGTCCTGGCCACCGGACAAGACAACCAGCGCTTTATTCTCACTCATCCTTGCCGTCGCCAAACAATGCGGCCAATTCGTCTTTGGCGGCGTCCTCCGCGGACTTCCGGTGCGGATCGAATGCCGTTTCCGATGGCTTGAACCAGTCACAGAAATTGACTCGCTCCTTGTCCGTGACGTCCTCGGCGCCATCTTCGCGGCATTGTCGCGGCACACCCGGGTCGAAATACAGGCACATTTTACAGACATGCAGATCTACCGAGCATTCGGGGCATTGATCTTGCCGAGAAAGGGGCAGTGAGAGTGCGCTTAAGGTCGCGCCGCAGCGAAAACAGGCAATCTTGTGTGACATTTTAGTTCAGTGTTCCTCGAGGAAATTGAATTATAACGTCTCAGTCGTGTGCGAAGTCACTCATCGGCGCCCTCGCGAGGCCACCAGTACACCTTTACGGCTGAAAGAGCGCGGTATATTGTTCGTTCACTTTTTGTCGTAAATCTCCGCTATGCGCCAGACACAGTACCCCTCTGCCGTCCTCGCCATGATGCTCAGCGCCTGCGCGACCGAGCCGGTTCTGCTGAACAGCGAACGGATCGAAAAGCGATTTCGCAATTATGGCATCGAGGTTCTCGCGAGCGAGGCCGGCCTGCGGCGGTCGAGCCTTTACAGCTTGCACGACCGGACTGCAATATGCCGTACCTACGCCCTCGTTCGATTCGCCGATCAACTCGATGAGCAATACCGCGAAGAACACGCACAAGTGCTTTCCGGCAACTCGATCGGCGCGACGTTCAGGTCACAAGGTTGGGACGTTCACAAACAAACGACGTATATCGGCCGCCTGGCTCTTCCAGGTGAAAGCACCGCGATTGGCGATTTGATGCGCATTTCCGGAAAACAGGAGCTGGCATTGCACGTCTATCAGCTACTGCTTGTCAGTAATGACAACGTCTACGAATACGCGACCATCATGGAAACGCACCATCCAGAATACCTGTCCGAGAAAGACCTGCATGAACTCTATGAATTTGACACCGCGACAGCAATGCCATCTCAAGCCGTTGCCGACATTGAGACCTTGATTCTGGGTCGCGAAAACAGCACAGGCAAATTTGTTGCCTCACCATAATGCGGATAAACTGACGCGCAATTATCAAGGAAATCCAAGGAAACGGACAATGAAGAATTTGAAAGCACTTGGCCTGGCTGTTCTCGGCACGCTGTTACTGGGTTCGGTTTCTGCGCTGGCGCAGACGCCAACGGACGATCGACTGAAAGATGAGGCCGACGTCTGGGCGCAGGTCGAAAGGCAGTGGACCGCACAGGAAAAAGGCGATAAACGTTGGATAGACCAGCAACTTACCGACAATTTTTCGGGATGGGGTAAGGCGTCACCCGCACCACGCAACAAAGCGTCAACAAAGATGTGGAACCGTTTCAATGAGCAGGTCAGTCAAATGGTCACTCACGAGCTTTATCCACTATCCATTATTGTGCACGAGGACGTCGCGATCGCCCACTACTTGTACTCCAGCGCGACCAAGGACAAGACCAGGAACGGCGAATTCGAGACGAATAACGGTCGTTACACAGATATTCTGGTTCGCACCGATGACGGCTGGAAGTTCATTGCCTGGGCCGGCGGCAGCGACGACTGACTCGACGGAGCCCCTGAATCACCGATTCAGGTTCTTCTCGGTTAAGCATCGGTTCAGCTAGGCGGCGCTACTATTAGCCTCAACTTAGGACAGGTCCGTAAGACAGTCTGGACCGGGAGGCCGCATGAAAAACCGAAAGAATGCTAAACGTGGGTGGGCAATCTACCTTCTCGCGTCATTCTCGCTGCTTGGGCTGTTGCCTGCCATGGCGGTGGCACAGGTTCCCGTCGACGAAAATGGCGAAATCATCGGCGAATACGCGGTGCAATCCTCGGAAAAGACCACTGGCAATGAGGATATCCCGCTGCTGTCGACGGTCGATCTCGAGGAGTTGGTCGGCCCCATCGCCCTGTATCCGGACGACTTGCTGGCAATCGTATTGCCCGCGTCTGCGTATCCGTTGCAAATTGTCGATGCGGCTCGATTTCTCGAAGCCCTGGACAGAGACCCATCGCTGGAACCCGACCCTGAATGGGATGACTCGGTTGTTGCCCTGCTCAACTACCCCGAGGTCATCGAGCTCCTGAATGACGATATCGATTGGACATGGCGCCTTGGCGAAGCCGTGGTATCGCAGCAGGCTGACGTCGTCGGTGCAATCGAGACATTTCGCGATCGCGCTTACGCCGCCGGCAACCTGAAAAGCGATTCCTACCAGGAAGTCAGTCGAGATGAAGGCGTCATAGAAATTACGCCGGTCGCTGAAGATGTCATTTATGTACCCTACTACGAACCCGAGCGTGTGGTCGTTTACCAGCCGCGTCCGGTTTACTATTACTACCCACGCCCGTACCCGGTCTACTACTATCCGTATTCAGCCTCTTACGCTTTTGATCGCGGGTACTTTTGGGGCGTGACAACGGCATATACGATCGGTTGGTACTCTGACAGCCTTAGCGTTTTTCACCACAGCTACTATGGACATCCGTATTACGGCCGTTCGTACCGGGACCGCTGGTGGTATCGTCGCCCTACGCTGGGTATTCACAACACAACCTACGTCAGCCGTAACACGAATATCACCGTGAACCGTTATTACGGCGGGGACCGCTGGCGACCGCGTGACAACCGCAGCGACTATGTTTCAGACCGACGCATTACGCGCAATCGAGAGTATCCGAACCCGCGAACACCTCGGACAGATCGGCGAACGAATAACGTAACCTGGTCCAGCTCGTCGCCATCGACGAAACGCCGCAATGTGAAGCGTTCGGAGCCGCAGAGGCGTGAGCCAATCTCGTTCCGCGAGCGACCGCAGACGACGGTTCGCGATTCCGATGGCGCGTCGCCGACACGGCGTCAGTCGACACGACGTCAGGAACGTACGCCGGAGTTTAAAGAACGCCGACAGGATGCAACGGCACGTCGCTCCGGGGCCACTCCGAAGTTACAGCGCGGGGACCCTGCAATACAAACGCGTCGACGTAGCGAACCCACGCAGCAGGTCAGACGTCGTGCCGAACCGACGACCCCAGTGTCGCGCCGTGCTGCACCGACAGCACGTGTGCAGCGCTCCGAGTCGGCGCATCGGTCGGCGCGAACGGCCCCCGCTCGAGACGCACGCCGTGCCGATCCCGTGCGGCAGGCCAAACGCGCGGAACCGCAACGACAGCGGAATACCGAAAGAAAGAGCGCGGAAAAGAAGAGCGCTCCTGTCGCGACGGCCAGAAAATCGAACGCGCGCAAGTCTGACCGGCGTCGCTAGAGACTAGTTGTGGTCTGACAAGTCGTCGGCTTCGGGTTTTTCCGTCGGCTTGTCTTCGGAGGTCAGTTCCCACGCAATGTAGGCAATGCTGCCCGCCGCGACCAGGGCTAGAGCAATTGAGACGATTGCAACAATATTTCCCATCAGTCGATGCTATCACCGTTTGATGGGCCATCTCTTCCGGCCTGTCTCGGCAGCCGACCCGACTTTTGCAATGCACCCCGCAATACAAACTCAATCTGAGCGTTGAGGCTGCGCAAGTCGTCTTTGGCCCAGCGCTGCATCGCGTCGAGCGTGTTCGCATCAATTCGCAGCGCGAAAGATTTACGTTTCGCCATTATACGTTCCGAGGACTCATTTGAAGCAACAGCCGGATCAGGTATACAACGAGCCTGTATTCAAGACCGGTTGTGCGCTTTCCTCGCTGCAGAGAACGACCAGTAAATTGCTGACCATCGCAGCTTTGCGTTCTTCATCCAGTTCGAGGACGTCGTGCTCCCGCAACTCATCCAGCGCCATATCCACCATACCGACGGCCCCGCGAACGATAAGCTGCCGCGCCGCAATAATTGCTGAAGCCTGTTGGCGACGCAGCATCGCGTTCGCGATCTCAGGTGCATACGCCAGGTGGCTGATGCGGGCTTCTATGACGGTCACGCCAGCCTGCTCGAGCCTGTCCTGTATCTCCTCACGCAGGGCCTGGGCGATTTCGCCGGGGTGACTGCGCAATGCGGTGCCCTCGCCTTCGTGTGGCTCGTACGGATAACTCGTCGAGAGATTGCGAAGCGCGGACTCGCTCTGGATGCGAACAAACTCCTCGTAGTCGTCAACTTCAAACAGCGCTTCCGCCGTGTCAAAGACTTTCCAGACAACGACGGCGGCAATCTCAATCGGGCTTCCGAGCGCATCATTGACTTTCAGTTGCCCACTCTCAAAATTTCGCACGCGCGTCGAGACAGCGGCTTTCATGAAAAAGGGGTTCGCCCACTTGAGGCCTGGCTCATGCGTCGTTCCCACGTACTTACCAAACAACTGCATGACCTTCGCCTCGTTCGGGTGCACCATGAACAAACCTGCCCAGCACACCAGGACAATGACCGTCGCCAGTATCGATACCAGGGCGCCGGGGATGGACATTGCCCTTATCGCGGTGAATACCGCAAAGCCTGTCGCCAATTGGGCGACCAGTAAAACAACGATCATGAGGTAGCCGGACGATACGGTTCTTGTATGTTCGCGAATCATGTCACTCTCCTTTCTCAATCATCCATTTTGATATCATTTTGATATCATTTGACGGAAAATTCAAGAGGAGCCTCATTCGCTGCCCCAAGTCTCTGAATTGTTGAGGTTTTACCGGGAGGGTTCAGGCCTTATGTTAAATCCGTTCGGGATCCGGCATTCGAAACAGGCGCCATCCTGGTCCGGATTAATGAGTTGCAGCGAGCCGCCGTGCGCTTTTGCGACCAGCGTCGCGAGGTACAGCCCCAGTCCTGTTCCGCCTGTGTCACGCGTACGGGACGGGTCTCCACGATAGAACGGCTGACCGATATGTTGAGCCTGGTCCTTCGACATCCCCGGCCCGTTGTCGCAAACCCGCAATGCGACGACCTCGTCATTGGCATCGATGCTGACCTCCACCTTGCCGCCCGACGCCGGTACGTACCGCAAGGCGTTGGCAATCAGGTTCTTGATCATCAGCGTGATCCGGGCCTCGTCGACATTGGCCTGTAGTCCTGGCGATTTGCTAATAACGGCGATGCGATCGCGATCGCGATCGAAATAGTCATTGAGCAAGCCATCCACCAGTCCCTCGATACACACGAGCGAACGATTCAGCGTGACGTGACGTGTGCTGAGTCGCTCCGCCTCAAGCAGTGCGACAACGATCTTCTCCATTTCCGCAATTTCGGGCCTCAATGATTCGCGGTCGGCATCTTCGTCGATGAACTCGAGAAGCAGGCGCATACGGGACAGTGGCGTACGCAATTCGTGACTAATGCCCAGCAGCAAGGCCCGCTTTGCGTCCAGCATGTGCTCTACATCATCGGCAAGTTGATTGATGTCCGCTGCCAGATCGCCGAGCTGATCCTGACGAATGTTTCGAATGCGATGATCAAAGTTGCCCTGGCCGATATGTGCGGCACCCGCTCGTATCGCCCGGATCGGTTTGAATAGCCAGTTTACGGCGGCATAGGCAAGCATGAGGTAAAGCAAGCCAAGACCGACGATGATCGAAATCACGTCGGGACCCGAACTCTTATCCGAAATTCGCGGCGACACGACAACAATGTCGTAGTCGCCCTGCCGAATCTTCAGGTATCGGTGTCGATCCTCAATTGCAAACTCAAGACCCTGCAACTCATCTACCCAAGCGTCCGCATCGTCACTGAATCTCGGGCTTGTGCCGAAGCTCAGAGTGTCAAGTTCCGGAAAGGTCTCATCCGAGGCCCAGTCGACATCCGGACCCAAAATGCGGATATCCACGGGAACGCTCTCCGTGATGGCGATGGCTCGATCGATTCGTGGAGGCGATCCGATGTCTTCTTTCACATAGTGAACGTGCAGGGACAGATGGCCGCTGATCAGGCCCCGGATTTCGTCACTGTTATAGACCCAGCGAAGCGCTGCGAACGTGCCGTAGACGAACATAAGCGCCAGCACGACAAAAATAATGAGCAACCTGAACGACAGGGATCGGGAAAGGCGCCTAAGCATTCGACGCGGGAACACCGATAAAAGAGTAGCCACGTCCCCATATGGTCTGGATAAACCGAGGCGGTTTTGCTGAGTCGCCCAGCTTGGCGCGCAAGCGACTGATCATGATGTCCACTGACCTGGTGAGAATTGCGGCATCGATGCCGCGCAACTCGCTGAGAATATCGTCTCGAGACAGTTTCTTGCCGTGCCGTCGGGCGAGAATGAGCAGGAGCTCGAATTCCATCGACGTCAGGTCGACCGGCTCGCCGTCAACTTCAACTGTTCTCGCATCCGCATCGATGGCAATTCCATCGAAAGTCAGCGTGCCCGAACCGGTGCGACTGGAATCCGAACGTCGAAGAATTGCCTGCACGCGAGCAACGAGTTCCCGCGGCTCGAATGGCTTGCCGATATAATCGTCCGCACCCAGTTCCAGCCCCGAAACGCGATCGATTACGTCACCGCGTGCCGTCAGCATGATTATCGGCAAATTGCTGGTCTTGCGAACCTCGCGACAGATTTCGAATCCATCCTTGCCCGGTAACATGACATCGAGCAGCAAGAGATCCGGGTCTTCCCGATTCAACATACGAAAGCCGCTCTCCGCTTCGTACGCACAGACGAGGTTTATCCCGAAGCGCTTGAAATAGGCCTTGAGCAGGTCGGAGTGCTTGCGGTCATCATCGATTATCAGGACTTTGGTCATAACCGCATGATAGCGCGCTAGCGATACAGCTTCCTGTTCTCTCTACGCTTTCGCGAGCTTTTTCTCGATTTGCGCCCTGACCCGCTCGGCGACCGGCGCTTCAAGGAAGCGGCGCAACTTGGCGGCTTCATGCGACGTTTCGTAGGCGAATCGAAACAAATCCAGTACCGTGACGGAACTGGCGCCGCCTTCGATCATCGTAACGCTATCGCCGCTAGCTACAATGCCCGGATTCAGGACTCGGAAGTAAATGCCCGGACGTTCCGCCTTCCGGAAGGCCTGACCAAATCCCCGATCCGCCATGCGTGTCGCCAGTGTACTGCAGGGAATCCGGGCTGACGTCGCTTCCAGCACGACGTCTCCAATCAGTAATCGATCACCGATAGCCATGTCGCTGGGCAAGCCACTGATTGTCAGATTCTCACCGAACAGGCCGGCGTGGAATTCGCGGCCGGTATCGCTGGCCCACCACTCGTAGTCATCGGCGCTGTAAGCGTACACAGCCTGGTCTATGCCGCCGTGATGCTCACCATTCATAATCTGATCACCGCGCAGGCCCATCGCGGTGACTTCGACAGGTCCCGGTACCTGCCGCTTGCAGATTCCCGTCGTCATGATCTTGTTTTCGTGTGCAATGGTCTCGGCCCTGCCGACATTGACACTTGTAATCCGCATGGATTCCAGCAAAGGACTATTAAACCTTAATGCGCCCCAGGACGATTCCCAAGAGCGTAAATGCGATGAGTGCGACCGACATTACGCCGAAGAACATACAGATGATAAAAATTGTCTGTTCCAAGCTCTTTCTCCCCTGATACCTTGCCCGTTGCCACCCGGGTGTCGAGCAGCGGGCCCCATTATAGCCATCGCCGCTTCGCCTGAATTCAGGAATCCTGATTACACTGCAAAATGCGTTACATTTAATAGCTTTTTAATATACAATGTACCGCATGGCAAAAACCAAGATTTCGACCTTAAACCTGCGTATCCAGCCCGGTGTCAAAGACGCCGTGCGCGAAGCCGCTGCGCGGGAGCACCGCAGTGTCGCGAATATGGTCGAAATGTTGATCCGCCGACATTGTGAACAGGCCGGCATATCGGTGCCGGAACAAAACGAGCTATTTCCGGGGAATCAGAATGGATGAACGCATGTTGAGGGCGATGGTCGCCGCGGGCGCCGTCAAGAACATCAACATTATTGCCAGTGGCGCGAGATTCCACATCGAAGCCAGGACGCCCAACGGCCCTATCACCGCGGAAACGACCAAGGGCAAGGTAAGAACCTGGGTGACGCTCGATGCAGCCGCAAAATGGGTCCGCGCCCTGGGGATCGGCGGCGCCCATATCAACCTGACGCATTGGCAACCAGGCCAGCGCGAGCTAT
Source organism: Woeseiaceae bacterium (assembly GCA_013001045.1). Taxonomy (GTDB): domain Bacteria; phylum Pseudomonadota; class Gammaproteobacteria; order Steroidobacterales; family Woeseiaceae; genus UBA1847. The sequence goes on along the minus strand of JABDNG010000091.1, from coordinate 18,154 downwards.
CAATCTAGGGGGCGATCAGTCCCCACGACCCGAGGGCCAATCGTTGCCGAGCGGAAACGGCCTGTCGTCGGAGTTAAACGTCAGGAATCGAATGATTTCGTAAGCGTAGGAAGCAAGACTTTGTCCGACCTGCCGAACCTGTCGATTGACCTCCCCGGTAAATAGCACCCAGAGAAATCCGAGTACGACAACAAACCCGCCAACGAAGCTCGCGATGCACAGCAGAATGCAGCTGATTACCATGAACAACAGCCGCGTCCAGGTGGCTCGCGATTTGAGATTCTCTTCCAGGGCCTTTGCGGACGGGTCGCCATCAACAAATTCGCCGTCTGCGGGTGGGTTGTTATCGCTCATAGTCGTGCTCCTTTTGCAGCAACAGTTCAATTGACTGCAGCAATTCCCACCTATTGTTACAATCTTCGCCCCTTCAGACCAGCGAATAATCCGTCAATGCGCACTCAATCTCTCTGGCTTACCGCAGCCGCGCTGTTCGTCGCCAGCTGTGGTCAGAATAGCAGCGAAGCACCTGTACCCGACGCGCTCGAAATCGATGCACGGGCTCAACAGATCGCCGAATCCAGCATTATCGTGGATACGCATATCGACGTGCCCTACCGCATCAAAAACAAGCCGGCGGACATTTCAAAGGCGACGGAGGACGGTGACTTCGATTACCCACGCGCTGTAGCTGGGGGTCTCAATGCGCCATTCATGTCCATCTATACACCGGCGGAGCTCGAAAGCGAAGGACGCTCCAGGGACGTTGCCGAGTCACTCATTACGATGGTCGAAGGATTCGTCGAAAACGCGCCCGACAAATTCGCGCTCGCACGCTCAGTCGCCGACGTACGCCGACAATTCGACGCAGGACTCTTGTCACTGCCATTGGGTATGGAAAACGGATCACCCATTGAAGGCAAACTTGAAAACCTCAGGTATTTCTACGACCGGGGAATACGCTACATTACGCTGACGCACAGCTTGTCGAATCACATTTCCGACTCGTCGTACGATGAGAATCGGCAGTGGAATGGAATCAGTGAGTTTGGCATCGAGGTCCTCGACGAAATGAACCGACTGGGAATAATGGTCGACATCAGTCACGTCTCCGATGACGCATTCTGGCAGGTTATTGAACTCAGTAAGACCCCCGTCATCGCATCACATTCGTCGGCTCGCCATTTCACGCCTGGCTTTGAACGCAATATGAGCGATGAGATGATTCTTGCACTCGCGAACAACGGCGGCGTCATTCAAATAAATTTTGGCTCGACGTTCGTGTCGCAAAAATCGAGGGACTACGGCGACGCCCGTTCGGAGGCACGAAAAGCCTACCTCGCGCAGAACCCCGAGTTGAAAGAGGCTGATATTTACGAATCATTCGCGGAAGATTATGCCGGGACGCATGGTCCGATTCCGTATGCCTCGCTGGACGATGTTCTGGACCATTTCAGTCACGTAATCGGCCTCGTCGGAATCGATCATGTCGGCATCGGTTCCGACTATGATGGCGTCGGGGACACGCTTCCGATCGGGCTCAAGGACGTGTCGAGTTATCCAAACCTGGTCAGGGGCTTACTCGAACGCGGGCATTCGGAATCGGATATTCGAAAGATCCTGGGCGAAAACCTGTTGCGCGTCTGGCAGGCCGTCGAGGATTACGCCGCAACGACGTCAAGCAATACGTAACGTAACAAGACTTCATAGCTGGTTTTGTCGAGCCTCATGCCGTCGGGAAGTTCCAGCGTGTGAATATGTGTATCCTCGTCGTCGCGCAGCTCAAGGAAGTGTTTTTCGTCTTCACGAAATACCTGGTACTTTACGTCCTTGTGTTGATCGTATTTCAGCAACACCACGCTGTCCGTCCAGTCCTGTATCGTCGATTTCGCCATTGCGGTCTCCGCGTCGCCCGTTGCTAAATAAAATGCAATCGCTGTGCCAATTGCCGGACGAATTAGCGGGCAAACGGCGTAAACTGATTTTCAATAGCTTAATGGCGTATCCATCGTCGACTACGCGTTGGAGATGTTCGATATTTGTCAGTAATTGACGCGGCTGTCTGGCATTTTGCGACAACTGCTTGACATAATTTTATTTGCTCGAGACGACGGATTATTTATTCACATCGGCCAGACGATGGTAATGACCGGAACCGAAATAACCACGATCAAGATTTCCAGCGGCAAACCCATGCGCCAATAGTCCCCGAAATGATAACCACCCGGTCCCATAATCAGCGTATTGTTTTTGTGACCGATGGGCGTGAGAAAAGCACACGATGCAGCAACGGCAACCCCCATCAGAAATGGATCGGGGCTGACGCCCAGCCGCGACGCAATTTCAACAGCAATCGGAGCAGTGATGACGGCGGTCGCCGTGTTGTTCATTACATCCGATAAAGTCATAGTAACGATGATCAGCAAGGTCAACACGACGACGGGCGAAAAACCGCTTGAGAGATCGACAATGCCGCCGGCGATAAGCGATGTACCGCCCGTTGATTGGAGCGCACCACCAATCGGAATCATCGACCCCAGCAGTACGATTACCGGCCATTCCACAGAGTTATAGACATCCCGGATCGGGACGATGTTTAAAAACACATAAAGCGCGGTTACGCAACCGAGCGCGATCGGCAAATAAACGAAGCCGATACTTGCCGCGAGAATCGCGGCGCCGAAAATTCCGACCGCAAGCCATGCCTTGTCGCGTTGAATGACGCGCTGGCCGCGATCGGCGAGCGGCAGCAGTCCCAGGCGCCCGGTGACATCGACGAGACGTTCATCGGCACCCAGCAACAACAAAACATCGCCGGCTTGAAGCTCGAGTTTGCGCACATTGTCCTGAAAGCGCGTGCCTTCCCGCGAAATACCGACCAGAGCAACCCGATAGCGGTAAAGCAAGCGCATCGCCATGGCCGATTTTCCTGCAAGCTTCGATGATTCCTGGACAACGACTTCGTTAAGCGTCAGATCATCGACACCCAACTGTTCTGTTCCCTGGCCGACGTATTCGAGATTCATTGCACCGAGCGCTTCATCAAGGCTATCCGGGCTGGCCTCCAGAACCAGGATATCTCCCGCTTTGATTTCGGCGATACGCGCGAGGCCAGGCAGGCGGCGACCGCGACGCGTCAGACCGATTATCTCCACATCGCTTTTTTCCGCGAGCTTGTCCAGATCGCGCACGCGTTTGCCAATCGCGGACGAGCCTTCGGGTACCCGCACCTCGGCGATGTAATTGGCGAGATTGAACAGGTCCTGGCCCGCGTCGGCCGCCTGTCGCTCATGTGGCAGCAACCGCCATCCAAGCAGCGCGACGTACGCGACGCCAACAACCGCGCAGGCCAGCCCCACGGGTGCGAAGTCGAACATACGGTACGGTTCACCCAGGGCTTCACCGCGAAACTCGGCAATAATGATGTTCGGCGGCGTCCCGATCAGCGTAATCATTCCACCGAGAATCGACGCAAATGACAAAGGCATTAACGACAGAGACGGGCTACGGCTGGCCTTCTTGGCGGCCTGAATATCGACGGGCATCAGTAGCGCCAGGGCCGCGACATTGTTCATCAATGCAGAAAGTCCGGCAGCAAATCCGGACATCACGGTGATGTGCGTTGACAGCTTTCGCGATGCGTCGACCAGATACCTTGCGACGATGTCGATAGCGCCCGAATTGGATAGCCCTCGACTGACGATGAGCACCAGCGCGATGATGACCGTCGCGGGGTGGCCGAAGCCGGAAAACGCCTTGTCCGCGGGCACCAGGCCGGTTAGCAAGGCGATCAACAGCGCAACAAATGCGACAAGATCGTAACGCCAGCGCCCCCAGATGAGAAATACGAAAACAAACAACAATAAGGCAAAAAGCGTTAATTGATCGGTTGTCAAAGCGGACCTCGTTGCGCGAAGATTCCAGTGTTCTGCCGATGCACTGTACCTGCAAATGCCGCGCCCAACCATTCGAGGCGACGTCGCGGATTTTCTAACGCATTGACGCTACGATGATCCGATGACCATAGTCGTTCTTGTCCTGCTGATTCTTGTCCTCGTGTTTGGGCCAGGATTTTGGGTCAGGACAATCCTCACGCGCTACAGCGAGCCGGCCAGGCGCTACCCTGACTCGGGCGCTCAATTGGCGCGGCGGCTGTTGGACGCGCACGGACTGAGCGCTGTCGCGGTCGAAGCGACCGACGCCGGGGACCACTACGATCCGACGAACAAAGCCGTCAGGCTGACGAACGATAAATTCAACGGACGTTCCCTGACAGCCATAACCGTGGCCGCTCACGAAGTCGGCCACGCGTTGCAGGATCACCAACACTACGCACCGCTACGCTGGCGCACGCGGCTGGTCAAGGCCACCCGTAGCGTGGAACGCATCGGCGCAGGAGTCCTGATGCTGTCTCCCTTTCTGGGCATTTTGACCCGCGTACCGGCCATTGGGCTCGTGACTTTCGCAGCCGGGCTGCTCACGTTGAGTGTTTCGGCCGTCGTCCACTTCGTCACTCTGCCCACGGAATTTGATGCGAGCTTCAACCGGGCCTTGCCGATGCTTGACGAACACAAGGTCTTGAAACCTGTCGATCGGCCACACGCTCGCAAGTTGCTCACCGCAGCCGCGCTGACGTACGTGTCCGCCTCATTGATGAGTTTGCTGAATATCGCCCGCTGGCTCGCAATCCTGCGCCGCTGACACCATACGTCACTGAAAAATAAGCAAAACTTGTTCGTTGTCACTATTCATGAGGGGATTCCGCTAATTTCACTGGTTTAGGGGCCTGCGCACTGCTATTATCCGCGCCCGAACGCCCGTCCTGAACCGAAATCAGCGTCGCACCAGCTGCTCGGAAGTGCCATCGGGACCGGCCTGGATTTACGTGCGCCCACCCTTCATATGTATTGCCGGGTTCTCGCTATCGGAAGGCCCAGAGAGCCGCTGGCGGTATGGCAGTAAAAGCGGGTGAGCGACAGGAAGCAACTTACAGAGCTGAAGTACTAGAGATGAAAGACCTTAGCACCTACCGAAATATTGGCATTTTTGCTCACGTAGACGCGGGCAAGACGACCACGACAGAGCGCATCCTCAAACTGACGGGGAAAATCCACCGTACCGGTGAGGTTCACGATGGCGAAGCCACGACTGACTTCATGGAGCAGGAACAGGAGCGCGGCATTACGATCCAGTCGGCCGCGACGAGCTGCGAGTGGAACAAACATCGCCTGAATATCATCGACACGCCCGGACACGTTGACTTCACGATTGAGGTTTATCGCTCGCTGAAAGTACTCGATGGTGGCGTGGGCGTATTCTGTGGCTCTGGCGGTGTGGAACCGCAGTCGGAGACGAACTGGCGCTATGCCAATGATTCCGAGGTCGCACGCATCATCTTTGTGAATAAGCTGGACCGTGTTGGGGCCGATTTCTACCGTGTCGTGAAGCAAGTCAAAGACGTGCTGGCGGCCAATCCGTTGGTCATGGTCCTGCCGATCGGCATCGAAGACGACTTCAAGGGCATCGTGGATTTGCTCACACGCAAAGCGTGGATCTGGAGCGACTCGAACGATCCCGAGTCCTATGAAATTACCGATGTTCCCGACGACATGACCGACCTTGTCGAAGAGTGGCGCGAAAAACTGGTGGAGACGGCTGTTGAAGAGGACGACGACCTTCTGGAGCAATACCTGGAGGGCAACGAGCCGTCGATCGACGACCTGAATCGCTGCATCCGCAAGGGTACGATCAACCTGAACTTCTTTCCGACCTACTGTGGTTCTGCCTTTAAGAACAAAGGGATACAGAATGTTCTTAATGCAGTTATTGAGTATCTGCCGAACCCGATGGAAGTCAAGCCGCAGCCCGAAATCGACCTTGAAGGCCATGAGACGGGCGGCCTTGCCATCGTCGATCCGTCGAAGCCGTTGCGCGCCCTGGCATTCAAGATCATGGACGACCGATACGGCGCCCTGACCTTTACGCGCATCTACTCCGGTACGCTGAAGAAGGGCGATAACGTCTTGAACACCTTCACCGGCAAGACCGAGCGTATTGGCCGAATCGTCGAAATGCACGCCGATTCGCGAGAAGAACTCGACTCGGCACAGGCCGGCGATATTGTCGCCCTGCTCGGCATGAAGAACACGCGGACGGGACACACCCTGGCTGACGCAGACAATCCTGCGACGCTGGAACCGATGGTATTCCCGGACCCCGTGATTTCCGTGGCGATCTCGCCGAAAGACAAAGCTGGCAACGAGAAAATGGGCGTTGCCTTGAACAAGATGGTTCAGGAAGACCCGTCATTTCAGGTGGCAACCGATGAGGACTCTGGCGAAACGCTGATTAAAGGCATGGGCGAGCTGCACCTCGACATCAAGGTCGATATCCTGCGCCGAACGCATAACGTCGACGTCGAAATGGGCAAGCCTCAGGTCGCCTATCGCGAGACGATCACGCAGATGATCGAAGACACCTACACGCACAAGAAACAGTCGGGTGGTTCGGGTCAGTACGGCAAAATCGATTACCAGATCGAACCAGCCGAAAAAAATGTGGGTTACGAGTTCGAATCCAAGGTGACGGGCGGAAACGTTCCACGCGAATACTGGAGCGCAATCGAGAAAGCCTTCAAGAGCTGCATGGTCGAGGGAACACTCGCCGGCTACCCGCTGCTCGATGTCAAATTCACATTGCTCGACGGTGCATTCCACGCTGTCGATTCATCGGCGCTCGCGTTTGAGATCGCGACCAAAGCAGCATATCGCCAGTCGGTGCCGAAAGCGGGCCCGCAGATTCTCGAGCCGATCATGAAAGTCGACGTTTTTTCGCCGGATGACAACGTCGGTGACGTTATCGGCGACCTGAACCGTCGTCGCGGCATGATCAAATCGCAGGATGCGGGTCCTACGGGCGTGCGCGTCAAGGCGGACGCACCACTTGCCGACATGTTTGGTTACATCGGTCACTTGCGCACGTTAACCTCCGGCCGCGGACAATTCTCTATGGAATTCTCGCACTACGCACCGTGCCCGCAAAATGTTGCCGACGTAGTCATCAAGGAAGCGCAGGAACGAAAAGCCGCAAAATAAGCGCGCGCGCCCGATCAAGCCTCCGCCGGCTGCGCCCGCGGGGGCTTTTTCTTGCCCGCGCCAACGGCATCGATGCTGAAGAACAGTACAGCGGCCCAGATGAAGCCAAAACAAATCAGGTGCGCTGTGGTTAGTTGCTCTCCGTAGTAGATGCCTGTCAGGAACTGGATCGTTGGCGCAAGGAACTGCATGAACCCGATGGTCGTCAGCGGCAGGCGCCGTGCTGCCAGCGCGAAACACAACAGTGGCAAGGCCGTTATCGGTCCGGCCATCACCAGCCAAAAGGTCAACCAATTATCTCCGCCCGCAAATACGGCCTGGCCACCGATCGAAATCCAGACGAACCAGGTAACGGCAAGAGGCGAAAGCAGCAGCGTCTCGACAAACAGCCCTGGCATGCCGCCTATTACGACTCTTTTTCGAATGACGCCGTATACTGTGAATGTCCCCGCAAGAGCCAGTGCCACCAGAGGCACTTCGCCCCCACTGATCGTCAGGACCAGCACACCCACTACAGCAAGAGCGACCGCAGATGCCTGCAGCGGACGCAGGCGTTCACCGAAAAAGGCCACGCCCACCAGCATGTAAATCAGCGGATTGATGTAATAACCAAGACTCGTTTCGAAAATGCGTTCATCCTGGATAGCCCAGATGTAGATCAACCAGTTGCACGCAATGAACAACGCCGACAGCGACAGCCAGGCAAGCATCGTGCGGTGCGTCAGTGCACGCTGCACCTCCTGCCATTGTCGTCGAGCGAAGAGAATGACGGCGCCGAACGGGATCGCCCAGATAATTCGGTGCGACAGAACCTCGAGTGGATCGACAGATGCGACAGTCTTGAAGTAGACCGGCAGGAAGCCCCAAATAAGGTATGTGACCAAGCCGGCGATGACTCCATCGCGTATATCCGATGATTGATTTTGCAAATCCGCTACGACCGATCGAGGTGTGCAGTCGGCACCTGCGTATCAATCTCGATCGTCGGTCGTCCCAGCAGCCAGTTCTTGAACTGGCGCATTCGCTTGAAGCCGTCCTCCCGCAACATGTAAAGGCAGGGAATCAGGAACAACGTAATAACCGTTGCGAATATGATGCCGAAACTCAATGAAATCGCCATCGGGATGACTGTCTGGGCCTGCACGCTGCCCTCGGTCATGATCGGCATCAGCCCGGCCGCCGTAGTGAATGAGGTCAATACGATCGCACGAAATCGCAGCGTTCCAGACTCGATAACGGCCTGTTTAATGGCAGCGCCTTTCTCGCGAGCTTTGTTAATGAAATCGATCATAATCAGACTATCGTTCACAACTACACCGGCGAGCGCGACGAGTCCGAACAACGAGAACATGCTGACCGAACGGCCCATGATGATGTGACCCAGCACCGCGCCAATTATGCCGAAAGGAATTACCGACATTATGATTAGAGGCTGACTGTAGGAATGCAAGGGAATAGCGATCAATGCATAGATCAGAAATAGTGCTGCGATGAACGCGACCGACATATTTCGTTGTAAGTTGACGAGCTCCTGACTCGCTCCTTCCAGCCCGTAACTGACGCTGGGATATTTCGCCAGCAGAACCGGAATGTACTCGTCGGATATTGTCTCTACTATCTCAGCCGATTCGACGATGTCAGGGTCGATGTCCGCAGACACTGTGATCGTCCGTTCACGATTGAGCCTGGAAATACTCGAATAGCCCTTGCCGAATGAAATGTCGGCGACCGATGAAAACGGTACTTCGTCTCCGCCGGGCGTTCGAATCCTCATATTCTTCAGGTCGGAAATTGAGCGCCGCTCGTCTGCCGGATACCGCACCATCACCTTCAGCTCGTCCTTGCCTCGCTGAATACGCTGCGCTTCCTCACCATAGAATGCTTGCCGCACCTGCCGGCCCAACGCCGACATCGTCAGTCCAAGTGCCTCGGCCTCAGGCGTGATCTGCAAGCGAATTTCCTCGCCACCGCTATTGAGCGTATTGCGAATATCAAAAATGCCTTCGTAGTCCGAGAGTTCGGCCTCAAGTTCGCCGGCCGCTTTTTCGAGCGCCTCGTAGTTGCTGCCGCTCAGGCGGAAACTCAGCGGCGGGCCGCCGCCGAGGTGTTGTGCATCGACAAACGTCAGCTCCTTGACGCCGACAAACTCCCCAACTCGCTCGCGCCAACGCTTGCTAATCTCCTCACCGTCAAAGGGCCTGTCCTCGGACAAGGGCATCTCCATGAAGATAATGCCGCCGGTGTTGCCCTGTGTGAACGCCCCAACGTGCTGCATCATCGGCAATGAATCCGGGTTCTCCTCGACATACTCCGCATTCATCGCGATGATCGTATTCTCCAGCGAAGTGAGCACACGATCGCGCTCACTTGGAGCAGATCCGGTTTGCATCTCGACCTGCACCTGGATGAAATCACTGGCCTGATCCGGGAATATTTCGAATTTGACGATGCCGCTCGCCAATGTGCCAACGGTCAGGATCAGCATTGCGACGAATATTGACGTTGTTATTCCGCGATTGTCCACGGCCTTCTCGACCATTGGCCGATAGTGGTTATTGATCACATTGTGCAGGCCGTGCTGCACGTGACGTTGGATTTTCAGGAAGAAGCGCGGAACGCGTTCCCATCGACCGACACGACGTTGCGGGTTGAACAGATCCTCCTCATCAACCGGTTCAATCTTTGTGTGTACAAGATGCGCGGGCAGAATCAACTTGGATTCGACAAGCGAAAACATCAGGCACAACACGACTACTACGGAAATCGCCTCAAAGAACGGCCCCGCAATGCCGCCGACGAATAACAGTGGTGCAAACGCGGCTATGGTTGTCAAAACACCGAACGTTGCGGGGGTCGCGACGCGTTTTGCACCCGAAATGACATTATCGAGCGAATGTCCATCGGCGCGTATTTTTGTGTAAATACTCTCGCCGATGATAATCGCATCATCAACGACAATGCCAAGCACGATGATGAACCCGAACAGGCTCATCATATTGATCGTTACCGGCCACGGGCCGAACGGCATGAGCCACAGGGCGCCGAGAAACGTAATCGGAATGCCCAGCACGACCCATGCGGCCACCTTGATGCGCAGAAACAACGACAACAAGACGAACACGAGAAGCGCGCCTTGCCACATGTTGCTGCTCATCATTTGCAGCCTGCCCTTCAGGTAATGGGAACGATTGACCCAGATGTCCATCTGTACGCCGCTCGGCAGAGTCGCGCTTTTCTTGTCAACATACTCTTGCACGACGGCCGCTGTTGCGAGTTCGTTTTGCTCGCCGCTGGCAAGAACCCGCAGCGTCGCGGTACGGTCACCATCAAATCGACCGTAACCCTCTTCTTCCACAAAGCCGTCTTTGATAGTCGCTATATCGTTCAACGTCAGGCGCGTGCCGTCTGCAAACGTGCGCAACACGAGTGCGCCAAATTCACGGCCTGTATACACCTGACCTTCGGTACGCAACAAAATGTCCCCGCCGTCCGACTTGATCGTCCCGCCGGGCAAATCGACGGACGAGTTCTTGACAGCCTGAGAGACCTCGCTCATGGTCAATCCGTACTGGCGTAACACGTTCTCCGACACTTCGATGCTGATCTCGTAGGCTCGGTCGCCCAAGAACTGCACCTGCGATACGTCGGGTAATCGCATCAATTCGTCTCGAACATCCTGTGCGATGGCTTTACGTGAAAATTCGTCGAGCGCCCCATGTATTGCCACGAACACAACATGGATGGGTATTTCTTCCTTGAAGATGACCGGTTTTTCCGTAAGCCCCGGAAACGTTGAAATCGCGTCGACACGTGTCTTGATTTCGTTCAAGACCTCATTGAGGTCATAACCTGACGACACTTCCGCCGTTACTCGCCCCATTCCTTCGGACGCACGACCGGTAAGTTTGACGATACCTTTGATGTCCTGAATCGCCTCTTCGATTTTGACGACGACGCCTTCTTCCACCTCTTGCGGCGCTGCGCCCAGGTAGGCAACCTGCACGCGTACGGTATTGAGCTCAAAATCCGGAGTCGTCTGCTTGCGAATCGTAAAAAGGGATATGATGCCGGCGACAATAATGAACAACATCAACAGATTCGCAGCAACGTGGTTTGTGGCGAACCATGCAATTATCCCTTTCTGATTCGTCGTACCGCGAGCTTTCATCCTTCATCACCGATTTCCGTGGTTGCTATTTTCGAGGACCCGTCGTCGTCGGCAGACGTTCGTAGTGCCATCCCGTCTATTGGCGCCTCGAGAGCGGAAGTGACAGCGAGCTCGCCTTCATTCGCCCCCCGGAAGTACGAATACTCTGAATCCGAACGAATAATGTCGACTTGCCGGATACGTAAGGTATTGTCGGCATCGACGAATAACAGTTCGTTGCCGCCGCGAACCGCAGAATTCGGAATCCGAAAGAGGCCGGAGACAGCTGCGCCTTTAATTCTCGCGGACACAAAGGTACCCATCGGCAGCGCGGGACCCTTGGAGTGCAAGCGATAGGGATCGACGACACGGGCAACCGCATAGGTCACGCGGCTCTTTTCATCCACGACACCTTCCGTCCGTACGATTGTCGCAGGCCATTCTGTTGCTTGTCCTTTACGCATTGCGAAAAGAACGACGGCAGGGCCGTCGGCGCCGCCGGCTTCAGCAACATCGATTGCCTCGGGCAAATTGACAAACGCGAGGTCCAGATCCGTCAACGGCAAACGAACCTCTGCGATGTCGGTCGCGAATGTAACGCCCAGCCGTGTACCCGGATTGACGAATTGTCCGAGGTCGGATTCCTTGCTTCGCACGATGCCCTCGTAAGGCAACCGGATGTACGTTCTCTGCAGGTTCTTTTTCGAGCGAACGTGTTCCGCTTTCGCGCTTGCAAGAGCGGCTACGGCTGACGCGTATTCGGCTTCGGCGCGATACCCCTGGCTCCTGAGTTTTCTGGCACCGTCGTATTCGATTTGTCGCTGTGCGACCAACGCTTCCGCCTGATCGACAGCAACTTTGTAGTTGGTCGGATCAATACGCATCAGGATTTCATTGGCCTTGAATACGCCGCCCGCGACGAATTTCGGTGAGATGCTCGAAATAGTGCCGGACACCTCGGCGCTGAGAATCGTCTCTGTTTTCGGGCGAATTGTCCCCTGGCTCCGAACCTCGAAGTTCGTTGTCCTCGCCTCCAAAACGATGACATCAACGAGTGGATCCAGGTCGACCCGCTCTTTTTTGGGTGGCTCTTCCCGCAAGCCCATCATCGCGATGGCGGCGGCGATCGCCAGAACTGGGATTCCTAAAATGAGAAGGATTCGCATTTGTCGAGGGTCCTGATGCGGCTTGCGCGTCTTATTGGTGTCGTGGAAACGCGTAGTCTGACGGTTTTTGAACACAAAATCAGGGGTTTGTTCGAACTGTTTTGCGCCGCAGCGGATCCCACCGGATTTCGGCCGGACATCCATTTTTGTGACATAACTCCATGAAATCCGGTTGCTTTGGAAACAGACTGTCGTTCTACCGCGGCCATTAACCGGTTCTGGCCAAACTAAAGGGTGATCAATCGGTCATGTACGAGCAGAAATTCGGGCTAAATAAGCGCCCCTTCCCAGCCCTGGCGACAGGTGCTGACGTCTTTGTCGGTCCCCAGACGGCGAAAACCATGAATGGTTTCCGAAAAGCGCTGGCGACACAGGACGCCGTCGTTGTGGTCTCGGGCCCGGTTGGTACTGGCAAAACGACACTGGTCCACCGCGCGCTGGAAGGCACAGGCAGTAAATACAAGACGATTCGTGTTGGCCGAATGAAGATGGATGCGAACGATGTGCTCGAATCGTTGCTGGTCGTCCTCGGTGTGAAGGACCGGCCTGCTGGCACCATTCAGCGGTTTTCGGCGCTTCGCAAAAAGCTAAGGGAACTCCAGGAAGCCGAGGTTAAGGTATTCATCGTCGTCGAGGAAGCGCTGAGAACCGGCACAGATACCCTCGCAGAACTGGAAGCGCTGACCGCCGCAGATGCCGGTGATTCGGACGGCGCCAGCATCATCCTGATGGGCGACGAACGCATTACCGAGTTCATGAAAGAACCGCAGCTCGGCCAGTTGCAGCAAAGGGTCCGCCAACGTCATCGCATTGCGCCACTCTGTGCCGCGGAAATGCGTGGCTACTTGATGCACGGCTTCCGGCAGGCGGGCGGGGATTTTGAACAGCTATTTGATGACCGGTCATCAGACTTGCTGCAGCAGCTAAGTGGCGGCATTCCGAGAATCGCCAATAACCTGATCGACTCCGTCCTGACCGCAGCCGCGGCACAGCAGATGAATTCGATTACGGCAAGTTTTGTTGCGACAATTGCGAACGAGGAATTCGGCCTTGAGGCCGATGATTTTGATTTCTCGACACCTGAAAGCGAACAACCGCCAGAAGAACAGCTCGACGAACAGCCTGAAGAAAAGCCAGACGATAAGGACACGCCGGAAGCTCAGGACGACATTCCGCACCTGATTCAGGATACGCTGCCAGACCTTGCGATTCTCGCACCGAAGTTTGCGGCGCTCGACACCGAGGCCGAGCCGCAAGCGACGGAACCCGAACAACCCGAAGCCGTGCAGGTGTCACAGGATACCTCCGACGCCGTCGCCGACATCGAGGCAGAACCTGTCGAACTCTGCATTCCGGAACTCACCCCTGAGCCGCTCGTAGACCCAGCTCCGGAGCTTGTGGCAGAGGAAGATTCGGTCGCCGAGGACATTCCTGAGCTTATCGCGGAGGAACAAGCGGTCGTCGAGGACATTCCTGAGCTTGTCGCGGAGGAACAGCCGGTCGTCGAGGACATTCCGGAGCTTGTCGCGGAGGAACAACCGGTCGTCGAGGACATTCCGGAGCTTGTCGCCGAGGTACAACCGGTTGTCGAGGACATTCCGGAGCCTGTCACCGAGGAACAACCGGTCGCAGAGGACATTCCAGAGCTTGTTGCCGAGGAACAACCGGTCGTCGAGGACATTCCGGAGCTTGTTGCCGAGGAACAACCGGTCGCCGAGGACATTCCGGAGCTTGTGGCCGAGGAACAACCGGTCGCCGAGGACATTCCGGAGCTTGTGGCCGAGGAAGAACCGCTTGCTGAGGATGTTCTGAGCATGGCACTAGAGCCAGACGCAGATTTCGCGCAGCTCGAAGTGGCCGCCGAGTCCGATCAGCAGCCTGTGAGCGCCGAACCCAAACCCGATCTCGACGCGCTGGAACAGGCAATGGCGTTCGCGCATGGCGCGTCCGAAGAAGGCAACGACCTGCCCGAAATCACGCTGGATAAGTCGATCGAAACAGGCGTCGGGAATCCCTTTGCGGATGAACCCGAGGATGCCCAATCACCGGAACCGGCCGAAATGCCCGGTGCCGATCTCGGCGCGATCGCAGCGGAAATCGGCAATGCGAAAACGCTGGATGACATCGACGACAAGATGGCCGAAACCCTGTTTGGCACGGGACTTGGCATGATCGCCGCTCAGATGATCGCCAATCCTCCAGCCGGCACGCCGGCGAACGATGATCAGCAGCCCAAACCAGCCAAGTCGGTCGCACCGACACCGCTGCAAGAAATATCCCTTGAAGCGCCACTGCCGACGGCTACTTCCAGGATCGACTTAACGGCATCGCAACGTTTGAAGATGGCACGTGCCCTCAACACGGACTTGCGCAATACACCGCCGAATGCCGGGGCGTCGCATGCCAACGGCAATGGGGTCACCGAGGCTCCCAAGCCCATTGAGGATCAGATCGACACCTCGCTCACAAACACGTTAAAGGCGCTGAAAGTACCAAGCCCTCCCGTCGATGACGAGCCAGAAGAGCGCACCAAGACCGGCTTTTTCAGTCGCTTTCGTCGCTCATAGGCCGCAAAATACGCCGCCGGTCATTATTCAGTCGGCGCGGCGAGTGCTTCGAGTCGGGCCGCCTCAAACTCGTCACCTGGGTTCCAGGTCGGTAATTCAGCAGCGTTAGCAATTGCGAGGCCCGTCCAGTAGCCAAGCAGCGCGTCATCAACCATCCCGTCAAAACTCCAGCTCGGATCGTATTCGTCTGACGGCTGATGGTAATTCACCTCGGTATAGTGGTCCTGTTGTTGCCGGCCCCACTCGGCCGGGCGGTCGACAAAATCCGTACCCGTGTCGAGATACATCGCGGGAACACCGATCTTCGCAAAACTGAATTGATCGGAGCGATAAAAATACCCCTTATCAGCAAACTGGTCGGGCTTCACAACGCGCCCCTGCTCCGCTGCAATCATCGTTGCGATCTGGTCGATCGATGATTTCCCGAGTCCAACGAATGTCACGTCGTGCGTGTGACCCCAGATATTGCCACCGTCGAAATTCAGGTTGGCGGCGATCTTCCCGGGTGCGAATGTCGGGTTGGCGGCGTAGTACTCGGAGCCCAGCAAGCCTTGTTCTTCTGCACCAACCAGGGCGATCAAGACGGACCGTCGTGGTGCAGCAGGTAACGATTTGATCGCCTTGGCAATGGCCAGCGTCTGAGCCACACCCGTCGCGTTGTCCAGCGCGCCGTTGTAGATCGCGTCGCCGTCGTCATTGGGCGTGCCGATTCCGAGATGATCGTGATGCGCGGTGTATATGACGACTTCGTCACTGAGATCGGGGTCGCTGCCCGGGATCAGGCCGAGAACGTTGGCCGATTGCACGCGTTGCAGCTCTACGTCCATGTCGATCGATGTCGTGACGCCCAACGGCACCGGTTTGAAGTCCCGGTTGAACGCGGCTTCTCGCAACTCGTCCAGATCCAACCCCGCCATTTGAACCAGGTCACGTGCTGCGTCCTCGGTAAGCCACGCGTTCACCTGAGTACGCGGCTCATCTCCCGCCGGTAATTCATACTGGACGCCGGTCCAGGATGTCTGCACGACCTGGAACGGATAGCCGGCCGACGGCGCCGTATGGATAATAATCGCGCCGGCCGCCCCCTGGCGCGCGGCGCTCAGGTACTTGTAATCCCAGCGGCCATACCACAGTCGCGTATCGCCGCCAAAAAGCTCCGGGTCCCAGTCCGGATCGTTATTCATCATGAGCAGAATCTTGTCTTTAAGGTCGGCCCCCTTGTAGTCATCCCAGTCGTACTCGGGTGCCTGGATCCCGTAACCGACGAAGACGACTTCGGCATCCCTGATACTCACCCGGGACTCCTGCACGCCACTGCCAACAATGAACTGGTCCCACTGCTTCAGGGTCATCGATTTGTCCTGGCCTTCGAATGTCCAGGATGCCGGTTGTGATGAGTTCAGACCGACAAGGTCGAACGCTTGCTCCCAACCACCGTCCGCGGCGCCGGGCTCCAGGCCGAGAGCCTGCATCTGCTCGGCAAGGTACTTGCGCGCCGCCACGTCGCCGCGACTGCCGGGTCCACGACCTTCGTAACGATCGTCGGAAATCTCGACAACGATGCCTCGCATATAGTCGCCTTGAATCTCTGCGGCGGCCTTTTCGGCAGCCGGGTTTCCGTCACTCTGTGCCGCTGCGGGCGGTTGCGACTCGCGGGCAGCGTCCGCGCCGCTCGATGCATCCTGTTTTTCACACCCTGCCAGGGCCAATGCCGCGACGGCGGCGAGCACGATTGCCAGATTCTTCACACTTGTTCTCCCGAGCAGACTACCGGCCAAACATCTCTTGCAGGAAATTCTGCATGGCAATCCACGATCGCTGGTCGGCGGCGGCATCATAAACCGTGCCGGCGTCCCGGTCGTTTGCGGCCGGGTTGGTAAATGCATGCACTGTATTGCCATACGCGTGCAGCTGCCAGTCCGCGCCCATTGACGTCAATTCCTCGGACAAGGCAATGACTGCATCGGGTGTCGCCATCGGATCGTCCCAGCCATGCAATACGAGTATCTTTGCCTTAATGCGATTGCCGCCCGTGTTTCCAGGCGGGCCAAGCAAGCCGTGAAAGCTCACCACGCCCGCGAGGTCTTCACCGGTACGCGCAATATCCAGCACGCACAAGCCGCCGAAACAAAAGCCGATAGCCGCCACGTCTGAGGCGTCAACTTCACCCTGATCGCGCAACGTGGCTAACGCCAGCAGGAGACGCTCCTGCAACAGGGCCCTGTTGTCCAGAAACGGCTGCATGAGTGCCGCATTTGTTTCCGGGCTATCGCCACGCACACCCTTGCCATATAAATCGAGCGAGAACGCCGCGTAACCCAACTCTGCCAGCTTGTTGGCCTTGCTGTCTTCGTAGTCGCTACGGCCACCCCAGGCATGCGATACGAGAACACCGGGGCGTGGCCCCGAAACGCTGTCGTCCCATGCTAATAGTCCCTCGAGTACGACGCTGCCATCGTGGTATTCGATAAGGCGGTTCTGAATGCCCAATACTCGCTCCTTCAATCACGTTTTATCGACTAGCGCCGGCGCAGGACGAACACCTCGTACCTGCCGTTAGGTCCGATGTACCAGGAGGCCACCGTACTGGTTATGCTCACAATTATCGCGCCGAAAACCGCCGACCAGAATCCCGCGACCTGAAAATTATCGAGTAGCGCCGCCACGAGACCGAACATCGCGGCATTCAGCACGAAAAGGAACAGTCCCAAAGTTATGATAGTGAGCGGCAGCGTCAGCACAAAGGCAATCGGACGCACAACTCCGTTAGCCAGGCCGAGCAGTACGGCCGCCAGAATGAAACTGCCCCAGCCAACTATCGTGACGCCAGGAAGGATTTTTGATGCAAGGAATAGCCCCAGCATCGTGATCATCATCCGTAAGATAATTCCCCGCATCAACGCATTATGGGCCGATACAGTTGCGGAGAAAAGCCCTTTATCAGGAGCAGATTAAGGCGCTGCGCCAAAAGCCCGTTCGACGACGTCGATCGTATGTGTATGACCACCGATGTAACTGGCTGTCTCACACACAGTCATATCAAGGCGGTCTCGAAACTTGTACGCCGCTACATTGCCGGCAATATCCGTTCCTATAATCGCGATTCGCAACGCGCCGTCTCCTGCTCTTTGCCTACCACTTTTGCGGCACGCGCTCGATCGCGTCGGTGTCGTAACCAATTGA
>JABDNG010000056.1 GCA_013001045.1 Woeseiaceae bacterium | reverse complement strand
TGTATTTCGGCATTGAGTCGCTACACGCAATGGGACTTCATCGCGCTGGTCGAAAAACACGGCATCGCGTACCACGAGAAAACGGCTGGTCAGCTGTTTTGTGACGACTCCTCCAAGGATATTGTCGCAATGCTGCTCAAGGAATGTGAGGGCGCAGGCGTACAGGTACAAACGCATTGTGAAATAGCGTCCGTTAGCGTCGAAGACGGTTTCAGAATAAGGTCGAACAAGGGCAGCCTCGTATCGCAATCGCTGGTGGTCGCGTCGGGCGGGTTATCCATCCCCAAGATGGGCGCCACCGGCTTCGGTTACCAGCTGGCAAGGCAATTCGGCCATACGGTTCTCGACACGCGCGCCGGACTCGTGCCGTTCACGTTTACCGGAGCGATGCATGAGCTGACCGGGCGTTTGTCGGGAATCAGCACGCCTGCAACAGTCAGTACTGGCGATGTCGCGTTTACAGAAGACATTCTCTTTACGCACCGCGGCTTGAGTGGTCCCGCGATACTGCAGCTGTCGAGCTACTGGTCCCCCGGCGATGAAATTCACATCGATCTGCTGCCGGGCAGAGACGCCGTTGATGTTTTGCTCGATGCCAAACAGGCACAACAAAAATCACTGCTGCGAACCGTACTTGGAACGGTGCTCCCGCGTGCACTGGTCGGCGAGTTGCAATTGCTTTTCTGGGCCGAGCTTGCCGAGACGCCGCTGACGGAGATAGCGGACGATACGCTGACCCGGATCGCGAAAGGCCTGAAGCACTGGACGCTGAAGCCAGCGGCAACCGAAGGCTATCGAACCGCCGAGGTAACGCTTGGCGGTGTCGATACCGCGGAGCTGTCCTCGAAGACCATGGAGTCCGCACGTCAGCCCGGGCTGTACTTCATCGGTGAAGTCGTCGATGTCACGGGGCACCTGGGCGGCTTCAACTTCCAGTGGGCATGGTCGTCGGGCTGGGCGGCCGGGCAGGTAGCCTAACGCTACCTGCCAAACCTTTCCTTACCAGTGGCCGCCCCTGTTCTCTTATTTGCAGGTCTTGCGTCCGCTCTTGCCCTTGCACTTATTGGAACAGCACTCGGAATCGGCGGTGCAAGACGCGCCAATCGGTAGCAATGAACACGATTGGGGCGCTGCAGTAGTAAACGACCAGTTTGAGCCGGTCGTGGTGCCGTTGCCGTTGACCTCATCGACTCGCCAGTAGTACGTCGTATCCGCATCTAGAGCGCCGGGGTCGTAACTCGAACCTGGTTGGTTTCCAATGAACGGCGGAATCATCGACGTTCCGAAATAGACGTCATGACTCGTCGCATCGGTCCCGGCAGTCCAGGAAAGATCGGCGGTTACGCTGACATTCGTCGCACCATTGGCCGGTAACGGACTCGATGCCGGACCCGGCGGATCGTTACTCGGCACGCCTTCATCGAAGAACATGTGATCAATGCGAATGCTGTCGGCCGAGCGCTCACCGCTGGCACGGTTATTATCTGTGACGCGGACGTACACAGTCGAGGGCACTGTGCCCAGCGTATACGACTGATAGCCGTTGTCATCCGACGTCTTGGTGACCGTCAGCATCTGGGTCCACGGACCGCTGGCACTCGTTGCCCAATCGAAAATGAATCCGCTGTCGGCATCGCCACCATCGGTACGGTAGGCGCCGACGTTGAACCGGTTGTCGGTGCCGGCCGGCGTGAATCGCCAGATATGCTCGAGACGATCGTGGCGCCTGGACGGGCGGCCGCCGGACTGCGTCTCCGTGATTGTCTGGTACACGCCGTTATCGGTATGCGTGCTCGCGTACGTGCCGCTCACACTGCCATAGATCGTCTGGTGATCGGCAACGGCTATGCTCGGTCCCGGTGGTGGCTGGCCGAAATTGAAGTCCATCGTCGCACCGGCCGCGCTGATCAGGGAGATCGTGTTGCCCGTGACGACTATATTGCCGTTCTGATACGCGTCGGTGTTTGGTGTCGTCGTTGAACCAATTTCGGTGACGCCGCCGCCGTGGTACACGTCGCCCGCATCACCCCGATTGGCGTCTTTCTCCAGATGATATTGGCCGTCCGCTTGCAGCAGGGCAACGCGGTAGTGATTGCCGTTGCCGGGCCAGCCAGGCTGCCCGGGATAACCCTGGACGTTATAGCCGGCCTGTTCGTCGATATGCCAGATGACCAGGCCGCCTTGCGGCATCGAGCCGTCGAAGCCAACGGGTTGACGGTTTTCAATGAGCAAGTATTCATCCTGCGGGTAACCGTTGTCGATGCGCAAGACGTCTGCAACAAACTCTGCTTGCTGCAGCGAGTACGAACCCGGCGTGGACAAGATTGTCGGCGTTAGCCAACCGAGTATTTCTTTACTCCACGGTGAAAAGTGTGGCGGATATAACTGCGATCCGTCGAAACCCCAGGAATTCGCCATCATGCCGTAGGAACCGATGCCCGAGCCGTTACCGTCGGTGTCATAAAGATCAGGCAGCCCGAAGAAGTGCCCGGTCTCATGCGCGATCACGCCGACGCGGCCGACATCGGAGCCCGACGTGCCCCAGACTCCCGGACTGATGTGATAGTCGAACACCTCCACGCCCTCGTCTGACGTCCAAGGCGGGTTCTGAATTGCCCAGCGATGCGACCAGATACGGTTGGCTGTGGTCGCGCCATACTGATCGGTGCCGCCCCACTCCGCGCCATAACCTGAGTGGATAAAGGCAATCGCATCGATACTGCCATCGTTGTCGGTATCGTAGTCACTGAAATTCACAGTCTGATCGACGACATCAAGCGCGTATCTCAGCGCCTGCCACAAGGTACTGTCGCCGGAATTTCCGTTCGCGTAATACGCCTCGGTGTTGGGCAGGTCGATCCAGCCGAAGATGGTCGAGTTGAGCGTCATCTGCCCGTAGGAGTTTTCGAGGTAAACGTCTTTGACGCTGCCAGTAGGCGCGAGCTGCGCATCACCGCCGACGGCGTTGAACAAAATATCTATGTCGGCATTGCTTGGCAGAGGTCGTGAAACGTGGTCCGAAAATCGAATCATGATCACCATGTTTTTCACGTTGCCGAGCGGCGCAATGTTTTCGGGCGCAGCGCCCGGCTCGCCAACCAGCGGCGATGCGCCGGACCGTCGCGTCTGTGCGCGCACAGCCGGTGCCGGCAGGATGCGACGCGTCAGGCCAATTGCTCGCGGGTCGGCTTTGCCGACCGCAAAGCTGGTCGGCTCGAGCAGCCCGCCAGCGCCCAGGCGCGCGTAGACGTAGCGGCCCCCCGCGTCACGAACGACCGTGAAACCGTCGGTGTCCTCTGTCCAGTTGAAGTGCTCGTCGCCACGGATGTGCAAAGTCACGCGGGAGCCGTCCGGCTGCAACTCGGAGAAACTGAACGGGCTTGCCGGACCCGCCAATGCTTGCTGGGTCGTGAGAACAAACAAGGCGCAGACCGACCATCGGCTGACTGCCGAAAATAGTAATTTCATGAATATCCCCAATCCAAAAAATTCTCGATTGGCCAACTATACGTCATGATTCTGCAATCAGGCCAAACCCGGGCCTTATGTCACATTTGTTCACGGTCTCCTAACTCTCTAATTTGTAAAGTTTCTTGCACCAATATTCACAGCAGGAACCTGGCATGGGTCGCCCGCAATCACAGCGTCCCTAAATGCCCAAATCGAATATCGGTATAACCAGGTTATCTGCCTGAATCGCCACTCATGCAGCTTGCTTATATAGACTGGGACGTCTTATGAGCGCACGCATCCAGGAAATCTACCAGTACGACGAACAGGTCTTCGACAGTATTGCCGACCTGATTCCGAGTCCCGAGAATCCGACGCCCATGCTGCGGCTGGGTGAGCGGTTCAACCCGCATGCTGATTTTGAAGTCCTGCTGAAGCTCGAGGGCATGAATCCCTTCGGTTCGATCAAGGATCGCACGGCGCAGTACATGCTGCAGGGCCTGCAACTGAAAGACGGCCAGTCGCTCGTTGAGCCGTCCGCCGGAAACACCGGCATCGCGCTGGCGGCACTGGCGAATGCCAGGAACATCCCGATCGAAATCGCATTGCCCGAAGGCGCGCCGGAAGAAAAGAAAGCCTTGCTGCGATTCCTCGGCGCCGAGGTGATCGAGGTCGAGGATGAGGCCTGCCCTATTTTCCCGTCCGAAGGCGCTCGCGGTGTTGTGAAGGCCATGGTCGAAAGCGACGCGTACGATGGCAAATACGTGAGCCCCAACCAGTATGAAAGCGACTTGAACGTCGCTGCTCATTACCACACGACCGGACCCGAGATCTGGCGCCAGACCGGCGGCAATATCGATTACTTTTTTGCGAGCATCGGCACCGGCGGCACAATCACGGGCGTCGGCCGATACCTCAAACAAATGAATCCTGCCATCAAGGTCATTGGCGTCGAACCGGCAAGCCGACAACATCACCTGTCGGGACTGAAACGCATAACCGGTCTGCCTGACGAATATTTTCCGACGATACTCGACAGCGATTTACTCGACGACCTGATCTCGGTGAGCGATGACGATGCCTTCAAGGCTGGCATCAAGCTCGCGCGCACCGAAGGCGCGATGGTGGGACCTACGACGGGTGCGGTTCTGCACGCGGCAATAGAAACCGGCGCGACCAGCAAAGGCAGGGCCGTTCTCATTTCGGCAGACAACGCCGCCAAGTACATTTCAGCCTACGCGAAGTATCTCGACGACTGAACGGCTCGCCGCGCGGTGTAAGCCGAAGTCGCAAGACAGATTAGCGCACCGAATCGAACCAGCGTCACACTATTTCGTAGATCCGAATACTTGCAATAAATGGATTGTCGCGCGCAATTTTCTCGGCCTCATCGAGACTCTCGGCATTGATGATCGAATAGCCCGTGATGGAGTCCATAGCCATCGGCAGGTCCCTGGTTCCGTCATGCGAGATTTCTCGCGCACCGCCGTGAAACCCGCCGCTATCCGCAGTTTTATCGGCATTCGACTCGAACCATTTACCCCAGGCTGCCATGATTTCCGGTGTGGGCTTTTCAAATCCGAAATGCAGCAACATGAATCTTTTCATATTCCGAACTCCTTGCGTGCCTCGGCCGCACGAGTTGAACAGCGCTCTATCGACACTATGGCTCTATCGACACTATGGCTCTATCGACACTATGAGCGCGTCTTGTAATACGCAACGACCCGAGGATCCTGCTCGACACGTTCTTGATGTGCAACAAGACCTGGCGCCAGTCGCTCTACGAGATTTGTCGGAACGTGGTCGACACCTCCCGAGCGCAACCACCTTGTCTGTACGAACGCCTTGAGGTCGGCGACGGTCAGTTTATTGTCCGCGAAATACTTTCCACCGCCCCGCGTTAGCAGCTCGCCGAGGCCGCGCACATAAACGGATAGCCACCCGTCGACAAGTTTTTCGCGTGCCAGTCGCAGTTCTTCTCCCTGCATCCCCAGGGTAGGCACGATGTAATGCAAGACATCCTCCAATGCATCCAGCACCTCGTCACAATAGAGTGCCTGCAGATCGTCGGACGGGTACAGGCCCGCCATCTTGCCCACGTAGCGAGTGATGGCGTTGGATTGGGTCACCTGCGCACCATCAATTTCAAGTACCGGAACAGAATTAAAGCGTGTGTCCTGCCGCATCGCGCCGAATTCGGGAAACGACAAGCGATTATCTTCGAATTCGATACCGGCCGCATGAAAAGCGATTCGGATAGGCTCGCCACGCCCACCGTCCATATCGAAATAGGTTAGTTTGTAGTTAGACATTTTTTATCTCCATTACTCGGTGCCATTATTCGCGCGTCGTTCAATCAACGTCATTCAGACAATGATAGTCGATCCAGTTCAATCTGCAGAGCGGCGTTGAATGCTGCCGGTCGTTCCAGCATGACAAAATGACCGCTGTCGGGTATGACGATGACGCGAACGTCCGGATATACCGCTTTCAGGGCCGCCTCGTCGGTGGACCCGTGGTCCGCATTAATCAGGACAAGCGGCACGCCGTCGAGTTGACGCAGCGCTGCGCGAACGTCATATCTTGCCATACCAACCCCCGCCTTCCTTGCCACGACAGCATCGCCCGCCGCCATGTCCCGGGCGATCCGATCGATCAATGCTGGCGGTGTTCGATCTGTGAAGAACACTCTGCGAGCCAGCGCTTCCATCTTCGTGGGGAAGTCTTCTGCATAAACAGAGAACATTGCCTCGGCCCGGTCGGGACTCAGGGGTCCGGCCGAAACATCCTTATGAGTGTCGACGC
>JABDNG010000053.1 GCA_013001045.1 Woeseiaceae bacterium | reverse complement strand
CTGATCGATGGTCGATTCCCCGAGTATGAGCGGGTGATCCCGAAGGAATCGTCCAACGAGCTCAAGGCGGATCGGACCGAATTCAGGGGTGCGCTGCAGCGAACGGCCATCCTCTCGAATGAGAAATACCGCGGCATTCGGCTTGTCATCCGCGACAGTGGGGTCGTCCTGCAGGCGCATAATCCGGAGCAGGAAGAGGCGGAAGAAGAGCTCGAAGTTGAATACAGCGGAGAGGACATCGAGATCGGCTTCAACGTCAATTACTTGCTCGATGCCCTTGGGGCGGTGGAAGGTGACGCGGTGACGCTGTCAGTTCAGGACAGCAATTCGAGCTGTCTGATCCGGCAGCCGGGCAATGACGACTGCACGTTTGTGGTTATGCCTATGCGGCTGTAGGCGCGGCCTCCGCGGGTAGCTGACAGGGTCATGATTCGTCTATTTCGGGCCACCAATTTTCGCTGCCTCGAACACGCTGAGCTGACGCTCGCCGACAATTTCAACCTGATTTACGGCGCCAACGCGTCCGGGAAGACCAGCCTTCTAGAGGCGCTGGCGTACCTGGGGCGCGGAAAGTCCTTTCGTGGCGCCAGCACCGCCAACCTGATTCGGCATGGGAGCGATGAATTCCTGCTGTTTGGGCAGGCCGAGAGCCTGGGCCGGGCCCGCAGCCTCGGCGTCAGAAACAGCCGCAGCGGCCTCGAGGTTCGCGTCGACGGCGACAGCGAGGGCGGCGCCGCGGCGCTGGCTGAGGCCCTTCCGCTGCAGGTGATCGATCCGGAGGTCCACAATCTTGTAGCGGGCGGCCCGGAGCTCCGGCGGCGATTCCTCGACTGGGTGGCGTTCCACGTGGAACACGAGCACCTGATGGCGTGGCGGCGGTTCCGGCGGGCCCTGAAACAGCGGAACGCGGCCCTCAAGGCGAAATCGGCGGCCGCGACGATCCGCAGCTGGAATGCCGAGTTTGAGGCGCTGGGCGCGGCGCTCGACGAATCCCGGAGGCGGGTACTCGACGTCACGCTTGGAAGCCTGAAGGATTTTGGCCTCGATCTGCTCGGAACCGAGCTTGGCTTTGAGTACCGGCAGGGCTGGAGCAGGGAAAGGTCGCTGCACGAGGCCCTGGAGGAGGGCATGGATCGGGACCTATCGCTGGGCGCGACACAGCACGGACCACACCGGGCGGACCTCAAGATCAGCTATGACGAAAAGCAGGCGAGGCGACTCGTATCGCGCGGGCAACAGAAGTTGCTGGCAAGCGCGATGATACTGGCGGCGACGGAAACCGTGCAAACCGCGCTCGAGCGCCCGTTGCTGTTGCTGCTTGATGATCCTGCTGCCGAGCTCGATAGCGATGCGTTGGCGCGGCTCATGGCCGCGGTGGCGGGCCTGGGCTGCCAGGTGGTCGCGACGAGCCTTGATTCCGATCTTCTCGGTGTCCCGGACGGTGCCGCCGTGTTCCACGTGGAACGCGGGGCGCTGACCGTTATTCGGGCGCCGCAAGACAACGCCTGAAAAGGTCCACGGGCAAGGCCTAAAACACTATAAAAAAGAACGATTTGGGGGTCCTTTCAGGGCCCCGTTTTGATACAATACGCCGGTTACGCCCAGAGGAAATGGAATGACCGACGAAACAGAATATACTTCCAGTAATATCAAGGTCTTAAAGGGCCTCGAGGCCGTCCGAAAACGGCCCGGCATGTATATCGGAGACACCGACGATGGCACGGGTCTCCACCACATGGTTTTCGAGGTTGTCGATAACTCGATTGATGAGGCGCTCGCGGGCCACTGCGAGACCATTACGGTGACGATCCACGCCGATGAGTCGGTGACCGTCAGTGATGACGGGCGCGGTGTTCCTGTTGACGTGCACCCGGAGGAAGGGCGTTCTGCAGCCGAGGTCATCATGACGGTGCTCCACGCGGGCGGTAAATTCGACGACAACTCCTACAAGGTCAGCGGCGGCCTCCATGGCGTCGGCGTGTCGGTCGTCAATGCGCTGTCCGAGCAGCTGATCCTTACGGTGCACCGTGATGGCAAGATCCATCAGCAGGAGTATGCGCATGGCGAGCCGACGGCGCCGCTTGCCGTGGTTGGCGATTCCGAGCGCACGGGCACGACGCTGCGATTCAAACCCAGTTCTCGCACGTTCACCAATATCGAATTTCACTACGACATCCTCGCCCGGCGGCTGCGGGAGCTCTCGTTTCTGAATTCCGGCGTGCGCATTCACCTGGTGGATGAGCGCGACGAAAAGGACGAAGTCTTCGAATACAAGGGCGGAATCCGTGCGTTTGTCGAACACCTGAATCGCAACAAGACACCCGTGCACGGGGCGGTGTTCCATTTCACGGCGATGAAAGACGGCGTGGTGGTCGAGGCGGCGCTGCAGTGGAACGACGGTTACCAGGAAAACATGTTCTGTTACACGAACAATATCCCGCAACGAGACGGCGGCACCCACCTGGCCGGTTTCCGCAGCGCGCTGACGCGAACGCTGAATGCCTATATCGAAAAACTGCCGAGCACGCGCAAAGAGAAATACACACCGAGCGGCGATGACGCGCGCGAAGGGCTGACCGCGGTGCTGTCGGTGAAGGTGCCAGACCCGAAGTTCTCCTCGCAAACCAAAGACAAATTAGTTTCATCTGAAATTAAAGGCATCGTTGAACAGGCGATGGCGGGCCGGCTGGAAGAGTATTTACTCGAAAATCCGCAGGACGCCAAAGCCATTGTTTCGAAAATCGTGGATGCGTCACGAGCGCGAGAAGCGGCTCGCAAAGCGCGCGAGATGACTCGTCGCAAGGGAGCACTGGATATTGCGGGCCTGCCGGGCAAGCTGGCGGATTGCCAGGAGAAGGACCCGGCGCTGTCGGAGTTGTTCTTGGTCGAGGGCGATTCCGCCGGCGGTTCGGCGAAGCAGGGTCGCGACCGGCGCACGCAGGCGATCTTGCCGCTCAAGGGAAAAATTCTCAACGTCGAAAAAGCCCGCTTTGACAAGATGCTGTCATCGGCAGAGGTCGGAACGCTGATCACGGCGCTGGGGTGCGGCATCGGCCGTGACGACTTCGACCCCGACAAGTTGCGCTATCACCGCGTGATTATCATGACCGACGCGGATGTCGACGGCTCGCACATTCGTACGTTGTTGTTGACGTTTTTCTACCGGCAGATGCACGAGCTTATTGAGCGTGGGCACATCTATATTGCGCAGCCGCCGTTGTACAAAATCAAGCGCGGCAAACAAGAGGTGTATGTCAAAGACGATGCCGAACTGAATTCCTACCTGCTTAACGCCGCGATGGATGGTGCCGCGTTGTACGTCAATAGCGAGGCGCCGGCGCTGTCCGGCGTCGGGCTCGAGACGCTTGCACGCGAGTACATCGCTGTTGAAAACATTTATGCGCGCCTGTCCAACCGTTACGAGGAAGTTGTGCTGCGCACGATGAGTCAGCTACCGACCGTTACGCCGGAAATGGCGGACGACCTCGACGCGCTCGCGTCGTGGGCGGATGCGCTTAGCGAGGCGCTGCCGAAACACACAGGCGATCGCGCTGCGACGGGTAATGGCGGCAGCTACACGGCGTCGCTGGATCGTGGCGATGAAGACGGTGAGGGCGTTCGGATCGGTATTACCAAGGTTTTGCACGGACTCGGTGCAACACGTTACCTGCCGCGGGAATTTTTCGGCACCAGCGAGTATCGCCATATCACGGCGCTGTCCGAAAAACTGCGCGACCTCCTGTCAGACGGCGCAAGAGTAAAGCGCGGCGAGCGCGAGTTATCCGTAGAATCATTTGCAGACGCCGTAGAGTGGTTAATGAACGAGGCGCGTCGCGGCCAGTCGATACAGCGCTACAAGGGCCTCGGTGAGATGAACCCCGACCAGCTCTGGGACACAACGGTTAATCCCGAAACCCGCAGGTTGCTGCAAGTGAAGATCGAAGACGCCGTAAAGGCGGACGAAATATTCACAACACTGATGGGTGACCAGGTGGAGCCGCGCCGCGACTTCATCGAGAGCAATGCGCTGACGGTTGAAAACCTCGACATATGATCGAACGACGCCTGTTCGTACACGCGGTATTTGTGACGCTCGCGCCGATCATTGTCGCGTGGTTCGGCCTGTCCGTTGGCGCCGCGGTGCTGCTCACTTTGCTGCTACTGTTATGGCGCTGGGTCGTTGTGATCAGCGGTTTCGTGGTGCCGGAAAAAACGCCGGACCTGGTGCTCGCAGCGATATCGGCAAGCCACTTTGTTGAAAAAGTTCGTTGGAGCATGGATCGCCTTGGCGTCGACTACGTAGAGAAAGTATCGGGCGGCACGTTGGGGGCATTCTTTTTGGGACGAACCGTCCCGCAACTCAAAATACGTACGGGCAGCGTTCGATCGAGCATTGGCAATTCGGCGGAAATACTGCGTTATCTCTGGGGGCGGTACGCCGTCGAATATCCGGATGCCGCCACGTTTCTCGAGCCCAGTAAAGAGCGCGTCGAGCTGGAGGCGCGGCTGGATCAATACGGCGTCAGCCTTCAGGTCTGGGCTTACTACCATCTGCTTGATGATCGCGAGGCCACGCTGCATTTATGGGGCGCAAATAATCCCGCAACGCCGCTATGGCAGCGCTACGTATTGCAGCTGCTGTTTCCGGTACAGCGGTTTCTTATTCGAAAGTCATTTCGAATCACGCAAGCCAACTACGAGCGCTCAGTTGCGCGCATCGATGCAATGCTCGGCGAGGCGAACAACTTGCTCGAGGACGGTCGGCAATCGTTGCTCGGCGGCAATAGCGTCAACTACACAGACGTCGCGTTTGCAGCCATGACCGGGCTTTGGCTGATGCCGCCTGGCTACGGCGGCGGCAAGGCCGATGGGGTTCGAATCGAGCGGGACAAGGTACCGAGCGGCATGCAGAAGGACACCGACACATGGCGCGCAAACTATGCTCGAGTGACAGAATTTGTCGAGCGCCTCTACAGAGATGAACGAATAGCGCCGTCGGCGGGTCAAAGCAAGCGGGAGGATAACGCATGAGCCAATGGACGATTCTTCTGATGAGTGTCCTGGTGGCCGCCAATCTCGGCGGTTGCGCGACGCAACCGCGGCCGCCCGTTGACGAGGCAATCAACGATTTTATCGCGGTGTCGGAGCTCGAAGAGGTAGACATCGTCAGAACGCGGGCGCAGTTCAACCACGCGTACCTTACGGACAATTACGTTATCTTGAATGCTGGCCGCGACAAATACCTTGTGCAATTTGTTCGCCGCTGCCGCGAGCTGAATGAAATTAATGTGACGCCGGATATACGGCACGCTGCCGGCACGCTTCGATCGCGCTTCGACACCATCCGCGGGTGTAGAATTGCGCGCATGTTTTCGCTCGACGAAACACAAGCACAGGAACTGAGGGACCTTGGCGAGACGCCGGGCACATCATTTAATTAAAGGGAATAACCGTGAAAAATTTATGGGTTGGCGCTGCGGCGCTGGTTTTTCTTGCGGCGTGTGGCCAGTCTTCTGACCAGAAGGCGGCAGTCGGTGCGCAGGCGCCGATGGCGTCAGGCATTGCCGTCGAGCACATGGACAAAAGCATTCATCCAGGCGATGACTTCTTTTCCTACATGAACGGCGTCTGGATCGAACAGGCCGAAATACCGGCTGATAAAGCCTCCTATGGCGGCTTCGCGATACTGCGTGACGAGTCGCAGGCGAACGTCAGGGCTATCATCGAAGAGTCGGCGAGCGGGGATTTCGCCAAAGGCACTGATGAGCAAAAAGTCGGGGACCTGTATAAATCCTACCTCGATCTCGAAACGCGCAACGAAAAGGGTGTGTCACCGCTTGCGCCTGAGTTGGAACGAATCGAATCGATCGATTCTTACGACGACCTGGCCGTGTACTTTGCTTCCGCCATAAAGCGTGGTTACGGCGTGCCGTTCGTGCTCGGCCAGTATGCGGACATGAAGAACCCCGAGTACTACATGATCTATACATGGCAGGCCGGACTGGGCTTGCCTGAGCGCGAGTACTACTTCAACGAAGACGAGAACTCGGCCGAGATTCGCGACAAGTATGTCGCACACATTGCGACGATGTTCGATCTGGCGGGACTCAGCGGCGGCCAGGAGGCGGCAAAGACGATCATGGCGCTGGAGACGCGCATGGCCGACGCGCACATGAAAAAAGAGCTGGCGCGCGATTTCGCAGCCAATTACTCGAAGATCCCGCTGAACGAGCTTGGTGGACTGATGCCGAACTTCAACTGGGAGGGCTATATCGCCGAGGCTGGCATCGGCGACATCGATGGCCTGGTCGTCATGATGAACGACCATATGAGCGCGCTCGATGAGATTATCGTCGAAACGGACCTCGATACCTGGCGGACCTATCTTGCATGGGTCGCGTTGAACGGGGCGGCGGGCAGGCTGGACGAACAGCTCGATAATCAGAATTTCGAGTTTTATGGCAAGACCCTGTCGGGCACTGAGGAGCAGCGACCGATGTGGCGGCGCGCGGTCAATACGGTCAATGGCTCGCTCGGCGAGGTGGTGGGCAAGGTATACGTCAAGGAGTATTTCCCGCCAGAGGCCAAACAGCGCATGGAAACGCTGGTCGCAAACCTGATACTTGCGTACGAAAAGAGCATCAAGGAACTGGACTGGATGAGTGATGAGACCAAGGCCGAGGCGCTCGACAAACTGTCGAAATTCAGGCCCAAGATCGGTTATCCGGACGAATGGCGGGAATATGAATTCGACATCGAGGTGGACGATCTGTTCGGTAATCTCGAGCGCGCGACCGTGGCGGAATATGAGCGCCAGCTCGCACGCCAGGGCGGCCCTGTCGATCGTGGCGAATGGGGCATGACGCCGCAGACCGTCAACGCCTACTACAGCCCGGCACTGAACGAAATCGTGTTTCCCGCTGCGATCCTGCAGCCGCCGTTCTTCAATCTCGAGGCCGACGACGCGGTGAACTATGGCGCGATCGGCGCCGTCATCGGCCATGAAATCGGACATGGCTTCGACGACAAGGGCAGCACCTTCGATGGTGACGGCGTGTTGCGCAACTGGTGGACGGAAGAAGATCGAGCGAAGTTCGAGGAGCGCACCGGCAAACTGGTTGCCCAGTATTCGGCGTTCGCGCCCTTCGATGACCTCAATGTCAACGGTGAATTTACGCTCGGCGAAAACATCGGCGACCTTGGCGGTGTCAGTATCGGCTTGCTGGCCTACAAGATGTCGCTGGAGGGCAAGGAAGCACCCGTTATCGACGGCTTCACTGGTGTCCAGCGCGTGTTCCTTGGTTACGGGCAGGTCTGGCGCAACAAGTACCGTGATGAGGCGCTGCGGCAGCTGATTCAGACGGACCCACACTCACCGTCGATGTATCGCGCGAACGGCGCGGTGCGCAATGTGCCGGAGTGGTATGAGGCGTTCGACGTGACGGAAGCGCACGCGCTATATTTGCCGCCCGAGGAGCGCGTGAAGATCTGGTGACAGGGCTCCGCTGTCGTAACGTAAAAGGCCTCCTTCGGGAGGCCTTTTACTTGTAGGCAATGCTGATCTCGCGCATCTTGCCTTCGATCCAGTTCTTCACGAGCTCGTTGGTCTCTTTGGGTGACTGGGCGGAAGCGTCGATGGGTGGACCGATACAAAAATGAACCGTACCCGGCCGCATCGCAAAGGTCCGGCGTCGCCAGAAGTCGCCGGCATTTTGTGCGACTGGAACGATACTCACGCCAGCCTCTTTGGCCAGCGCCGCGCCACTGATGCCGTACTTGCGGGTCTTACCAAAGTGCACGCGTGTACCTTCCGGAAAAATAGTGACCCACGTTCCCGCGGCCAGTCGTTGCTTGCCCTGCTCAATGACCTGTTTCACGGCGGACCGGCCGCGTCCGCGATTGATCGCGATCGGGTTCAGGACCAGGCCAATGGCCCAACCGATAATCGGGACCCACAGCAACTCGCGCTTCACGACCCAGGCCGTTTTCGGAAACATCGCAACGTGCCCGTACGTTTCAAGAATGGTCGTGTGCTTGATCATAATGACGCTGGGGGTGTCGGGAATGTTCTCCTTGCCCTCGACGATGACTTTCATTCCGGTCAAGACGTCGCCAGCCCAGAGCGCGAAGCGGCAGAAGCCGACCAGGACACCGCGCGCCAAGTTCGGCGACCAGAAAAACAAGATAATCAGCGTCGATGCGATGAGCGCGCCGGAACCGGCCACGATAATAAGCGCCAGAGAGCGCAGCCAGACAATCACCGGTTTACCAGCGCCGCCGCCGCGGCGGCAAGGTCATCATAGACCTCTGTCTTTGCGAGGCCATCACCGAGCGCCGCTTCCGTTTTGCGGCCGTTTCCGGTGCGCACGAGGATAGGGCGCGCGCCGACACTATCGGCGGCTTCAAGATCGCGCAGCGAGTCGCCGATGACAGGAACCGCGTTGAGGTCGGTGCCGTAATAGCGGCCAAGACGCAGCAACAGGCCTGGCTTTGGTTTGCGGCACTCGCAGCCGTCTTTCGGGCCGTGCGGGCAAACGACGATGCGGTCAATGTGGCCGCCCTGGGCCGACACCAGCGCTCGCAGCTTGCGGTGCATGGCCCGCAGCGCGTTGCGATCGAGCAGGCCTCGCGCAAGGCCCGACTGGTTGCTCGCGATCGCCACCGTGTAGCCCGCGTTGCCCAGGTCGGCGATGGCGCGGATGCTGCCCCGCAAGGGTATCCACTCGTCCGCCGACTTCACGAATTGACGCGAATCACGGTTAATAACGCCGTCGCGATCGAGAATCACAAGGCCCCTGTCAGCGAGTCGACGCGCCATCGTCAGCCGAGCGATAGTCGCGAAATGTCCGCAACGTCGAGAAAAAGTGCGCGAAGTTCGCTTAAAAGCGCTAAACGGTTGTTTCGGACGCTGTCGTCGTCATCCATGACCATGACCTCGTCAAAAAAATGATCAACCGGCTCTCTGAGGTCGGCCAGCGTATTCAGCGCCCTGGCGTAGCTGCGAGCCGCAATCAAGGGTTGAACGGCCTGCCGGGCGGTGTTCAGCGCATTGAACAGGGCTTCCTCGGCGTCGTGTTGCAGCAATTTCTTATTGATGCTCAGGCCCGTCGGGTCGCCTGCTTTCCGCAGAATGTTCGCGATGCGTTTGTTCGCGGCCGACAGGCTCTCGGCCTGTTCCAGGCGGGCGAAGGTCTGCACGGCGGCCAGTCGCCGATCGAAGTCGACGAGGGAGGCGGGCTTTCGCACCATGACGGCGTCGAACGTCTCCGTGGCAAGCCCGGCGTCTCTGTCCAGGAAATAGCGACGCAAGCGATCGCTGATGAAGGCATCAACGTCTTTTGCGAGCTCGTCGTCGTCGATCTTGCTTTTCGGTTGCTGCCTGGCGGCCTCTGCGATGAGCGCCTTAAGGTCTATATCCAGCCCGCACTCGATGAGAACTCTCACAACGCCGAGGGCGGCGCGCCGCAGGCCGAACGGATCACGGTTGCCGCTTGGTTTCTTACCGATCGAGAATACGCCGGCGATCGTATCCAGCTTGTCCGCAACGGCCAGTATCTGGCCAAGCGCCGTCTTGGGCACGTCGTCGCCCGCGAAGCGCGGCTGGTAGTGCTCGCCAATCGCGCTGGCAACTGGCTCCGGCTCGCCATCGGACAACGCGTAGTAACGACCCATCGTGCCTTGCAGCTCGGGAAACTCTCCGACCATGCCGCTCAAGAGGTCGCACTTGGCTAATGCGGCGGCACGCGCCGCGTGTGCCTTGTCCACGTCAAGCTGCGCCGCCAGCCAGGCGGCGAGCGCAGCGATGCGGCCGCTCTTGTCGTGCAGGCTGCCCAGGCCGCGCTGGTAAATGACCTCGCGTAGCGACTCTGTTCGGCTGTCCAGCGTGTTGCGGCGGTCGTTGTTCCAGAAGAACGCGGCATCGGCCAGCCGTGGGCGAATCACTCGCTCGTTGCCATCACGTACCTGGTCGGGATCTTTGCTCTCCAGATTCGCTACCGTAATGAAGCGCGGCAAGAGTGCGCCAGCGTCATCGGCGACGGGGAAGTACCGCTGATGTCCGGTCAACGTCGAGATGACGGCTTCGCGTGGAAGTTCCAGGTACTGTTCCTCGAAGCTGCCGAGAATCGGAACCGGCCATTCGACGAGCGCGGCGACCTCATCGTAAAGCGCCTCGCCGTAAACGACGTGACCACCGGCCGCTTTTGCCGCGGCCTCGACGCCCTCTCTAACCAGGTCTCGCCGACGCTCAAAGTCGGCGATGACATGGCCCTCTTTTTCCAGCGTGTCGAGATAGTCTTTGGGCTGCGATATGACAATCGGGCCTGATGAGTGAAAACGATGACCGAGCGACGTGTTGCCCGCTGTTGTTGCGATCACCGGCGCCTCAATGACGTCGTTGCCGTGCAGCATGACGACCCAGTGCACGGGCCGCACGAACTCCGCGTCGCCCGCCCCCCAGCGCATGCGTCGCGGGATCGGCAGCGAGGCCAATGCGCGCTCGATGAGCTCGGGCATCAGGTCGACCGCCGTACGACCCTTTTGTGTCGAGTCAAAGACCAGCCATTCGCCCTTGCCGGTCTTGCGTCTCGCAAGGGCCGCCACCTCGACGCCACACTTTTTTGCGAACGCGACTGCGGCCGGTGTTGGCTTGCCTTCATCATCGAATGCAATCGTGACGGGGGGGCCCTTCTGTTCGATTTTCTGGTCGGCCTGTCGCCGTGCGAGACCATCAATTAAAACAGCAAGGCGACGCGGGCTCGCATACGCATGTGTGTCGCCACGTTCGAGTGGCGCGTTGTCGATTGCGGCCGCCAGTTCCGCACCGAAAGCCTCCATCAACGAACGAAGTGCTTTCGGCGGAAGCTCTTCCGTACCAATCTCTACGAGAAAATCATCGGTCTTGCTCATTCCGGTAGAGCCCCATCGGACACCGACTCGCACATCGGGAAGCCCAGCGCTTCGCGGCTAGCGAAATACGCATCACAAATGGCCCGAGACATCGTTCTGACGCGCAGGATAAAGCGCTGCCGTTCTGTGACAGAAATAGCCTGCCGCGCATCGAGCAGGTTGAACGTGTGTGACGCAGTGAGCATCTGTTCGTAAGCGGGTAACGCAAGCCCCAGGTCAATGAGTCGCTGACCTTCCTGCTCGGCGTGATCGAAGGTATTGAACAGCGCGTCAACATCGGCTTCGTCGAAGTTGTAACGAGACTGCTCGACTTCATTCTGGTGATAGACGTCACCGTATGAAATGCGACCGAGGGGGCCGTCCGTCCAGACGAGATCGAAGATGCTCTCGACGTTTTGCAAGTACATGGCAAGACGTTCAAGTCCGTAGGTAATTTCGCCGCTTACAGGCCGACATTCGAGACCGCCGACTTGCTGAAAATACGTGAACTGCGAAACCTCCATGCCGTTGAGCCACACCTCCCAGCCAAGACCCCAGGCGCCCAGTGTTGGCGACTCCCAGTTGTCTTCGACGAAGCGGATGTCATGCACGAGAGGATCGATGCCAATAGCGCGCAATGAACCGAGGTACATGTCCTGTATGTCGAGGGGCGAGGGCTTGATGACGACCTGGTACTGGTAATAGTGCTGCAAGCGGAATGGGTTGTCCCCGTAACGCCCATCCGTCGGGCGCCGGCTCGGCTGCACGTAGGCTGCCGACCAGGGCTCGGGGCCGACCGCGCGCAGGAAGGTCGCCGGATGGAAGGTACCTGCGCCCATCTCCATATCGTAGGGTTGCAGGATCACGCAGCCGCGCTCCGCCCAATACTCCTGAAGCCTCAGGATCAGGTCCTGAAAGCTCAAGTGTTCGGGTGATGTATCGGTGCTCATGTGGACGTCGCGGCGGCTCAAAGGCGCGAAGTATAACGGCTTGGCGCGCCGCGTAGGAGGCCCTTTGGCATTGCGATGGAAATTAGTGCGGGAGCCGGCGCTCCATCAGAGTGCAACAGGCCCCAATTTGCACTAGAATGGTGCGACATGCACGGATGCCGCACCATTATGGTGCGAAGCCCTGGCGGATGGCGGCAGAAAACAGTTAAAAAACAATGGCCTATGGCCAGCACCGAATTGGCACACTTCATGCAGTGAACCCTATCTAACGGGCCGCATTGGGTGGCCGTATCGTTTAGCGCAACAAGAACCCGGAGGAAAGATCCATGAAGCCCGCAGAGGTACTCGCTCTCATTAAAGAGGCAGAGGTCAGATTTGTCGATTTTCGTTTTACGGACACGATTGGCAAAGAACAACACGTAACCGTGCCCGCACATACCGTCGACGACGATCTGTTCGAAGATGGCAAGATGTTTGATGGTTCCTCCATCTCCGGTTGGAAGGGAATCAACGAATCGGACATGATTTTGATGCCCGATCCCGACTCGGCGGTCCTCGACATTTTTCCCGACGAGCCGACGCTCAATCTGCGCTGCACAGTCGTAGAACCATCGACGATGCAGGGCTACGATCGTTGCCCGCGCTCACTCGCCGATCGCGCTGAGGCTTATCTGAAATCGACCGGCATTGCTGATGCGGCGTACTTCGGGCCCGAGAACGAATTCTTCGTGTTCGATCATGTCTCGTGGGACGACACGATGCAGGGTGCGTTTTACAAGGTCGACTCCGACGAGGGCGCCTGGAATACGGACCGCAGCCGGGAAGAGGGCAATACGGGCCACCGGCCGACCGTGAAAGGCGGTTACTTCCCGGTGCCGCCTGTTGACTCATTGCACGACATCCGTGGCGCCATGTGCCTCGCTATCGAAGAATTGGGCGTAACGACGGAAGTACACCACCACGAGGTCGCAACGGCAGGGCAGTGCGAAATCGGCGCGAAATTCAATACGCTGGTGCGCAAGGCCGATGAAGTGCAGATCCTCAAGTACGTGGTGCATAACGTTGCGCACGCCTACGGCAAGACCGCGACGTTCATGCCGAAGCCGCTCGTCAATGACAACGGTAACGGCATGCACGTGCACCAGTCTTTGTTCAAGAAAGGAAAGAACCTGTTCTCGGGTGACGGCTATGGCGGTTTGTCCGAAACAGCGCTGTTTTACATCGGCGGCATCATCAAACACGCGAAGGCCATCAACGCGTTCGCGAATCCTTCGACGAACAGCTACAAGCGTCTCGTCCCGGGCTTCGAGGCGCCGACGATTCTCGCGTACTCGGCGCGCAACCGCTCTGCGTCGATTCGTATCCCGTATATCGCAAATCCAAAAGGGCGGCGCGTCGAAGTTCGCTTCCCCGACTCGATGGCGAACCCGTATCTCGCTTTCTCCGCAATGATGATGGCCGGCCTCGACGGCATCCAGAACAAGATCCACCCGGGTGATGCGATGGACAAGGACCTGTACGACTTGCCGCCGGAGGAAGAGAAAGAGTTGAAGCTGGTTGCGTTCTCACTCGATGAGGCGCTGGCCGCCCTCGATGGCGATCGTGATTTCCTGAAAGTCGGCGGCGTTTTCAGTGACGACCTGATCGACGCGTACATCGACTTGAAAATGGACAACGTCACGCGTCTCAGAATGACGACGCACCCGGTCGAATTTGACATGTATTACAGCCTGTAAGAGCCAAAACAGTGAACCGGGCGACATTATGTCGCCCGGCCACTAGCCCGGAGAACCCTGACGCTGCTATGCTGATTCAATGGAAATACGCGCAATTTTCTTTCTCCTGGGACTGCTTGTCGCCAACGGCGCACTTGCGGACGCCTATAAGTGGGTCGATGAAGACGGTGTCGTTCATTTCTCGGATCGGCCGCACCCTGGCGCCGAGCGTGTGGACCTCGGTCCGACAACGCCCAGCCGACCAAGGCCCGTTCGACCAGGCGCGAGCAGCGCACCATCGTCGAACGATCAGGCCAGCAGTCAGCCGGTTGAACCGTTTAGTTACACGAGCCTGCAGGTCACTTCTCCTGCTGCGGAACAAACGTTGTGGAACATCGAAGGCCAGTTAAACGTCTCGCTGGCCTTGAACCCGGCGCTGAGAGCCGGGCACCAGGTGCAGGTGTATTTCGATGGCGCGGCACGGACGGTGAGCGGGTTGAGCTTTCAGATCGACGAGGTTTACCGCGGAG
>JABDNG010000036.1 GCA_013001045.1 Woeseiaceae bacterium | reverse complement strand
CGGCGAGTTTCAATACAGCGTATTGCAGGTTCAGGACGTGACCGAGGCGACGAAGCTTACGGCGCAGCTCGAGTATCAGGCGAGGTACGATGAACTTACAGGACTGCCGAATCGGCAGGCATTTCGTTTGCAGCTAAGCGGCATGATCGAAGAAGCAGACAAGTCTGGCAGCCGGGTTGCTGTTCTCTATTTCGATCTCGATAATTTCAAGCGGATAAATGACACGCTTGGGCACACCATCGGTGACGGCGTCATTACTTCGATCGCAGAACGTCTGTCTAATTCTGTGCGAAGCCGACATACGAGCGATTCGGCAAATTCAATCGCGGCTGGCATTGCGCGGCTGGGTGGCGATGAGTTTGCTTGTGCGATTAGCGAATTTGAGAACGACGATATACTCGCAGGCATTGCAGAAAGGATCGGTGACTCATTGCGAAAACCAGTGCCATTCGAGGCGCATGAGTTTGTTGTCACGCCGAGTATCGGTATCTCGATTTATCCTGACGACGCAGAAAATGTTGAGGACTTGTTGAAAAATGCGGATGTCGCAATGTATCAGGCGAAGGACGCCGGCAGGGACAAAATTCGTTTTTATTCGGGGACGCTGGCCGTGCGCACACTGCATGGGCTCGCGCTCGAGCACGATTTACGCAAAGCGCTCGAAAACGATATCCTCGAACTTCATTATCAGCCGAAGCTCGATCTTAATACCGGTAGACTCGTCGGCGCAGAAGCGCTGGTTCGCTGGCGGGATGAGGATGGCAATTACGTTCCGCCGTCGCGGTTCATCCCGATGGCCGAGACTAGCGGGCAAATCGTACCGCTGGGCGATTGGGTGCTAAGGACGGCCTGCAAGCAGGCGCGCGACTGGCAACAACAATACGATCGGTCGACCCGCATCGCAGTGAATGTCTCGAGCCAGCAATTTTATCAAAGCGACCTGCAGCAGACGATTATGAAAGCGTTGTTCGAGGCAGGGGCCAAACCCAGTCTGCTGCAACTTGAACTCACTGAGAGTATTCTTATGCGCGATGTTGAAAAGACAATCGCAACGCTCGAATACCTGAAGAGCACAGGAATCACGCTGGCGATCGATGACTTCGGCACGGGTTACTCGTCGCTTAGCTACCTGACACGATTCCCGATTGATGCCTTGAAGATAGACCGGTCATTTGTCTTGGATTCGGAAGCGAGTAATGATGGTGCGACGATCTGTGCCGCGATAATTGCGATGGCGCGCCAACTTGGACTGACTGTGATCGCCGAAGGTGTTGAAACGCAGGAACATGTGGATTTCCTGCGCTCACATGATTGTGATGAGGTCCAGGGATTCTTGTTCAGCAAGCCGCTTCCCGCCGAAGAATTCGAAGAGAGATTCCTCCAGAACTCCTCGAGTTCCTTCATATTCAAGTCTGCCCTCTAGGTGATCGCGCCGAACTACTGATAACCGCGCGCCTGCAGCTTAAAGAGATGCGCATATTGGCCATCTTCGGCCAACAGGCTTTCGTGGTTTCCTCGTTCCAGAATTTCACCGTCGTGAATGACTATGATCTGTGCGGCGGCCCTTACCGTCGAGAAGCGATGCGAAATAAGTATGGTCATCTTGTCACCGCTTGCGGTTCGAAAATGATCGAAGACCGCGGCTTCGGAAGACGCATCCATCGCGGCCGTGGGTTCGTCGAGGACCAGAATGTCGGCGTCGGTGCGCATGAAGGCGCGTGACAGCGCGATTTTTTGCCATTGTCCGCCGGACAACTCGCGTCCGCCTTTGAACCAGCGTCCCAGCTGTGTTTGATAGCCGTCGGGCATGTCGTCGATGAACGGTGCCGCCATTCCGGTCTCAGCCGCCGCCTGCCAGCGCTCCGAATTCTCGATGTGGCGGACGTCGCCCGCACCGATGTTTTCGCCGACAGAGAACTGGTAACGGCCGAAGTCCTGAAAGATGACACCAATCCTCTGGCGCAGCGTTTCGACATCCCATTCCTGCAAATCGAGCCCGTCCAACACTATTCGCCCCTCTGTCGGATCGTATAATCGCGTGAGCAATTTGATGAGCGTCGTCTTGCCGGAACCATTTTCGCCAACCAGTGCCAGGCTTTCGCCCGGACGCACTTGCAGGCTGATGTTGTTCAGCGCCTTCTTGCTCGCGCCGGGGTAGCTGAATGCAACGTTCTGGAATTCCAGTCCACGACCCGGTTCGGGACCGTGGACCGCCGCGCCGCGTCCTGCCGGCACGGGTTGCTCCAGATAGTCGTAGAGGTTGGACAGGTACAAATTGTCCTCATACATGCCACTGACCGAGGTGAGAATGGCGGCGACAGCCGATTGACCCTGTCGAAAAAGGACCAGGTACATGGTCATTGCCCCGAGCGTGATGGCACCGGCGATCGTTGTAACAACGATCCAGCCATACGCGCCATACAGTGCGGCGGTTGACAGCAAGCCCAGAATGAAACCCCAGCCATCACGACGCAGCGTCAGGCGACGGTCTTCCACGAAGAGCTTCTTGAAAATGTCCCGGTAACGCTGCAATAGACGCGGTCCCAGCTGGAACAATTTGACTTCTTTGACGCCGTCTTCACGCGCGATGACCGTCTCCAGGTACATCTGCATGCGGGTATCGGGTGAGCGCCAGCGAAACAGTCGAAAGGCATCTCCGGAGAATTTCGCCTCGGCGAAAAACGACGGCAATCCGGCGCCGACAAGTATGACGACAGCCCACGGCGAAAACGCGACCAGGAGTACGGCGTAGCTGGTCAGTGAGATAGCATTCTGAACGAGTCCGAACGTCCGGATGACGAGGCTCAGTGGCCGGCTGGAGGCTTCACGCCGTGCTTGTGTCAGCTTGTCGTAGAACTCGGAGTCTTCAAAATGTGTCAGCTGCAGCGTCATCGCTTTTTCGAGAATCATGACGTTGACGCGCTGGCCGAGCAGGGCGCGCAACAGGGACTGGCTTGCCGAAATGCCACGCTGCGCCGCCGCCATCGCAATAACGACAAGCGCTTCCAGAGCGACCAGCGACAACACGCGCCGTGTGTCGGGGTCGGCTGAGCGGCTCGCCTCGACGACGCCGTCTACGATGAGCTGACCGATATAAGCGATCGCGGCCGGAAGAACGCCGGCAATCAGCGTCAATAGCGCCAGCGTGATCGTGAGCAGTCGACTCGTCGTCCACACGAGTTCCAGGGCGCGGCTGCTATAGCCGAACACACCCAAGCTCCGGGCCAACAGGCCGACCGGCTTGTCGGGCGTTTCAATCATGAGATGACCAGTGGTATTCGTGGCGCTCGATTAGACCATCGAAATTTACGCGGGTCGACCTGGAATACTCCAGACGCCAATCGGCGTCAGACCCAGTCGAATTCGGCCGTGAAATGCCGCAGGTACTTTGGCGCTCGCACGATCTTCATGCCGCGAATGGATTCTCGCCTCTCCCAAACCAGGCCGATGGCTTCGAGCACGTAGTCCATGTGACTTTGTGTATAGACGCGTCGCGGAATCGCGAGGCGCAGCAAGTCGAGCCGGGCGGGGTGTTCCTCGCCCGTCTTGGGGTCGGCACCGAACATCACGGTCCCGATCTCGACGGCACGAATGCCAGCCTCGATATACAGCTCCACGGCCAATGCCTGACCCGGAAACTGCAGTGGCTCGATATGCGGCAGGAAGCGCCGCGCGTCGAGGTACACGGCATGTCCGCCGGCTGGCGCCATCACCGGAATGCTGGCTTCACGCAAATGGTTGACGACATACGCGTTCGAAAACAGGCGGTAGTCCAGGTAGTGCTCGTCGAGTATCTCTCTCAGCCCAACGGCGATGGCTTCGAGATCGCGTCCGGCCAAGCCGCCATACGTAGGAAAACCCTCGGTGAGGATCAGTATGTTGCGCTCCTGTTGCGCCAGCTCCGCGTCGTTCGTGCACAGGAAACCGCCAATATTGCCGAACGCATCTTTCTTGGCGGACATGGTGCAGCCATCGGCATAGCTGAACATCTCGCGGGCGATGTCGATGGTGGGAGTGTTTTCGTAGCCAGGCTCGCGTTGCTTGATGAAGTGCGAGTTCTCGGCAAAGCGGCAGGCGTCTATATAAAAAGGAATACTGGCAGCCCGGGCGATGCGGCTGATCTCGCGCACGTTGGCCATTGAAACGGGCTGGCCGCCTCCAGAATTATTGGTCACCGTTACCATGATGACGGGAATGTTATCTGGGCCTATATCGGCAACCAGTTTCTCCAGCGCTGCGGTGTCCATGTTGCCTTTGAACGGGTGGTCAGAATCGAGGTCATCGGCTTCGGCACAGACAAGATCTACCGGCGTACCGCCAACGAATTCGACATTCGCCCGGGTCGTGTCGAAGTGCGTGTTATTCGGAACGATGGAGCCTGGTCTGACCATCACGCTGAACAGGATGTGTTCGGCGGCGCGTCCCTGGTGTGTGGGAATGACCTGCTCAAAACCAAAGATATCTTTGACCGTGTCGCGAAACCGATACCAGCTGCGAGCACCCGCGTAGGACTCGTCGCCGCGCATCATGGCGCCCCAGGCTTCCGACGACATGGCACTGGTACCGGAATCCGTCAGCAAATCGATGATAACGTCCTCAGCGCGCAGCAGAAACGGGTTGTAATGGGCTTCCCGGATCAGCGTTTTGCGCTCCACCCGGTGAGTGAACTTGATGGGTTCAACTGTCTTGATGCGGAAAGGCTCGATAACGGTTTTCATTTTGTGACTGTAGCCAGCATGCCCGGCACGCGCGATACGTAAATCTACTGCGAGCCGCGGTAACATCAGCAATACCACTGATGTGAATGCGATACGCCGTACCTATGATTGACATCAGATTATGACTACCAATGACCTGACAAAACGCACCGATCTGACGCGCCGCGCTCGAGGTACGGGGGCTCTGCGCGCCGCAGGTCACAAGCCATTCGTGCTCGATTCAACGCGGCCGACTATTCCGCTCAGGGAATACGCCTACAACGAAAACCGATACAAAGTGCTGCTCAAGACCAACCCGGAAGAAGCCGAGCGCATGATGCAAATGGCGCAGGAAACGGTCAATCGGCGTTGGCAAACTTACGTGCATTTGTCGAAACAGGAACCCACCCATCTCGAACAAGCGGGCCAGGCCGCTTCGACGGGCAAAAAAAAGGGCGAGACCCGTAAGGTCTCGCCCTCTGTTTCCAAACCGTTTAGAGCTTAGAGCGGTACGATGTTCTCAGCCTGCGGACCTTTCTGGCCCTGCGTCACTGTGAACTCAACCTTCTGGCCTTCAGCCAGCGTCTTGAATCCATCGCCCTGGATGTTGCTGAAATGAGCAAATACATCAGGACCTGATTCCTGCTCGATGAAGCCAAAGCCTTTAGCTTCGTTAAACCATTTTACGGTTCCGGTAGTCGTCGACATAATAATTTCCTATTTAATCAAAAGTAATATTGGCCTTCGTATGGAAGGCCGGGTCGCAAGAAGTGATGCTTGGTACTTATGAAAAACAGGTCGAGATGAACCTACGGAACTTCGAAATGGAAAACACAAATATCAGCCGATCAATCTAGCTGGCCGAAGTATATCGTCCAAGGGGCCCAAGTCAAAGGATATCCGGTGGTTTTTCAGCGACATGGGCCCGAATTTCCGCAACAAAGCGACCAAAAACAGCCATTTTCCGCCGAATTGACGAAATTCAGCCGCTGCGGCACGAATGGAGCCGCTGGCCAGCGCTACGCAAACTTGATGTGT
This sequence comes from Woeseiaceae bacterium, assembly GCA_013001045.1. GTDB lineage: Bacteria > Pseudomonadota > Gammaproteobacteria > Steroidobacterales > Woeseiaceae > UBA1847. The sequence goes on along the minus strand of JABDNG010000036.1, from coordinate 75,790 downwards.
TTGTTCAGCGGCAACTCGCGGATACGCTGACCGGTCGCTGCAAAGATGGCGTTGGCCAGTGCCGGCGCTGCCGGCGGCAGACCAGGCTCGCCGATTCCGCGAATCTTGTCGCCGTTCTCCAGAACCTTAACAACGATTGGCGGCGCCTGGTTGATTCGAATCGAATCGTAATTGTGAAAATTGGATTGCCGGACCTTACCGTCATCGACCGTGATCTCGCCCATGATAGCTGCGGCGAGGCCGAAGTTGATACCGGACTGCACCTGCGCCTCGATATTCCTGGGATCGAGTGCCGTGCCGACGTCCACGGCAGCCCACGCATTGACGATCTTGATGCCCTTGGCGGTATCCGCAACTTCGATGACTTCCGCGACGGGAACACCGAATGACAGAACGAATGCGACCCCGCGGCCGTGCCCATCCGGCAAAGGGTTGCCCCAGCCCGACATCTCTGCAACGGCTTCGAGCACATTGCGGCTCGGCTCATGCGTCATTAATTCCAACCGCATCTCCAGCGGATCGCGTCGCGCAGCCTGCGCCAGCTCATCGACGATGCTCTCGTGAAAGAAGCCGTTTTGAGAGGCGCCCACTGAACGCCACGACGTCACCGGGATCATCGCGGGAGTTCGATACCCGGTCACGCGGTAGTTCGGTATCGAATACGGCTGGTCCCAGGCAGATTGCACGATTGAAATATCCGGGCCTGCGGCAGGAATACCGATACGGCCCATCTGCGACGCAATCACCGACAATGTTGCCAGCTTCAAGTCAAATGCCGAGGGTAAACCGTCGACGACGGCACCTCGAAAACGCGCTACTGCGGCCGGACGATACTGGTCGTGCGTCATGTCTTCTTCACGTGTCCATGTCAACTTGACCGGTGTGCCTTCCATCGCCTTGGCGACTTCGATCGCTTGCTTGATGAAATCCATTTCGGCTCGGCGCCCGAAACCGCCGCCCATAAAGGGTGTGTGCACATGTACGTTTTCTTCGTCCAGGCCCGTGATGGCCACGCCTTCTTTCGTGACCTGGGTCGGCAACTGGTTGCCGGCCCAAACATCGAGACGACCGCCTGTCAATTGCGCCGTTGCATTCATCGGCTCCATGGTTGCGTGCGCGAGAAACGGCACTCGATATTCCGTTTCCACTACGTCAGCTTCAATCAAGGCTTTCTCGACGTCGCCGTCATCGCGAAACTGGCTGTCCTCAAAATCATCCGAGAATGACGCCAAGATCTTTTCCATCATTTCTTCGGTCGTCGCCGGATACGGCGCATCCCCCCAATCGAAGGTAATCGAATTTGCTGCCTTGATTGCATACCAGGAGTTTGTCGCAACAACGGCTACGCCGTCGCTAAACGCGATAATTTTTTTCACACCCGGCATCGATTCCGCTTTCGTCGCGTCGTAGCCAATCATTCTGCCGCCCAGGCGAGGATTCTTCTTGATGGTCGCGAACAACATGCCGGGCAGGCGTACGTCGATTGCGTACTCCGCAGTGCCGGTCGACTTAGCGACCAGGTCAACGCGGGGCAAGGATTTGCCGAGCAGTTTCCACTGCGACTCAGGTTTTAGCTCAGGATCCCGGGGCGGATCGATCGTCGCCGCCGCGACGGCGAGTTCGGTGTAAGGAATACGAGTACCATCCGCGGCCACGACCGCGCCGTTGTCCGTCTCGAGCGTCGCGAGGTCGGCATTCAGGCGATCGGCAGCGGCCTGCAGCAGTATATGACGAGCCGCAGCACCGGCCGTGCGCATCTTGACGAAGCCATCCGGGATCGATGACGAGCCGCCGGTGACTTGCAGACCAAGAAACTTTGCGGGCACTTTTGTCAACGCCCGAACATTTTCCGCCATCCTGCTGTAGTCGGTCTGTGCGAATGGCACCCCCTCTTCGAGTACCGCGGCATTGTAATAAGCTTTTGATGCCGGCCCGTGCTCGACCTGGACGTCGTCCAGGGAAACATCGAGTTCTTCCGCGACCAATGCGGCAAGCGTCGTGTGCACGCCCTGGCCCATTTCGGCCCTCGGCGCGATAATGGTTATACCTTTTTGATCGATTTGCACGTAGGGCGTCAGCGCCGCGGCGCCTTTTTCGAGTTCGGCAAGCAGCGGGTTATCGTAAGGTGTCTTGTATTTCCAATAACCGATAGCAACGCCGCCCGCTACAGCCACGGATCCGATCACGAACGTGCGGCGCGTGATTGTCTTCAAGCGACCCATGACTCAAGCCCCCCCAAGTTTGTCGGCGGCCGCCTTGATGGCGGTTCGAATTCTCGGATAGGCACCACAGCGGCAGAGATTCCCGGACATCGCCGCGTCGATATCATCGTCCGTCGGATCCGGATTTTGAGTCAGCAAAGCTGCCGCGGACATAATCTGCCCGGACTGGCAATAGCCGCATTGTGCTACCTGGTGCTCGACCCAGGCTTCTTGCACCGCGTGCATCGTGTCCGGGTTACCGAGTCCCTCGATGGTCGTGACTTCGCCGCTCACCGCGCTCACGGGAAGCACACAGGATCGAACTGCACGGCCGTCGATGTGAACTGTACAGGCACCGCACCGCGCAATGCCGCAAGCGAATTTCGATCCTGTTATGCCCAGTTCGTCGCGGAGTACCCAGAGCAATGGCATGTCGGGCTCTACGTTCACCTCATGGTCAACACCGTTGATCGTTAGTTGCATGACTTATCCTCAGAGAAAGCGTAAGCGTGGCTGCATGGTGCATAGCATAACATTTGCCCTCGGCAGTGGTTTCGGCCGCGCCCCTGACGAAGAGGGCGGGCCGTCAAATAACGTCCGAGATCAATTTGATCTCCATCAGAATGAAGATCACCAGCAAAATCTTCTGAAACAGGGCCGCCGAGAGTTTCCCTGCGAGACCGATGCCGATCTGTATGAACACGAGCGTCGGGATCAGCGCCACCATTCCTATCGCAAATCGCTCCGGCGTGAATAGCTCGGTGCTGACGGCAGTCACTATTTGCGCGCATGAGAACGTCAGGAATGCGCTGGCGATCAGAAACGCATAGGCTTCGGGCGCCACGTTTCGGCCGTGAAAGTACGGCGCGACGATATGCGCCGAGATTCCTGTGGCGCCCTGGATCGTGCCCGCCAGCATTCCGGCGGCACCCGCCATTGCGCCGCGCGCCTGGAAAAACGACCGTAGAAAATTGCCGAAAATGTACTGGAGCAGATAAACAGCCAGCCAAACGGCAAGCGTTAACTTGAGCCATCGGTCATCAACGGCGACGAGCACGAACGTACCGAGTCCGCCGCCGATGAAGCCGGCCACAAGGAATGGCAAGTGCTGGGACAGAAGATTCGCAAAACGTCGATGAGTAACTACGAGCCAGAGATTTGAGCCGAACGTCGGAATGATCATGAGGATCACGGCTTCTTCAACCGATGTGAAGCTCGCGATGGCGGGTACGGCAAGCAAGGGAAGCCCCATGCCGGTAATGCCTTTAATGAATGAGCCGAGCGAAATCGCCGCGAGAACGAGGGCGAGCAGCCAGAGACTGATAGAGCTGATATCCAATGCGCGTGTTCCTGTGTCGCAGCGATGTTCGACGCCATCCTAGTGCATACGATCGCGGATGTCTGGCGATGATAGTATTGTTCGCAAGTATTTCGCGTAAGCCCAGGTGAGGAGCATCCATGGACGTCACGAACAACGCAATAGTCATCAGTAACACCGAGAGTATTCCCGGCCGAAACATCGTCGAGTTCTACGGTGTGGTCACAGGAAATACTGTGCGCGCCAAACACGTTGGCCGTGACATCATGGCCGGTCTTAAGAACATCGTGGGTGGCGAGCTCAAAGGATATACAGAGCTGCTACAGGACTCTCGCAAGGAGGCAACCGATCGCATGATCGAACAGGCGAAATCGATGGGCGCTAACGCGGTGGTCAATGTGCGGTTTGCAACGAGCTCTATTTCCCAGGGTGCTGCCGAGTTGTTTGCTTATGGCACTGCGGTTCGGGTCGCGTGACATGGAAGACTCGGTCCAAAAAGTGAGCATGCTTTTCAATTATGGACTGCCACTGGTCATAATTCTGGTTGCGTATTTTATCGGCAGTTATCTCGAGAACAGGCACTTCAGGAATATTCGTAAACGTGAGGATGACCTGCACGGCTTCCCCGTGGTGTCATTCGACACGATGCCCGACGATTGGAATGCGACAACGTCCGATATGGTGACCGGCAGCATTGTCATATCCCTTGATTATTTCAAGCGCGTCATAGCCGGATTGCGTGGCCTGGTTGGCGGCCGTATCAAGACTTATGAGCCGCTGCTCGAGAGGGCCCGGCGCGAAGCGTTGCTGCGCATGACGGAGTCGGCGCGCGAACAGGGCTTCGACGCCATCTTCAACGTACGCCTGGAGACGTCGCGCCTCGCGAACGCGAGACGGGATGGCAAGGGCACCGCCGGCGTTGAGATGCTGGCTTTCGGCACAGCGGTCAAACTGAAGAGCCGCTTCGGTTGACGATGCAGTGAAATTCATCCCGAAAAAACCACGGGACGGCATCAACGTCAGCGATGTTCATCCGCTGATGGAAGCGGGCACCTTGATCGTCGGCCTTACGGCAATATTCATTGTGATTGCGCTGGCGTTGGTATTCATTATCGAGGTCGCATTGTACTTTGTGCCGGCAGAGACCGAGGCGAGGCTGTTTTCGGACTGGATGCCGGACGACCTCGTGACGGTTTCACCAGCGGACGAGCGTTTGTTGCAGACGCAGTTGCTAGTGGATCGGCTCGCGAGTCACTGGGCTGAGTCGCCGTACGAGTTTCGTGTCGAAATCGATGATTCCGAGCTGTCGAATGCCATGGCATTGCCTGGCGGACTTATCATCGTCACGCAGGGTCTGCTCGACCAGGTTGAATCGGAGAATGAGCTCGCATTCGTACTTGGCCATGAACTCGGTCACTTCAGGAACAGAGATCACCTGCGCGCACTTGGCCGCGGCATCGTATTGTCGTTATTCTTCGCCGTCGTCACGGGCAACGACGTGGCGGGAATTGGCATCAAGGCCACCGACATCACGCTGCGTGGTTTCAGTCGCGAGCAGGAATCGAGGGCCGACGAATTCGGACTCGCGATCGTGCATTCGCAGTACGGCCATGTCAACGAGGCCGCGCGGCTGTTTGAACGCTGGGATGAAGACAGCGCAAACGTGCGCGAGATCCTCACGTATCTCTCGACGCACCCGCAGCCTGGCGATCGTGTCGACAGGTTGCGTCGGATAGCTGACAGGGATGGCTGGAATACTGATGGGGAAATCACGGCTCTGAACTGGTAAGCGAGTCGAGAGACTGACGATTCTGCCGCCAAGAAAAGACCCGCCACCGAAGGGTGACGGGTCTGAGCCAATGGATAAGAACTGCTGGGTAGGTGAGGCCTTATCGTTTACTGGGGCTCCAGAAGATAGACGCCAATCTTGTATGCTGTGAACTCATTTGCGCCAGCGTCGTATCTACCACGAGCATGCATCGAGCGTGCTTTATCGCCCGCCAATAGACTCTCGCCAAGGTCGTCAGCAAAGTCCGCGAAATGCGAATACATGCGTATGCTGTCGGCGGTCTTGATGTAGAACGCCAGCCGGTCGGTTTCGCGCGGCACGATCTTCGTGTTGGAATCGAGCGTTGTGAGATCAATCAAAACGGGACCCTGCTTGATGTAATGGCGTTCATCGATATCCTGATTCTGGTTATCGAGAACCAGGTACTCCCTTGTGACCTCGTGGAAGGGCATCTCGGTTCCCATCGCGCCCCAGCCAACTCCCAGTACACTTCGAACGTCCGTGTAGTCGATGACGGTGCGACCCGTGAAGTCGGGCGGCGCCCAACCGAAAGCCGTCGGGAAGCCGCGTGCGACGATCGGCTTGCCTTCGGCAAAGTCAGCGAGTGTCAGATTGCCCGTGGCCACCTCGTAATTCTCCGGGTCGGCGTCTTGCCCTTCAGTTTGACCGGTGCCGCTGAAATCGAAGATCTGAACGCGGCGACGGTCAATTGAGTGCAGGGTGATATCTGTCTGGCCAGGCATGACTGTCTTGACGATGCCCGACAGGTGCGTGACGTGCATGCGCACGGAGCCCTGGGTGGCATCAAACAGGATTTGCGGTGCTAACGCGTCCGTCGTCGGTGTCGGCTGATTGCCACGAATCGTGACTCGCTGGCCGATCGAGATAGCCTTGATACTCAGGTCGGACACGCGGTCTCCGTCTTTTAATACTTTGGTGTCCGGACCGACTTCAACGACCACGTCGTCATGGAAATGCGTGCGGCGATCCGACGGCACGATAGTCGCGCCGCGAATGGTCAGGAAATTGCCATCACGCTTGATGACGTTGCCAATCACGGCGTCTCTGTCGATGCCGGGAACGCTGGTTCCCGCGAGCACGATGTCGGCTGTAAACTTGCGCTCAGCGACGTCGAGCGTACCTTTGGCGACCGTTGGGGTGCCAGGGCCAGCGACTTCGAGGGCGCTCAGGCCGTCTACACCCATTGACACGACTTCATTCACTTCAAACTCGGTGTCCTTCGTGACATGCACTTTGATCCGGCCGAAGTCGCCGGCACGGTCATGGAAGGGACGCAGCGCAACCGTGTACGTCAATTCATCGATGCTTACGTCTACCAGCGGACCGCGAACCCGAATGTCCTTTTCATCGACGGGTGCGACTTCAGCAAGAATGAACTGCTCCGAAATCGCTTCCGCCGGGGTTTCTGCAATGTCGACGGTATGCGAGGCGTCAAGGTCGAAGTCGAGCTGCAGCAGGGCAGGCCGTCCTCGCGTAACGATGAGCTGATCGCGATTCGACAGATTAATCTTGAGTGTCGTCTGCGTGAGCGTCTCGCCTTCCGGATTCTTCACAACTGCTTCTTTCGACGCGCCGTCGGCTTCGACGAACACTTCGGCGTCTGCGTAGTCGAGGCTGATCGTCCCCGCTACGTAGGTCGCCGGGGGAATCGTCGCGACGGTGACGAGTTCTGTCAGATCGACGTAGTCGCTGAAGTTGATGCGCGTCTTGCGCGGCATGGTTTCAACCACACGGCCATCTGCCGTCTCCAGTTTCAGCGACATGACATCGACCGTATAGTTGAGAAAGTCGCCGTTGGCGTCGGTCAGCGCGACCAACACGGTGCCGCATTCGTCGAATGTGCTGTCGTCGTTCGGGTCGCAAGCGGCGGTCGTGCCGCTGTCCGGGTTTGCCGCGGTACCGGCGCCGCCACCACAGGCGGCCAGAATGACGGACGCAAACAGCATCGTCATCCAGCCAACGATCTTCCTTGTGCCTGCCAATTCGGGCAGGTCCTGATACGTGTTTTTCATTGGGGGTCTCCTTTCAGCCCAAGCTCTGGTGTTCAGGCCTATAACGAGACAGTGGCGGATCGGTTGACCCGGCGATGGGGCATTGTCTTATGTAAAATGGTTCTGTAGGCGAAGAAAACGCAAAAATACAGCGACTTATCTTGTATTCCTCCAGTATCGTGTCAAAATGTTGCACCGTAATGACGAACCCGTCCGACACCCAGATACCCCCGGCAATCCGGCACCGTAAACCGCGAGCGGGCGAGCGGACTCGCGGTGCTGTCGATGCTCTGCAGACCAAGATCGCCGTTGGCATGCAAAATCTGGATCCGGCCAGGTATGTGGATCAACTGCAGGCCATTGTCGATGAGCTGCCGGAAGCCACAGGAACGGATGCCGCATTCATAGCCCTCATCAGTGATAACGGTTCGAAAATCGAATCCGTGCTGGCGTCATGCAGTGGCTTCGCGCAGTGCCGGCCCGCTGTCCTCGCGGGCGAGAAGCTCGATGACTGGCCCTGGCTTCGTCAGCGGCTGGGGCATTTGCGCGTCGTTGAGGTCGCCGACACGCTGGGCGGTCCAAAAGTGGCCAGGGATGAACTCGAGCGCCTTAACGAGTTGCACATCGGTGCAGCCCTCGTCATCGGCTTCTCGGCGCATGGTGAGATCGCGGGATTCCTGGGAATCGTCAACGAGCGTGCTGTCGATGGTTGGGACGCGAATTTGCATTTACTCATGAAACTGTTTGGCTCGTCGCTCGCGGTCGGCATCGAGCGCGTCGGCGACAAGGCGCTGCTGGATGAATTACAGGAGCGCAATTTGCTGATAGCGATAACGGCGAATGACGGCATCTGGGACTTTAACGGCCAGTCGAAGCACATCAATCTGTCGCGTCGGTGGAAGACGATGCTGGGCTACGACGCCGACGATGAGGACGTGATGCTCGACTGGTATCGCCTTGTCCATCCTGATGACATGGCGCGTGTGCAAACACGCATGCGCGAGCACCTGGAGGGCAAGACGCCATTATTCGAATCCGTGCATCGCATGCAGCACCAGAGCGGCGACTGGCGCTGGATGAAGAGCCGCGCCAAGGCAATCGTTGATGACAACGGTCGCCTTTTGCGTCTGCTCGGCGTTGAAGTCGATATTACCGAAGGCAAACTCTACGAAGACGCTCTTTTTCGCGAAAAAGAAAGCGCGCAGATTACATTGCAATCGATCGGCGATGGCGTCATTACGACGGACGCGAATAGCAACGTCGAGTATGTCAACCCGGTGGCCGAAGAGCTCACAGGCTGGAAGGTCGACGATGCAAGCGGTCGTCCGATCGACGAGATTTTTCGCGGATTTCACGAAGAGACTTGCGAACCGCTCGAGAATCCGCTCGCCGTCTCTATCCGTCGCGATCGCGCCATCAAGTCGGTACGCCCGACCTTGTTGATTCGTCGCGATGGCAACGAACTTTACATCGAAAGCACGGCGTCACCGATTCGTGACGGCAGTGGAACGGTCACGGGTGGCGTTCTCGTATTTCACGATGTCAGCGAATCGCGTGATCTGAACCGGCGCCTCAGCTACCACGCCAGTCATGACATCCTGACGGGTCTTGTCAATCGGCGTGAATTCGAAAACCGCGTGGAGCGTGCACTCAAGAGCGCGAAAGCTCGAGAAACATCGTACGCGCTGCTCTACCTGGACCTGGATCAGTTCAAGATCGTGAACGATTCCTGCGGACACAGTGCGGGCGATGCGCTGCTCGGCCAGCTCGGCGCCCTGTTGAAATCCAAGATTCGCTGGCGCGACACGTTGGCGCGGCTCGGCGGCGATGAATTCGGCGTATTGCTCGAGAGCTGCAGCCTCGAAGAGGCGATGAACACGGCCGAGACGCTGCGCATGGCTATCGGTGAATACAAGTTCGTCTGGGAGGAGCGCAATTTCCGACTCGGCGTCAGCGTCGGTGTCGTACCGATCACCGCCGACAACGAGGACGTCGCCGGGTTACTGACGGCGGCGGACAGCGCCTGCGCGGCGGCCAAGGAAGCGGGACGTAATCGCATACACAGCTTCCAGGAAAACGACATCGACCTGATGCGCCGCCGCCGCGAAATGCAGTGGGCGGCCCGCATCAATAACGCGCTCGAAGAGAATCGCTTCGAGTTGTTTCGCCAGACCATTCAGCCGCTGCAAGCGGACGAAGAGGGCACGCACTACGAAATCCTGTTGCGCATGCGTGACGAGAACGGCGGCATCATCTCTCCAGGCCTGTTCATAGAAGCGGCAGAGCGCTACGGTATTACACCGAATATCGACCGCTGGGTCATTCGCAGCGCTTTTCGCTGGCTCGTATCGGAGGCCGATGAGCGTGAACGCCTGTCGCTCTGTTCAATTAATCTATCCGGCCAGAGCCTGGGCGACGAAAAGTTCCTGCCGTTCGTTGTGGATCAGTTCCAGATGAGCGGTATCGATGCGACGAGAATCTGTTTCGAGATTACGGAGACAGCTGCCATTGCCAGCTACTCGCAAGCCAATCGCTTTATCAATGCGCTCAAAGAACTCGGTTGTAAATTTGCACTCGACGACTTCGGTACGGGCCTGTCGTCGTTCGGCTACCTCAAGCATTTCCCCGTCGATTTCTTGAAGATCGACGGCAGCTTCGTCAAAGAGATCTTGCACGATCCGATCGATCGAGAAATGGTGCGTTCGATTAATGAGATCGGTCACCTGACCGGCAAGCGGACCATCGCCGAATTCGCCGAGAACGAAGAGATCATCACGATGCTGCGCGGTATGGGCGTGGATTATGCACAAGGCTACGGCGTATCGGAGCCGAAGCGGGTCACCAGGGCCGTTGCATAAGCCCGAGCACTTTTTTCGTCGTTATGACAAGTGGATGGCTGTAATTGGATGCTCTTTAATGGCACAATTGTGGTGTTGATTTGGCCTTTGGATTTCAAGTAGTTCTGCAGGTCAATTCAAGTCTTTTGGAGAATAATAATGATAAAAAATCATAAGATCATTTCGCTCGCAATCATTGGCCTGGTCGTAGGGGGCATCGTCGGTGCCGTAACGGGTCCAGGACAGGTCGATATGCTATCGGCCGCAGTAGTTGGCGCGGTCGTCGGCTTCCTTGCCGGTTGGGTCTGGAATACGCGCTCCGGCGAATCTGCAGAATAGCCCACTCTTCAGTTTTACAGAACCACTACTGATCCGTCAGTTCGAATAGCTTTGCGTGTTTTTCTTGCGAAGTTCGGCCAGGTTTTTCTCGGCCTGTGCGAAGTAGGTCGGAGAAAGCCGGACTGCCTCTGTCAAATATTGTAACGCTGCATCGGCATCGCCATTGGACATGGCGATCGCACCGGTTTCATTGTACGCGTAGCTCTCGTCTCCGGCTTTCATGAATGTCTCAATTGCCGTTTCATACCAGCCCTGCCTGGCGTAAACGAGGGCGAGATTGCGCCAGGCTTTCCCGCTATCACTGCGTTCGGCGACAGTATAGAAATCAAGTGCCGCCGCCTGGTAGTCCTTGACCAGGTATTTTGAAAAGCCGCGATTGATTAGCACGCTATCGGACAAAGGCTGTATCTCGAGGGCGGCATCATAGTAGGATTGCGCCAGTTCAAATTCCTCGCGCCGGTCAGCAATAACTCCCAGCACGTTGTACGAACGCCAGAGATTCGGCGCGCTCGCTATAGCCAGTTCGAGGTGTTTTTGTGCCTCATCATCATTGCCGGACTTGAAATACAGCAAGCCCATCCCTTCAAGGGACGCTGCGTGTTGGGGCTCCTGCTGAAGCGCGAATTGAAAGGCTCGGGCGGCAAGGACGGCGTCTTTCTGGCGAGCATGCAGGTTGCCGATTTGCGCCAGGACGTCAGTATCACTCGTATCAAATTTCAATGCCCGGACCAGGTAAAACTGTGCCTTATCGAGTTCGCCATCGCGGTATGCACGCGTCGCTTTCGCCAGCGCTTCATCTTTTGACGCGACAGGAAATTCGGTCGCAAATAACAAGTCGAGATTATCGCTGCTGAGGTCACCGGCGGTACGGCTAGACGTGTCATCATGTGGCGTTGAAGCACACCCTTGGAGCCAAAATATACCCAAGACGATCAGCCAGGAGTATCTTTCTTTCAGAAACCTCACGCGCCTCTCCCTAACCTATCCACAATTCACACCGCCTAGAACAAGTCATCAAAGACTCTTGAACGCATCGATGATACGCAGAGCCGCCGGTCCGACTGCAACGACAAAAAACACGGGGAACATAAAGAGTACAAGCGGGAATATCATCTTCGTGCCTATTTTCGCGGCCTGCTCCTCCGCGGCCTGCATTCTCTTGTCCCTGAATTCCTCGGAATAAATGCGAAGAGCATCCGCAACACTTGTCCCGAATCGCATGGACTGTACAAGCAGTGCCACAAGACCCCGAATATCGGGCAGACCGGTTCGATCCGCCAGGTTCCTTAACGCCTTCTCGCGCTGCACGCCGGCGCGCATTTCGGCGTTGACCGTTGAGAGATCTAATGCGAGTTCCGGATGACTGACACTTATCTCATCGGCAACTCTCTGTAGCGCCGGACCAAGACCTAGACCCGACTCCACGCAAACGACGAGCAGATCGAGGGCATCGGGAAACGCGTTGCGCAACAGGCGCATTTGTCGCTCCAGGGCCTTGGACAGAACATAGTTTGGAAGCAGGAGGCCCACGGCACCTGCCATCGCCGCATACATCATGAGAGTTTGCGTATCAATATTCGGTAAGAACGGCGAAGCGAGCAACACAATTGAGGCTAGTGACACGGCTAACACAGCTTTCATCGCGTAGAATATCTGCATTGCCTGGGGAGTGCGAAATCCCGCTTTGTACAGATCATGCTTTATCTTGTTGCGCTCCAGCTCTTCCTTCGGCAGCACGAATGCTGCCAGCGGACCCATAGCGGTTGAGATTCTAAGAGCCAGCGCTCCCTTCGGCGCTTCTTCCTTTTGGTTGACCATACCTAGCCGGCGTCGTACTGGATTGGTAACGCCCATAACAATTACGGAAATGCCTAGCGCGAGTATGAATATGACACCGCCAACCAAAACGACCACGGTCCACTTCAACGTTGATTCGTCACTCAGGTAATTATTTAGTAGGTCGATTATCGCTTGCATAATGTCAGACCTCGATTCTAAGGATTTTCCGAATCCACAGGATTCCAATCGACGCGGAGATCATGCTTCCGACAATCATTTTTTGCCCGCGCGCATCGTCAATCAGGGTGGGCAGATAGTCCGGCGTCGTGATCATCAGCACCACGAACAACACGAAGGGAACCATGGCGAGAACCCACGCGGACATGCGGCCCTCGGCCGATAAGGTCTTGACTTTTCTATTCAGTTTGAATCGACCACGAATTACAGCGGAAATTCGCTCGAGAATCTCGGCAAGGTTGCCACCCGACTCCTTTTGTACGAGCACGGCGGTTACAAGCGCCATAACTGTAACTGTGGGTATTCGACTCAGGAGCCCCAACATCGCGCGTCGAACATCGTTGCCATAGTTAATATCACCGAAGGTCAGATCGAATTCGGAAGCGATCGGATCTTCGAACTCCTCGCCAATCATCTTGAGAGTTGCCGGAAAGGGATGACCGGCCCGCAGCGCCCGACCCATTGTGTCGATGGCATCCGGCAGTTGCTCCTCGAAGGTAGCAATTCTTTTTGCACGGGCCGACGAAATCTTCATAAAAGGCAAATAAGCAGCGATGACGGCAGCGACAATCGGAGCGTACCAGACTCGCATTACGATCCAGGCACCAAAGGCGGCGACGATCGCCAATATTATCGATAACATAACAACGCGGTAGGAGAGATACTTTAGACCGGACTGCTCGATGAATGCTGCAAGTGCCTCCATGCGGGGCAGGCGTTCCAGTTGCCGCTCCCACGGTGCCAGTTCTCGCAGATATTTTTGCCTTAAGATTGAGGAGAAGGCTTCTTCCTCATTTGCCGATTCGATATCCGCGAGCTTGTTCTTCAGTCGCTTACGCGCCTTGGCGCTTTCACCGAAAACCGGCGTCGCGAGACCCTGGACCAGCAAGAATACGGTCACGAAGATCATCACGATAAAAATCATCATCCCGTTTGACATTGTCGTTATTCCTTACCCTTCCAGTCGGGCTCAAAAGTCTCAATCGGCAATTCAATACCGCGACGTGCGAGATCCTTGTGGAAGCCAGGTATTACGCCCGTTGCCCTGATCTTGCCGACCACTTTGCCGTCACTGTCGATTCCCTCGCGATCGAACGTGAACAGCTCAGACATCGTAATAACGTCGCCTTCCATGCCATTGATTTCCTGTACGCTGACCAATTTTCTTGTTCCGTCTTCGAGGCGTGAGACTTGAATGACTACATTAATGGCAGAAGCAATCTGCGCTCGCAGTGCTTTAATCGGAAAATTTATGCCGGTCATCGAGACCATGTTTTCAACTCGGCCGAGCGCGTCGCGTGGGGTATTCGCGTGCACCGTCGTCAATGAACCATCGTGCCCGGTATTCATCGCCTGCAGCATGTCCAGCGCCTCGGCGCCCCGCACCTCACCGACGATAATGCGTTCCGGTCGCATGCGAAGGCTATTTCGAACCAGGTCTCTTGAGGTCACTTCACCCCGGCTTTCAATGTTTGGTGGGCGCGTCTCCAGGCGAACGACATGCGGTTGTTGCAATTGCAATTCTGCGGAGTCCTCAATAGTCACAACTCGCTCATCGTGCGGAATGAAAGCGGAAAGAATGTTCAGGCAAGTCGTTTTACCAGCGCCCGTACCACCTGAAATCAACACATTGAGGCGCGCCTTGACGATCGCCTCCAGCACTCGTGCTAACTCAGTCGATATTGTGCCGAGCGAAATCAGGTCATCGATCGATAGCAGCTCCACCGCGAAACGCCGAATTGAAACCGACGGGCCATCGATCGCGAGTGGCGGGATGATCGCATTCACGCGTGATCCGTCTGCCAAACGCGCATCAACCATCGGTGATGACTCGTCAATTCGCCGCCCGACTGCAGATACAATACGGTCGATAGTGTTCATCAGATGAGAGTCATCCGTAAACGTCACATTGGTCTTTTCGAGTTTTCCGCGTCGCTCGACATAAACTGACTTGGAACCATTGACCAGGATATCGGAAACGGATTTATCAGCTAATAAGGGCTCCAGTGGGCCGAGTCCCATGACCTCATCTTCGATTCGCTGAATGATGAGTTTGCGTTGCTTAACGCTGAGCGGCGCCGACTCGTCGATCATCAATTGCAATGCTATTTGACGTATTTCGGCCCTGGCCTTTGATTCGTCGATTGTTTCGAGCAACGACAGATCAAGTACTGTCAGCAATTCCTCATTTATCCGGTTTTTCCACTCGAGCTCGCTATCACTGAGAGGGCGAACTCGCTCCACTTCGTCGACCCGCTCTTCCGCCGCAATCGCGCTGAACGCATTTCTGGTTACGCTGGCCATCAATTCCTACCCAAGAAAGCAGGCAATACGCGACCCAGCAGGTGCGACGTTGACTCTGTATCTTCGGTGCCGCAGACATCGTGTAGCAAGTGTTGTATTGCTTTTCCGGCTGCGGACCTCGTCGCTGTTTGCATTATCGGAATCCCGGAATCGATACTTTCGGAAACCAGCTTGTATTGATTCGGTATGACAGTTACTTGATCAATTTTCAGCGCCCCTTTTATATCATTGGCGTCGATTAGAGCGTTCTTGACATGTCGATTAATGACAACGCGTATTCTGTTCATTGGCACAGCCAGCTCTTTCGTGATCAACTGGATCATGCGCGCGGCATCATTGATATGTGCTAGAGATTGTTGAACCACCATAAGTATCTGGTCGGAGTGCTCAAGAACTGTCGCACTGACGTCATCGACGCGCCGCGGCAAGTCGGCTATTACGTAGTCGTTGTTACTTGCCAGTATCTGAAGCAGGCTGTCGACGTGTTCGATCGCGACGTCTCGTGAAAGCAAAAGCCGATCGGATGTTGGCGCGGCTAGCAGGCGCAAGCCCGATTCATGTTTCGTGATATAGGCCTCCACAGAGACTTCGTCCATATCCTCGACCTCAGCCAGTGCGTCTGGAAGTCCGCGCTTCGGATATAGATCAAAGTACCGCGCAAGGCCGCCAAACTGGAGGTCGAGGTCGACAAGAACTGCGTTTGTATTTTTTTGTTGCGTTAGCGCACAGGCAAGATTGGCAGCGACGAAACTTGCTCCGGATCCGCCCTTGCTATTCATGACCGTCACGAGTTGGCCACGACTGTTCACTTTTTCCTTTAGATGTTCACGCACCCTTGTCAACGCGCTGAGTAGTTCCTCCTGTTGCGGCGGATGAGAAATGTAGTCGCTCGCACCGGCTCGCATGGCGAGCCTCATGGCAATAGCGTCGTCAGGCGGGCCCAGCACGATCAGTGGCAGTCGCTGGCTCACGGCCGATTCCGCCAGATGCTCCAGTTCTCCGTAGCCCTGAATGTAGTGCAGCAACAGCACATCAGGCTTCGACTGAATATCGTGGAAGGGGTCGCTGTGGCCATTGCTAATAATTTTTTTTGTAACGCGATATTCAGGATGCTCTTCCAGGCGGGCACTGATGGCAGAAGCGACCGTATTGGAACGCGTGACAAGTAATATCCTGATATTAGGCACTTAAGTTCTTCCTCTCACATTAACAAGCGACATCAACAGTACCGACGCGCCCCAGACTTTCGCTGGGTATCGTCGTTTCGAAAGACGGGGGTGTTATCATCGCCGGCAAGCCGGGAATAAACGTCCGCAACTGGAAGTTCTGGATGCTGACGCGGACGTATCTAATGGAGCCATAGCCCGCACCGCCTGGATCGGCGACAACGCTGGCACCGGCGTCCAGGTATTGAACGGAAATATGCTGAGTCTCGAGTGTCGGTATTAGCCCGCCAAACAGTGCTACCTCTGCGACGTATGGATCATTGACGGGACAGACCGCGGCTATCCGCGCGCCACGCCTGGTTGACTCATCCAGAGCCGCCATATCCCAAAACAAACGGCTGAAATCGATCAGTGCAATCAATACGGTAAAGAACACCAGCCCGACGATTGCGAACTCAACTGCGGTCGTTCCCTGCTGATGCCGCCGACTTATCATTACAAAGCCCTCATCGTAACGGTCGCTCTCAGGTTGAATAACAAGGAGTGGTCGGAACCGTAGCCGAAAGACGGCAAGACCGAACCAAGAATACCGGTATACGCATAATTCACACTGACCTCGATATTGTTACCGCCCACGTCGCTGACGGTTACATCGCCTGTAGTCAGACCATCGACGGCCGGCGTTCCCGTACCCGCCGTGTTCCCGTAAACGACTAAATTTCTCGTTTCATTCCTGAGAGCGGCAGAAAGATTCATGGTCAAAGTTCCGTCGATGGCCTCTTCGGCTGCATAGCGCGCACCGTCTCTCACCGCTTTGGTCAATGTCGTATGCTCGACAAATGCGTTGGTAAACTCGGTCGATGCCAGCATTACAAAAAGCAGGAACGGTAGGGTAATTGCCGTTTCGACCAGTGCAAGACCGCGCTGATGAAACAGAGGTGTCAAATTCCGCATCATGAGTCCTTCGAGTCTGGGTTTCTGTAAAGTTGAATCTTGTAAAGCAGTGGACCCGATGGCCCACCACCGGGATTGGTACCCGCATTACCGTTCACCAAGCAGTCACCGATATATTGCCCGAAAATATGGCCGGCCCCTGCGGACTGCCCGCCTTCAAGCGATTGCAGCATGAAGAAGCAGGCAAAACCCGAGACTTCGAGCGTGGACTGCCCGTTTTGATCACCGGCGCAATCAACCACGGGGAAATTGAGGATACGGCGACCGAGTTCCCGTGGATCGCTGCCAGGGTCGTCCGGGCCTCCGGGCGCAGCCCCACCGTAATCGGCATAATCGTAATTAATTTCGTTCGCCTGGGTTACATGGTCGGCTGACCACTCGCCTCCCCACGTCGCAGAGTTTGTCGGGTCAAATCCAGGGTTCTCGCCAAAGTCCTTGCAATACTGACTCCCCTGGTTGCTCGTCAGAAAAATATGCTCGGCAAGCGGATCATTCGGATCCTCGCATGCCCTTAAATATTCGCTGTTAGGGCCAGTGTCCTGTTCGCTTACGTAATAATCCGGCGGATAGTCGGTCGAATTCATACCGCCACCCTGATATACATTGAATCGGGTGTTAAACCCCTGGCTTGTTGGTCCGGACGAAACGCCCGGTTCCGTCTCGACCGGGGGTACCGGAACTTCGTCATTTCCGACCTCGACGCATTGGTCATAATCGCCGGCGAGGTTCCGTCGCAGGCAATCGCCTCCGCTGCAATCCAAACGCAGCATCTTGTAATTGCCCGGACCGACGTCGCCGTGCACCCCGGGATTGGGTTTCAGCACCCGGAGCGCCTCCGTGTCCACGGTTCCAGGCACGTCGTCTTCACAGACAGCGATGGGTGCGATATCGCAGACCGTCGCGCCGCCGCCGACTCCGATGGGCCCGCTCGGGCCCGCGACCGCCGTCGCCGGCGTCGCAATCTCATTGACGCCAAGCACCTTGGTCAACGTTGTCTCGGTGTCGAATCCGGTCGCAATGACCCGAACGAACCAGCTTGTTGTACCCGGTACAAATGAACCGGGTACAAATGGATTGAGCGTCGCCGAGTATTGAACAGTTACGGTGATATCGCCTGCATCGTAAGCACTATTTAATTCATGATTACCAGCAGCATCAGCGTTGATGGAAAACAGACTGTTGGCGGCGGCCGTAGCCAGAGCGGTGTCTCCGTCCGTATCGTCCAAGACCTTTGCGGCGGCAAGGGCGGAGGCATCAACCGTGTTCTGCGCGCGCGTCTTGTTGGCAAGCGCATGACTGCCATCCATTGCCAGACCCGCGACGGCGAGCATCGCGAGCAGTCCGATAACTACAATTGGTACGATGGCACCGCGTTGTTTGGAATGTAACCTTATCGTATTCATCAGGAGTCTCTCGAATCGGCGTTCTTGTAAAGCTGGATCTTGTACAGCAAGGGGTTGGCGCCTGGCGGGTTATTGCCGGCCGTTCCGTTTACCTCACATGAATCAATGAATTCCCCGATTATCTTGCCGCCACCGTCGTTTTGCCCACTGGGCAGTGACTGCAACATGAACAGGCACGTAAAACCCAGGACCTTTAACGATGACTGACCATTTTGATTTCCAGTGCATTCGACGACGGGAAAGGCAAGAACACGCCGGTTTTTCTTGCTGTCGGCAGGGAATGTATTAGGGGGGAGAGAATCATAGTACCATTCGTCATAGCTGTAGTTAATGTCGTCGGCGACAAGTACCTCGTCATTCACCCAGGGAACATCAACCGGGTCATAGTGCTTGCAGTAATTCTTACCTGGAGCGGAGGTCATGTATATATGGTCTACGGGAGGATCAACACTGTCATCCTCACAGGCCTTGAGAATGTCTGGGTCCTGTTCGGTTGTGACGCGATCCGGCGGGTAGTCCTCAGAGTTCATACCGCCCCCCTGGTATATGCCGAATCGGGTGTTGAATCCCTGGCTGGTTGGTCCGGATGAAACACCTGGTTCAGTTTCAACGTAATCCCCTACCGTCTGACAGTCGTCATAACTGCCCGCCAAATTGTGTCGCAGGCAGGAACCACCATTGCAGCCGAGGCGAAGCATCTTGTAGTTTCCCGGGCCTATGTCGCCATGGTTACCGGGACCTGGTTTGAGCACTGTAAGACTTTCCGTTACGAACCCGAAAGGCGGGACAGCGTCGGCGCCTTTATTGTCCCCATTGCAAACCGCAATAGGCGCAATGTCGCAGACGTTGGCTCCCTCGCCACTGCCGAGCGGGCCACTCGGGCCAGCGACCGCCGTTGCCGGAGTCGAAATATCGTTAATGCTCAGCACTCTCGACAAAGTCGTCGCAGTGTCAAACCCGGTGGCGATAACTCGAACAAATGGCCCCGCTGGCGCTCCCGGGATAAAGGGATTGACAGTGGTCGAATACTGTACCGTTACTGTGATGTCGCCCGCATCGTAAGCACGATTCAATTCATGATTTCCAGCCGCATCAGCGTTGATGGAAAACAGGCTGTTGGCGGCAGCCGTGGCTGGCGCGATATCTCCGCCCGTCTCATCCAATACTTTGGCGGCGGCAAGGGCGGCTGCATCAACGGTGTTCTGTGCGCGCGTCTTGTTAGCAAGAGCGTGACTACCGTCTATAGCAAGACCAGCGACGGCGAGCATCGCGAGTAAACCGATCACCACTATAGGGATAACCACACCGCGCTGCTTCAAATAATATGTCATGGCATTGATCATTTAATTATCCGATGAAAGTAAAAGATCGAATCCTCGGTCGCAGACTACTAGTTCCCAACATTAATGGTTACCGGGGCCGCAACACCGCTTGGTTTCGCCACATCTTTCCGGTGTCCGTCCAAGGTGTTGTTAAGCCTCTCCGGGTCACCACCCAGAACGGCGTTCGGGTCCGGCGACGAGGCAGCGTTCATGTCGAATATTTGCTGCTCGGTCATTTGCCTGACGGAATTGCCGAAATCGTTTTCTGTACCGTCCTTTGTCGCGCACCCGGTGCCTGCCAGAACAAATGCTGCGGCGGTGACTGTGATAATTCGATATTTCATAATTATTTCCTGCCCAAACGTACCGTTAATTAAGGTCGTGACCGTATGACGATGAGCCGCGTCTTTTGCCTCTACGACCTTCTAGTTGCCCCCCTAGGAAGAACTCCAGGTCACTGGGTTCCCGGAATTTATCAGTTGGCAATCGAATCTCGCCGGGTATCATTGGCTTGACGAGGTGTGGCGTCACCAAGATTAAAAGCTCGGTCTCTCCCTTCTGAAAAGCCTGGCTTCTAAAAAGTGCGCCAATACCGGGGATATCTCCCAGTCCTGGGAACTTCGTGATGGTTTCCCTGAGGTTTTCATTGATCAGGCCGGCAATGCCGATTGTCTGGCCGTCCGCCAGTTCGACCGTGGATTGCGCACTGCGTTTTGTCAGTCGCGGAACCAGAAATGTCTGCGACACACCGTTAGATGTAATCGAGAGATTGTTCGAATCGATAAGCTCGCTGACACTAATATTGAGCTTCAAGTTTATGCGCCCCGCATCTAATACCAGCGGCACGAATTTAACGCCGACACCGAACTCTTTAAATTCGACGGTAACGCCATCGTCGCCACTCGGTACCGGTATCGGAAATTCACCGCCCGAGAGAAACTCCGCCTGCTGCCCGGTCTGGGTGGTCAACGTGGGTTCGGCCAGGATCTTGGCAAGACCCTTCTCCTTGGCTGCGTCAAAGGCGATATTGAAAAGGAAGTTTTCATTGAGGAAGCTGGCGAACAGGCCCTTGTCCTGGATTGTCATCGGGTTCGGCAAGAACTCGTCGATGACAGGCCCGAAGGGTGCGGGCTCGCCGAAAACAGGTATACGTCCTTCAAATTCGTCAAGGACATTAACAAAACCACCGGCGCCATCGGGAATAGTAATTATGCTCTGCTGCCGGATAAGGGCATCCGGGAAGCTCGCGCCGCCGTTAACGCCGCCAACGTTCCAGGTACTACTGCGCGTAAGAATGCTATTGAATCGCACATCCAGCCGCTTGAGTTCGGTCCTGGCGATCTCAGCTACTTTTACTTCCAGCATTACCTGTTGCGCGCCACCCACACTGAGCATATTGATGACTTCTCCCACTTCATCCTCCGCGACGTTCTTTGCGGCGAACTGAGTAGCGCCTTCGCTCGACCCGGACCTGGAACTTCCACCCGTCTTGAAGTAACCCTCGGCGATACGGATAGCTGCGTTCATATTGCCGACATTGGAAACGCGGCCGGCTAAAACAATATTTCGCTGCGCCGAATAGACGGAGATGCTTTCATTCGGCATCAGGCTGTGGAATTTCGCTTTGAGCGCCTGCAAGTCGTGGGTCACCTCGACGCTCACAGTACCAATCAGGCGATCGGCGCTATCCCACAACAAAACGTTCGTCGTTCCGAGATCCTTACCCAGCACATATAGCTGCGTCGAGCGAAGGATCAGAATATCGGCGATTTGCGGGTTACCGACCGATATTCTCTTGGCCGGGGCGTCCAGTGAAACGACGCGCGACTTGTAGAGGGGTACGCTCAAGGCGTTGTCTGCCCCGCGGCCCAATTGCTGTGCCATAACGGTGAACTGGCCGAAGGACTGTCCCGATATTACCAATGTGAAAAGCAATAATAAGGTGACTAATTGCTTCCCGTAGCACCGTGCTTCCATTCTTGAGTTCATTCTTACAGTCCTTTTATTATTCTTTGTAACCATGGCTCTGCGGTTTCACACTGTTGCCTGGAATCAGGATTTGGTTTTTGTTTTCTTGACGTCGGTTCCGCGGATAATTTCAACTGACGAGTCCGTCGGAGCTTTCCTCGGCGTCGGCCTTCTCACCGTTCGTTTCACTGGCTCGGGCACTATGTCCTCTTGTTCGGGATTACGCAGGGTCAGCTGAATAGAGCCCTCGGTGCGCGCCTTTACGAGTTTCTCGGCCTGTTTCGGGGTCATTTCGAGCGTCACGGCACGCACGATGACCGGGTCGTTTTCATCGGTCGCCGCCGTCTGATCGACAGCAAGGACTTTGATATTCGTCAAAATGGTCTCGATGATCGCGCGCCGGTCTTTACCTTTTCGGGCTGCGAGTACGTCAACCGTATTCCCTGGCAGCAGGAATCCACCGACGCCGATGACGTCATCGACGCGCACGGTGACCGCACGCATATTGTCGGCGACAAGAGCTGCGAGCGTGCTGCCGCGATTGTGCGTTGCGAAGCGTTCCGTAACAAGGATTTCGCCGCGTGCCACCGACGTGGTCGCAACTTTACCCTCGACCTCCGCCAGGTCTGTGTATGCCCCTGTCGGTACCACTCCTTCGGGCACGGCTGTTAACCTAAGGTGCCTCCCTTCGACCTTGGTTGCGATGGGGATGCTCATCGCCGCCGTCACGACAAGCTGGGTACTGGGCGCAGCCGATGCCTTAGTGACGAGCTGACCGCTAACCCACCTGTTCGCCACCCAGGCTGCGCCGACAGCCATCATGAGTGACAGAAAAACCAATATGAGACCTCTGCGATGAACCATGATCTAGCCTCCTAAGAGTACGATTGCCTGTCGACTGAATCGGCGTATTCGTCGGCCGACACAAAATAGTTGTCCCATGCCCATTGCATGTGACGCTCCGTGATTTTTCTGGGTTCCCCTGAATACACAGCGTGATCTACCGCCATCCCGACCAGGTCTCGCGGATGGCAGGGCAGCAACGCGACACCTTGCGCTGCATGCAACTTGCGAATGACAAAGTCCAGGACATCGGGCTCACAAACCACTTGATATTCGCGACATACGTCATCCCAGATCCTGGTATACAGGTCTCGCGATAGCGGCTTGAACTCGATCTTATAGCCGATGCGGCGCAAGAATGCCTCGTCGGCAAGTTCGAGCGGATTAATATTGGTTGAAAAGATCAGTACGACATCGAAGGGAACCGAAAAGTGCTTGCCGTATCCAAGATCCAGGTAGTCACGTTTCTCTTCCAGGGGCACGATCCAGCGATTAAACAGTGCCTCTGGCGTAATTCGTTGCCGGCCCATGTCATCGATAATAAACATGCCGTTGTTTGCTTTTAGTTGTAACGGTGCCTCGTAGAGTCGTGTCGATGCGTCATATCGAATTTCCAGCATCTCGGGTGTCAGTTCTCCGCCAGTAATCGCAACCGGTCGCTCGCACACATGGAAGCGCGGATCGTGACCGCGATCGAGCATGATTCTCTCATCGCCACTGTCGTACGTGACAACCTTGTGGAGCTGATGGTCAAAAACCTGAACAACTATGTCGTCTATCGCGATGGCATGTGGGACAAGCGTCAGGTCGAAGAAGAGACGCGACAGCTTCTGTGAGATATAGGTCTTACCTGTGCCGGCCCCACCGTACAGGAAGATTGCCCGACCGGAATTCAAGGATGGCCCGAGTTTATCGAGTAATTCGCGTTCCATAACGACATCTTCGAATGCCGCAAGCATCGCGCTCTGCGCTACGCTGCGTGCATGGATCGTCTGGGCGCGCGCAACCTGCGCGTAGTGCTTTAGCGGTACCGGTGCCGGGCCGACATAGCCGCTACGCATCGTAGCGTCGAGGGCACTGACTCTGCCGGCTTCCGTTAACGAATAGGATAATGCCTGTTGCTGGCCCGCGCGGGGCTTCACCTCAATCCGTGCCTCGCTACGCATGAAATTCAGAATCTGCTCGATGATCGATCCCGCCAGGGCCAGAAGCGAGCTCAGTTCGGCGATGCTCAGGGCACCGCGACTGAGGAGGTGCTTGGCAATGAGATCAGCAATAAAACCTTCGGACAGTCCTGTGTCCTGCAACTGGATTGGCCGCGGGGCGAGCTTGCTGATCTTCGCTTGCCCAATCTGGTCGAGGCGGACATCGGAGCTCGAAAAACCTGTAATTGCCATCGGCCTTACAACGCCAGCCGACTGAAATAGCCGAGGTCCCAGAGCGAATAATAGGTTCCTAATGCAATTGCCGGCGCATAGGGGAAATAGGTCTTGCGGTTGACGTCAGCGGTTGCGGTCACTAGCAACGTCGGCCCCGTGCTTTCACCGAAACGAATGAGTTGCGTGGTGTAGAGCAACAACTTCGGTTTTATGACCCGCCAAGTAATAAACAGAATGCCGAGCGCGCCGCCGAAAACCAGGGTCGCAGCGCCGGCGATGAAGACACCTTGCGCACCAAGCAGAGCACCCACGACGCCGAGTAGCTTCACGTCACCTGCGCTCGTGCCGCCCGTAAAGTAGAACGGAAATAGCATTGACATGCCGAGTACTAATCCCAACAGGCACTCGACGAATCCGGCAATGCCGGCCAGCATGCTATTGCATACGAATGCGAGCAACAGCGCGGGAAACAGCACGATATTTGGAATTCGGTTCTCCGCGATATCTGTGACCGCGCACAGTGTCACGACCAGGATCAGTGACAGGTTAATTGCGGCTATTAGTTGTTCGTCAACTAGCATTCCCAGCATTTCTCTTGTTGACACGGCGGAAATTCAAAAAACGGTTGGCGGGTAATCGATACCCGCCAACCTGGGCTTAGAGCTTAGGTACTCAATTCAGCGTCAATACCCGAGATCACGCCGTCTACGGTGACGCCGAGAGCGCGGAACGATGCGACAACAGCTGCCGCAATCAACGCACCAGCTACCGCGTATTCAACCGTCGTTAATCCTTGCTCGTCGCGAAGGAATTTCATGATTTTCTCTTTCATTTTTTTCTCCATGGTTTTAGTAGACTATCGAGAGTCGAAGAATTATTAAGAATCGTCTGCCGCTTTGGTTACATCCGTAAACCATCTGCACCGGACGATCTTCACTTCTTCGTAAGTTACATTAGATGCCCGGCACGTCAGTCGATAGAACTCTTTTGCGAAACAGGCGCACTATTTTGCGGGGCGAGCAGGGACTTCGCAGGCAGCGATCGTATTTGTTTGACATAATCCACTTCCCGGGCCTCCGATTATTGGTCTCCGGATCTGTTCCTGTGGTAAGTTGACCACCTGCATACGTGTTGCGTATTCAGACCGACAATAATAAGACTGGTAATCATGCACAGACCACGCCTCCTCTGGGTCGATTTGACCGTTTCGGTCAAGCACGCCGAACTTCCGGCGGCTGTCCTTGAGAGTTGTGATGTCGAGATCTGCCCGGATTCGGGTCGACTCGACGAAGCTATCGAAAACGGTACGATCAACGGCCTCTGTTTTGATCTCGACTATCCGGACCACGCCGGTCTTAACTTGTTGCGCAAGACCAAGATGCGCTATCCGCATTTACCGGTCATCTTGTTGACGCTGCAGCATTCAGAATCGCTTGCCGTATGGGCTTTTCGCACTCGCGTGCTCGACTATTTGGTGAAACCCATGTCACGCACAGAGTTCCACCGATGCCTGCAAACCCTGCGTTACGTCGCCAACGTCTCCGCGACTCAGCGATCGCGTGCCCTGGGTGACAATATTGCACCGATCCCCCCGGAGATTCCGCTGACAATGCGCACAGACGACGTGCAGCTGTTGCCGGCGCTCTATTATGTGAAGCAAAACTTCCGGTTCAAGGTGCGAAACCAGGAAGTCGCAAAACTCTGCGACATGAGCCCGTTTCGCTTCAGCCGATCGTTTCGCGAGACGTACGGACTTACGTTTCAGGATTATGTCATTCGCTTTCGCATATTTGAGGCGTGCAGACTGCTGAATAGTCCGAATGCGCATATCACGGATGTTGCCTACGCCGTAGGATTCAACGATGCCTCCTACTTCTCACGCACCTTTCGTCGGTATGTTGGCACGTCACCGTCGGATTACTGTGCCGAGTTCCGGGATGCATCGGAAAGGCCTCCGGATACCGATTACATTCGGGCGCTGCTGAACTTGCCTCGAGCGCGACCGGCGACGGGCACGTAGCAGCCGTCCTGAGGGCATTGGCCAGGGCCAGCCCCTGCGCGCTGTTCAAATCAACTCGTCGCAAGATCGTTCACATCTCTCGCAAGATAATGCCAGCGTTGCTTGTCGCAATAGCTTAGCGTTGGATCGGGCACTTAAATACACAGGTGATGGAGCTAGGATGTTGCAATCAATACGTGGCAATCGTGACAGGCTTCGGCTTACGTTTCTGGTTGTTCTCGGCACCTGTCTTTTTGGCTGTGCTACCGTTCCCGATACGACGGTGGTAGGGGACGCGGTCCTACCCGAGTACAAAGTGGGCAGTCACCGGGTCGAAGAACCCATCGACCTCTACATTGAGCCCCGAATTCGTAGTTTGCGCCGAAATGTGACACCCCATTCCGAGGACAAAGCCTTCAACGCCATACCGGTTATTGTTGGGCCGGTCCTGGAAACGGCATTGCTGAGGGTCACGCAGCAGCACTTCTCGCAGGCGACGCCGGTCAACGCCCCTGACGGCCGACCCACGTTAAGCTACAAACTGCTGGATTACAGGCCCATCGTTTCCGTGGTCCCGGGTTTCTTCTCCACGCGATTGAACGTTTCCGCCCGACTGGCTTTGCAGGTCTCGATTCATGCAGCAAGCGGAGAACAACTATTCTCGACGACCGCGATCGGCACCAGCCACGTCTCCGATATGGAGATCGCTGCCGGCGACGGGCTCAAAGACGGGCCCCGTTTGCTCGAAGTCGCCACGCGCGATGCGATAACGGATGCTCTTTACAACATCTCAAGCATCTTCGGTAACAGAAGCGGCGAGATCAATGACGACGTGCAAGCCAGCGCTACCGATCCTGGCATGCCCGTCGAGACAATGGATGATGTCGTAATGCACTTGCGGACCTGGCGCGAAGCGGAATCCGAAAATTGATCGGAATCAAACGCAGTGCTTTGAAGCCCTCGCTGGGAAGCTTGATTCTCTTCGCGCATCAGGGACGACAGGCATGACGCGTGTGTTGATAGTCATGAGCCTGCTATTGCTGAGTACATCGGTAATCGCAGACGCAAATGACGGTGAGTACCTCGGCTTCAAACTGGGCGATACGTACTCTTTGCCGCGAGACTCTGTTGGCAGACCTCACTACATCGGTGCGCTGACCTATGTCGTCGAAGCTGAAACGAGGCATCAGCACCTGGATTCCCTGAGTGTTAACGTGTCACCGCAAAGTTCGACCATTGGCGGAATATTCGGCGAATGGTACTTCCCGACTGAGCGAATCGCGAAGTCGTTTGCAGACGGCTATTTGCAGGGCCTCGAGCAGAAATACGGCGATTGGCGCCGCCGTCGGAGCTCATTGACAAACGGTCATTACCAGTTTTGGGTAGACCTCGAGCAAAGGCCCCCAATCGTCGATCACTGGCCTTCAAGCAAGCCGTTTCGCGTCTCCACCGCGCTTCTCTTCGCCCCCGATTCTGCCGCGCAAAGAGCGTGGATAGCCAAAATCAACGCGGAAGCGGACGGACGAAGGCTAAGTGCCCGCAAATGATCTCGGTGTTGAGGCGCCTCGATCGTACGACTGGGCCAGGCTCATTGCATTACGTTCAGTCGATTCTGAACAACATCGAAAAATCGATCGCGTCGACATTCTTTGTCAGCGCGCCCGTCGATATGTAGTCGACACCGGTTTCGGCGACCGCCCTGATTGTCTCCAGTGTGATGTTGCCGGAGGCCTCGAGTTCGGCCGCGACATAGCCATACCCCTGATTCGTCTCGACGGCGCGCCGTAGCTCGTCATTGCTGAAATTGTCCAGCAGTATTCGGTTCGCGCCGGCATCCAGCGCCTCGAGCAATTCGTCATGGATCTCCACTTCAATTTCGACCAGGACTTCAGCATCGAGCGCACGTGCGCGTTGTAGTGCGCTGGCAATACTGCCGGCGCTATTGATGTGGTTTTCCTTGATGAGGATTGCATCGAACAAGCCGATTCGATGGTTTTTGCCGCCGCCACACATGACGGCGTACTTTTGTGCCAGCCGCAGGCCGGGCAGGGTCTTGCGAGTGTCAAGAATCTGTGCGCCGGTGCCTTCAATGGCTTTGACGTAGCGGGCTGTCACGGTCGCCGTTGCCGACAGCGTTTGCAGAAAATTTAAAGCAGTGCGTTCGCCGGTCAACAACGCCTGAGCCGAGCCCACCAATTTGCAGATGACGTCGTCGGCTTCGGCCGTCTGGCCGTCGCCGATATACCAGTCGATCACGATGCCTTCATCGAGCTGCGAAAAGACCTCATCGACCCACGGCTGGCCGGCAAGGACGAGGGACTGTCTGGCGATAATCGTCGCGCCGACGATGGTGTCGGCGTCGATGAGCGCAGCGGTAAGATCGCCCGAACCAATGTCTTCTGCGAGCGCGTTGGCCACCGTGGGCCCTATGGATTGCTTGAGATCGTCTGAAAGATTCACGGGACCGTCAACATAAAGAAGCCCGGCTCACGGGCCGGGCTTCGGACACCACGATCGAATGCCGTCTTACATGACCCAGCCGTGGCCAGGACCAATCATGCTCATTAGCATGGGGATAGACATCAACGTATTGGAGCGAGATGCCAGGAATGCGGTGTTCTTCGCTTTTGCGACCTGTTCGGCCGTCGCTTCAACCATGCCCAGCACCTTCTTCTGATTGGGCCAGATCAACACCCAGACATTGAACAGCATGATCGTTCCGAGCCATGCGCCGACCCCGATGGTCGTCGCATAGGGATTCGGCGCATCACCCAGCAATCCAAGCGTGAAGGCGTGATGCAGCAAGCCTTGCAACTGCAGGAAGGCCGCCCCCGTCAGCCACGTAGCCAGGGCGCCCCAACGGAACCACCAGAGCGCGCGCGGCGCGACATACTTGGCAATACCTGCGCCGCCCGGGCCGCCTTCATCGCTCGCGGCTTCGCCGAGCGCAGGAACCTGGACGAAGTTGAAGTAGTACAACAGGCCGATCCATGTGACGCCCGCCAGCACGTGCAGCCAGATGACGACAGATTTCACCGGCACACCGGCCACCACGTGTTCGCCGGGCAGGAACAGGACAATCAGTACTGCCAGTACGACGCCACCGATGATCGTGCCGCTAATGCTCTTCAAGGGATTCATTGTTTGTTTCTCCGAGTTTCTTGATTATTGACTTATTCCGGGATTGTATCGGGAATGATCGCGTTTTCGCGCTGTCGGTATTATAGGGATTGCAAGTCCGAAAAGAGAATTATTTGCATCGATTGCGGCTGATAATTTGTCAGAAATTTTCTAGATTAGTCATATAAGTCATTGATTAAAAAAGATATAAAGGACTCAAGTAACAACGACGTGGCGGACCGAAGAGAAGCACCGTTGTCACCGTGTATCCTGATATGCACCCTGGATGAGGACAAGGTCTGCCTCGGTTGTGGGCGCAGCCTGGAGCAGATCTCTCGCTGGGCGCTCATGAGCGCAGACGAACAATGGGCGGTAATCGATACACTCGCGGCTCGCGACACCGTTGATTGACGATACAATCGCGACTGCACTGCGGAGGCACATAATGCGAACTCTGTTTTACCTGACGGCGATGCTCATGCTGAGCGGCTGCTCGGCGATGATGGTCGGCGGCGCGGCGGTCGGTGGTTACCAGTTGGGCAAGGATGAGCGTCCGCCAAGCGTCGTCGCATCCGATTCGGCAATTACGACCAAGATCAAAGGCAAGTACGTTGCCGATTCCGTTGTGAGCGTATTCAATATCGGCGTCCGGACCTGGGAGGGCACGGTGACCCTGTCAGGAACGGTCGGCAGCTATGTGGCACGCGATCAGGCGGAGGCGATCGCGAAGGACACCGGCGGCGTGAAAGCGGTGAACAACCACATCGTCATAGAGGACCGCAGCGCCGAATAATTGCCGACGGACTATTGAAACCCCCGGCAGCGGCCCAAGTATTGGTGGCTGCCACAGCAAATACAGGTATTAGACGTGGATGTAAAAACCAGAATCGAAGATCAGCTTGGATCGAACGACGTTCTTCTCTATATGAAAGGTACGCCCGATTTCCCGCAATGCGGGTTTTCCGGCCAGACTGTTGCGGCGCTGAACGCGGTTGGCAAACCGTATTCCTATGTGAACATTTTTGAAGATCCGGAGATTCGAGAAGGGCTGAAGGAATACTCGAACTGGCCGACCTTTCCGCAGCTTTACGTCAAGGGCGAGCTGATCGGTGGCTGCGACATCGTCATCGAAATGTATCAGTCCGGCGAGTTGCAGAAACTGCTCGAGGAAAGCACAGCCTGAGCACAGCCGCCTATGGCTGCGGCGGAGCGTTCCTGAGTGACATTTCGAATATGTCGCGATAGCGATTGACGGCTTCACAGAAAAGATCCGCCGTAATTTCGGCATCGTAGGATGCCGAGTGTGCCTGCGTCTCGTCCCAACCTAATCCCGCCGCTATAGCTGCCCGAGCCAGCACGGTCTGCCCGAACGCGACGCCACACAGCGTGGCCGTATCGAAACAGCTGAACGGATGAAATGGGTTGCGCTTGATCGCCGAGCGCGCCACCGCCTGGTTGAGGAAGCCCAGATCGAAATGCGCATTGTGGCCGACCAGCACCGCACGGCTGCATCGGCTTTCCCTGAGGGCGCGACGAACTTCCCGGAAGATGCGCTGCAGCGCGTCGCGCTCATCGATCGCGGGACGCAGCGGGTGAAACGGGTCGATGCCATTGACGGCCAGCGATGCCGCTTCGAGATTGCCGCCTTCAAACGGCTTCACGTGGTAGCGAACTGTCTCGCGACGCATGAGCAATCCTTCGGAATCGATGTCCAGCAGTACGGCGGCGATCTCAAGCAAGGCGTCGGTCGCACAATTGAATCCGCCGGTCTCGACATCGACGACAACGGGCATGAAACCGCGAAAGCGGTCAGACATTCTTATGTCGTCACTCACTTACAGCGTTGCCTTGAACAGGTGCTCGTCGAGGATGACGCTCATCGTGTAGCGCACGCCGAATCCTGTGAATTTGCTGCCGATATGGGCGAGGCCACCTTCATTGTCGCCGGCGCTCAGGTCCATGTGGACCCATGGCGTGTCGTTCTCAATAAACTCGCCAAGAAAACTGGCCGCCAGGATGTGGTCCCCGAAGCCCTTCGGCGAGCACTGCAAGAGATCCGCCGTATTGCTTTTCAAGTCTTCAAGAAACTCCTTGCCGATCGGGAACGGCCAGACACGCTCGCCACACTGTCGCCCAATGCGTTTCAGGTGAGGGTGTAACTCGGCGCGATTCGTGAAGACGCCGGAGTAACGGGTCGTGATTGCACTGATGCAGGTGCCCGTCAGCGTCGCGAAGTCGAAGATGATGCCCGGTTGCTCACGACTTGCCAGGACCAGTGCGTCGGCGAGCGCCATGCGGCCCTCGGCGTCCGTGTGAACGATCTGTATCGTCTTGCCGTTCGCGGCCGTGACCACGTCCTGGGATTTGTAGGCTTTCGGTCCTGTGCGGTTTTCCGTCAACGCAAGCCAGCAATCGACGGCGATAGGTAACTGCAGTTCAGAAATGCTGAGAAACGTGCCGAGTGCGACGGCGCTGCCCTGCATGTCGCCGTGCATGTCGAGCATCGACGAAAATGGCTTCAGGTTCGTGCCGCCCGTGTCGAAGATGATGCCTTTTCCGACCAGGCTGAGGTCGGGCTTGCTGGTCTTTAGTCCAGGCCGATAGCGCAGTCGCACGATACCGGCGCTATCGTTATCGTTGCCCTGTGCGACGGCAAGGAATGCGCCGGCGCCAAGCGTCGTCAGTTCCTTTGTTGCAAAACGCTTGAATTGCCAGCCATGCTGTTTTGCAAGGCCCCGAATGATGTCGGTATAGCAACGCGCATCGAGTACATTGGGCGGCTGCGCCGTCAGCCAGCGGGCAAGATTATTGCCTCTTGCTTCGGCTTCGCATCGACTTGTGTCGAGCGGCGAATCGAGTCCGAGTAAGCGAATGCTCCTGATCTTTGACGGGGTCGGCTTGCTCTTGTAGCTGGGTAATTTGAAACCGGCCGCCAGGGTTGCCGCAAGCACGCTATTGACGATCCTTGCTTGTGCGTCGGCGCTGAAGCCCACGGCAGCGATGCCGATGCTGCCGGGTTTCTGACCGGTCGCTGCCGCAACGAGCTTGCGGCCGAGTGTCAGCTGCTCGAAAGCACTGGCATCCGAACTCAGCGTGCCGGCAACGACCAACGTCTGTTTCTTGTTGCCCAGGCGAGTCGTAAATGCCGGGGTAGAGCCCGCCGTATGCTTCCTTTGCACCGCCTTAAGTTTGCTGCCGTGCGGGATCTTGCGATAGTCCGCTGCGGTGGGCCTTGCAGGTAGTATCAAGAGTAACTGATCAACCGCGTCGAGCGCCTTGCGGGACACACGACCAGGCGACTGAAAGATACGAATACCATGAATGTCTGGCGCAATAGTCGTCATACGTTTTTATTCTCTGATATGTGCTTGACGCTCACGGCGCAAACCTCGAAGATATCGGCCGCAACAACGATTCGCACGGTCCGACACAGTGGAGCGACGATCCTAGCAGGACGCTTCCGGTAATTCACGCGACAGTCTGGGAGATGTCCTGGCAAGCGCCTGGTGGGCATACGTATGAGTAGATTTGATCCTTTCGATGACATAGATCCGACTGAGACCACCGAATGGCTGGAGTCGATCGACTCTGTGCTCGCACAGCACGGACCGGAACGGGCCCACTTCCTTCTGAATCAAATGATCGACTTCGCGCGACGTTCCGGAGCTTACCTGCCTTATACGCCGAATACGGCCTACCTGAACACGATCTCTACAGCACGCCAGCCTGAGTACCCCGGCGACCGTTCGCTCGAGCGCCGAATCGAGGCGTACATACGCTGGAATGCGATGGCCATGGTCGTGCAGGCGAATCGCAAGAGCACCGAGTATGGCGGCCATATATCAAGCTACGCCTCCTCGGCTACCTTGTACGAAGTGGGCTTCAATCACTTCTGGCGTGCGGCCGGTGAAAAGCACGGTGGCGACCTGGTTTTCATGCAGGGGCATTCCGCGCCGGGCATGTATGCGCGTGCCTACCTCGAAGGGCGCCTCAATGAAGGGCAACTGAATCGATTCAGGCAGGAAGTTGGCGGCGGTGGCTTGTCGTCTTATCCGCATCCGTGGCTGATGCCGGATTTCTGGCAATTCCCAACGGTGTCGATGGGCCTCGGTCCGATGATGGCCATCTACCAGGCGCGATTCATGCGCTACATGGAAAACCGCGGCCTGATTCCAGCCAGCGATCGCAAGGTCTGGTGCTTTCTTGGCGACGGCGAAATGGACGAGCCGGAGTCCATGGGCGCGATCACGATGCCGGTTCGCGAAGGACTCGACAATCTCGTCTTCGTCGTCAACTGTAACCTGCAACGACTCGACGGTCCCGTGCGCGGCAACGGCAAGATCATCCAGGAACTCGAGGCTGCGTTCGGCGGTGCCGGTTGGAACGTCGTCAAGGTAGTCTGGGGTTCCAAGTGGGATCCTCTGCTGGCTAAAGATCACTCCGGCAAGCTTCGGCAGATCATGGAAGAAACCGTCGACGGCGAATACCAGAAGATCAAGTCAATGGACGGCAAGTATGTTCGCGACACCTTCTTCGGCAAACATCCGGAGACGGCCGAGCTGGTTGCCAATATGTCGGACGACGAAATCTGGCACCTCAACCGGGGCGGCCATGATCCTCGTAAGGTCTACGCCGCCTACGACGCCGCGACGCAGCACAAGAGCGGGCCGACGATAATTCTTGCGAAAACCGTCAAAGGCTTCGGCATGGGCTCGGCTGGTGAAGGTCAGAACATCGCGCACCAGCAGAAAAAGCTCGGACTGGAGCAACTCAAGAAATTCCGCGATCGATTCAACATCCCGGTGTCGGACAAGGACATCGACGACGTTCCGTATTGCAAACCAGCGGCCGACAGCGCTGAGTTCGAGTACCTGATGGAGCGGCGCAATGCGATGGGCGGTTTTCTGCCGCAACGACGCGCGAAATCCAGCGCGCTGCCGGTTCCGCCGCTCGAGGCGTTTCAGACTCAGATCGACGGTACGGGCGAACGCGAGGCATCGACGACGATGGCGTTCGTCCGGCTGTTAACGGCGTTGCTGCGCGACAAGCAGCTGGGCAAGCACATCGTTCCGATCGTACCTGACGAGGCGCGCACGTTCGGTATGGAGGGCCTGTTTCGTCAGGTCGGCATCTACGCGTCAAAAGGACAGCTTTACGAGCCGCAGGACGCGGGTGAGCTGATGTACTACCGTGAAGACAAGAAAGGCCAGATTCTCGAGGAAGGCATCAACGAAGGCGGTGCTTTCTGCTCGTGGCTTGCGGCGGGAACATCGTATTCACATCACGACGTGCCGATGGTGCCATTCTATATTTATTATTCGATGTTCGGCTTCCAGCGCATCGGTGATTTCATCTGGGCTGGCGGCGATCTGCAGTCGCGCGGCTTTTTGATTGGCGGTACCGCAGGTCGAACGACCCTGGCTGGCGAAGGCTTGCAGCATCAAGACGGTCACAGCCTCGTCAACGCATCGACGGTACCGAACTGCGTATCATACGACCCTACCTATGCGTACGAGCTGGCGGTGATCGTACAGGACGGTCTGCGGCGCATGATGGGCGAGCAGGAAGATGTTTTCTATTACATCACCTGCATGAACGAGAACTACGTGCATCCGCCGATGCCTGCCGGCATCGAAGATGGCATTTTGCGGGGAATGTACCTGCTGCAAGTCGGCGGCCAGGGCAAGATACGCGCGCAACTCATGGGTTCGGGTACGATCCTTAGAGAAGTACTCGCCGCTGCTGATTTGTTGAAGGAAGATTTCGATATCCCGACCGATGTCTGGTCGGTAACGAGCTTCAATGAGCTGCGCCGCGACGCTCTCGAGGTAGAGCGCTGGAATCAGCTGCATCCTTCGGACGAGCCCCGCAAGTGCTATGTCGAGCAGTGCTTCGCCGACCGGCGGGGACCCTACATTGCTGCGACCGATTATATGAAGATCGTCGCTGACCAGGTTCAACGCTGGATTCCTGGCCGCTTCATCTCGCTGGGCACGGACGGCTATGGGCGTAGTGATGCGCGTAAGGAGCTCCGACAGCACTTCGAGGTGGACCGCCGATACATCACGATTACGGCGCTCAAGGCCCTGGCCGATGACGGCGTGCTCGACCAAAAGACCGTCGCGAAGGCGATAAAGAAGTACGGCATCGACCCGGATCGCCCCGATCCGGTCACGTTGTAGCCGAGCCCGGAGCGCAAGTATGGCGAACACCATCGACATAGTTGTACCGGATCTCGGCGATTTCGAGAATGTCGAGATCATCGAGGTGCTCGTGGCGCCTGGTGACCGCGTCGCTCGTGAAGACGGCCTGATTACGCTCGAGACGGACAAGGCATCGTTTGATGTTCCGGCACCACAAAGCGGTGTGATCGAGAGCCTGACGGTGGGAACGGGTGACACGGTATCGGCCGGCACCGTTATTGGTACCCTGACCGCGCAGGTCGGCGACACGGTCCTGATAACACCTGCCTTGTCGGACTCTCCAGCCGCCGAAGCAGCGACAACGGCCACGACTCCGGCCAAAGCGCGAAAATCCGGCGGTAAACAAACGCTGGTCGTGCCGGATCTGGGTGACTTCGAGGACGTCGAGGTCATCGAAGTCCATATCGCGCCGGGAGACAGTGTTGCGGTCGATGATCCGCTCGTCACGCTCGAGACTGACAAGGCAGCAATGGACGTTCCGGCCGTCGTCGCCGGGACCATCGATTCGGTCCTGGTCAAGGTCGGTGAGAAAGTATCGGCGGGTGCGTCACTGGCCATTATCGATGCTGTCATTGATGATGCGCCTGCCGCAGCGCCGCAAACGGAAAGTGCGGTCGAAAAAGAGCAAGCACCGGCACGGAGCATGCAACCGGAAAAATCGGCGCAAGCGCCGGTCGCAACCAGCTTGCCACGAATCGATGAAGCCGGTTTCTCCAAGGCGCATGCGAGCCCGTCGGTCCGAAAGCTGGCTCGAGAACTCGGTGTCAATCTCGTCCAGGTTAAAGGCAGCGGCGCGAAAAATCGCGTCGTGCACGATGATGTTAAAGCGTACGTCAAAGCGATCCTGACCGGGCAGGCGGCAGCGCCTGCCGGTGGCGGATTGCCCAGGACCCCGACGGTCGATTTCGCGAAATTCGGCGAGATCGATGTGCAAGCACTCACGCGCATCCAGAAGATTTCGGGGCCGCGACTGCAGGCAAGCTGGATAAACCTGCCGCATGTCACGCAGCATGATCTGGCCGACATTACCGAACTGGAGGCCAGGCGCCAGACGCTCAAGGGACCGGCAAAAGAACGCGGCATCGGTTTGACACCGTTGGCTTTCATTATGAAAGCCTGTGTTGCGGCGCTCGCAGAGTTTCCGACAGTGAATTCGTCGCTTGCGGAGGACGGCGCAAGCCTCGTTTACAAGAAATACTGTCACCTGGGTTTTGCAGCCGATACCGATCAGGGATTGATGGTCCCGGTGATTCGCGATGCCGACAAGAAAGACGTTTATGAAATTGCCAAGGAGCTCGGCGAACTGTCCGCGCTTGCGCGTGAAGGAAAACTGAAAGCGGATAACCTGCAGGGTGCGACGTTCACAATTTCGAGCCTTGGTGGTATCGGCGGTACGGCGTTTACGCCAATCGTCAATGCACCGGAAGTCGCGATACTCGGCGTTTCGCGCTCGTCCACGCAGCCGGTGTGGAACGGTTCGGAATTTGAGCCCCGACTAATGTTGCCGCTGTCTCTCTCGTATGACCACCGCGTCATCGACGGTGCGCAGGCGGTTCGTTTCACGACCTACCTCGGCCAGCAACTGGCGGATGTCGATTCCCTGCTGCAGGCAATTCCCTAGTGACCGTGCGGTTGACGATTCCCGATCTGGGCGATTTTGACGACGTTGAGGTCATTGAAATTCTGGTCGCGCCCGGCGACGTTGTGGCCGTCGAGGATCCGCTGCTCACACTGGAGACGGACAAGGCCTCAATGGACATTCCGGCCAGCCAGGCGGGGACCGTTGTCTCGGTGGACGTAAGCGTTGGCGACCGGGTGTCTACCGGTACGCCGGTCGTATCGATCGAAGCATCGGACGGCGAAGCTGAGGTTCCGATAGAGAACATCGATGTAACACGTCCGATATCGGCCCCGGAAATCGCCGCGGTACGAAATCCCGAAGGCGACGCGACGCACTCCGCACAACTCGTCGTCATCGGGGCCGGACCGGGCGGCTATACGGCGGCGTTTCGTGCCGCGGACCTTGGTCTGGACGTTATCCTCATCGAGCGCTCACCGGTGCTCGGCGGCGTTTGCCTGAACGTGGGCTGTATCCCCTCGAAAGCCCTGCTGCATGCCGCAAAAGTCATCGATGAAGCTGCGGCGATGGCCGAGCATGGTGTCACGTTCGGCAAGCCCCGTATCGACGCTGAAAAGCTGCGAGACTGGAAGAACGCGGTCATCGGCAAGCTGACGGGAGGCCTTTCGACGATGGCGAAGCAGCGCAAAGTACGCGTGCTGCAGGGTACAGCGAGGTTCGTCGCTGCCAATCGCCTTCAACTCGATAATGATGAGTCGATCGATTTCGAGCATTGCATCATCGCGGCGGGATCCGAACCAATGATGCTGCCGGACCTGCCGGACGATCCCCGCATTATTGACTCGACCGGCGCACTCGAACTTGCACCGCTGCCCAAACGCATGCTCGTGGTGGGCGGCGGCATCATTGGCCTGGAAATGGCGTGCGTCTACAGCGCACTGGGTACCGATGTCAGCGTTGTCGAATTGACGGATTCACTGATGCCCGGCACGGATCCGGACCTGTTACGACCGTTTTTGAAAATCGTGAAGAAGCGCTACGAAGCGATCATGGTGTCGACACGCGTGACGGGCATGCGCGCAACCGTGCCAGGTATCGAAGTCAGTTTCGACGGCGATAAGGCGCCATCGGTCGGCGTGTACGATCGTGTGCTCGTCGCGGTAGGTCGCAAGGCCAACGGTGGTTTGCTCGATGCCGAGAAAGCGGGCGTCAACGTCGATTCACGCGGCATTATCGCGGTCGATAAACAGATGCGAACCAACATGCCGCATATCTTCGCGATCGGCGACCTCGCCGGCGGACCCATGCTGGCGCACAAAGCGACGCATGAAGCGAAGGTGGCAGCCGAGGTGGTCGCGGGCGAAAAAAGTTTCTTCGATGCGCGCACGATCCCGTCGGTGGCTTACACCGATCCGGAAATCGCGTGGGTTGGTCTCACCGAACTCGAGGCCAAGGCGCAAGGTATCGATTATAAGAAGGCGCAGTTCCCGTGGGCGGCCAGCGGCCGTGCATTATCGCTGGGCCGGTCGGAAGGTTTCACCAAGCTGTTGTTCGACACGGCAACGAAACGCGTACTCGGCGGCGCTATTGTCGGTCCCAGCGCTGGCGACCTGATTGCCGAGATTGGCCTGGCTGTGGAAATGGGCGCCGATGCTGCGGATCTCAGCCT
Organism: Woeseiaceae bacterium; assembly: GCA_013001045.1. Lineage (GTDB taxonomy): Bacteria > Pseudomonadota > Gammaproteobacteria > Steroidobacterales > Woeseiaceae > UBA1847. Next base: position 37,369 of record JABDNG010000036.1, on the reverse strand, counting down.
GACGATCCATCCGCATCCGACCTTATCGGAGACGGTCGCCTTCGCAGCGGAAGCCTTCGAAGGAACGCTCACGGATCTTTACATTCCGAAGAAGCGCTAGTCCTCGCGAGCAGTTCGCAAGCCGGCGCGTTGCTCGACCCAGTAAAAGAAGATTCCAATCGCGATAAGGATCGACACCGCGATCCACGATTCTGCTTTCGATTGCATGAGCAGCCAGATACAGATCGCCAGGCCGAGGACCGGGATCGCATACCCGCCTTTCAATCGGTAGGCTTGCGCGCGTGTCTCAACGCTTGCGTTCCTGCGTATGGCTGGCAATGATGCGATGCAGATGATGTAGCCCAGCAACCTCGCGACCGAGCTTGCGACAGCCAGCTTCACGAAGGACCCCGTCAGCGCGAGAACCAGTGCCATCCCGCCCATGACGAGGATGCAGCGGTCCGGCGTCGCATACCTGGCATGCACATGGCCGAACCATTGTGGCAGCAGACGATTCTCGGCCAGGGAAAAAACCAGGCGTGGCGCTGCGAGCATCGAGCCGGCCAGGTTACCGCCGATCGAAAACACAGCGGCCAGCGTAATTGCGAGCGCACCAGCGGGCCCGGCCAGCGACCGACCGACGTCGACCAGCGTGGCACTGTCGTATTGCTCAGCCGGAATGATCGATACAAAGACCAGCACGATGACGAAGTAGAGCAGGCCGGTTCCGATTACGGTGCCGACGAGAGCTTTGGGCAGGGTGCTGCGCGGCTGTGCGGTTTCTCCGGCGGTGACGGCGATTGTTTCGAAGCCGACGTACGCGTAAATGAGCAACAGTGTCGTGCTGCCCAGCTCGTCGACGAGGAATGGCGCGGCGGGAATGACAGTGCTGCCCGTTACATGCTGCAAGCCAAGCAGCACGAGCAGCAACAATGGCGTGACCTTCAGAAACGTGAAAACGCCCATCGTGCGGACGCCGTCCCGCACCCCCAGGACGTTCGCCCAGGTCAGGCCGACCGTCACGACGGTAATGATGGTGCCGCGTGCGAGATCGGTGGCAAAGAATTCGGATAGCGATCCCAGGTACGTTGCCATGACGTTGGCATTGGCTGCGAATGCCGTCATTCGGGCAAGGTAGATTACCCAGCCGGTGCTGAATCCAGCCAACGGGCCGAAAGCCTCGGTCGCGTAAATCACGGGGCCGCCCGTCTTTTCGTAATAACTGGCGAGCTCCGCGAACGTTAGTACAACGGACAGGAATAACACGCCGACGACGAGAAACAACCATGGACTCAGCAGGCCGGCATTGACGGCGACTTTGCCGGGCAACGCAAAGATCCCGGCGCCGATCATGGCGTTGAGAACCAGGAACGATGCGCCAAAGAAACCAATATCTCGCCGAAGATCGCTTGCTCGGTCGGTTCTCATCCGCGGATACTAGCAGATCGCCCTTATGCAGATTCTTTCTGCATCAGAAGGATTCGTTTTCGTGTGCAGCCGCACACGTCAACACGCATCATTGACAACGCGCTATTGGCGCAACGCGATTATTCAGCCGAGCTTCTTCGCCAGTACATGGTCAAGGCTGAGCTTGCCGGCACCGTTGAATACCAGCGGGATCAACATGACGAGGAACAACAGTGGAATACGATAATTGCCAAAGCCTTTATCCGAAACCGAGTAGCCTTTCCACAGTTCTGCGAGGCTGCTCCAGTCATCGGGCCAGTGAACGCCGGAAATTGCAACGATCGTCAGGATGATAAGACTCAGCGCCCAGAATCGTGTGAACAACCCGAGCACCAGGCCCGCGGCGCCGAGGATTTCGGCCCAGGTGGCAAGAAACCAGCTGATTTCGACGGGAACGACGTTGAAGGGAAACGGAAAGTTGTCCTGCACGTTCGCAAACCAGTTATTGCCATTGAATTTCATCAGGCCGGCGCGGCCGAATTCGTAGGCCATGAGCAGCCGGATCGGCAATAACGCAAACCAGTCACCGGCGGGATTGAGAATATCGATGACTTGATTCTTCAGTCGAATGAGCAAATTCATAATCTATCTCCTTCTGTCGGCAGGTCGGGTGCCGGTCAAGATCTCAAGTCGTCGCATTTCGTTCAGGGCATCGGCACCGTGGCCGATCAGAGCGTCAACGTCGGGATAGTTGATCCTTGCGGCGAGTGTTCGCAACAGCGCCTCACCGCTGTTGTCTTCGCGATTGTTTTCTACGGCGTCGAGCAGCCCCGCGGTAACCGCGTTGAGTTCCAGGAAACGGACCTTGTCATTACTGTTGCGATAAAGCGCGAGATACACGGGCTGCTCTGCGGGTTCGGTGGGCAGGAACTCCGGACAAATACGATGTACGGGGTAATGGTAGGCATAGGCCCAGGTCAGTACCGATTTGACGGGTATCTCGCTGAGCAGGTCGCCATCAGGATCGATTCCTGAAAGATCGTTTTCCTCGGTCGAAACGGACAGGGCGAGTTCGGCGTACTCGTAATGCGCGAGCTCCAGCAGGAACGGATGTTCGTCCGCTGCCGGCTCGTAGGTGTGTTCAAGGAAGCTCAGAAACTCCTCGGGAAGCTTGAGAAAGTAGGGCGTTTGGGCTTTGTGGTGCTGCATGAACTGACGAATCATTCCGCGCCACCGATCGTCGCTGAGCAGTTTCTTTAGCACCGGGAACATATTGCCGAGCAGATTGTAGAGATTGTTGAAGAACAACTTGCGATAGATCGCGAGGCGGCGGTCTTCGATCCCTTCGGGCGCTGCGACATTCTCAGGATCACGCAGGTGCGCCGCAAATGCGTATTGCCTGGCTTGAAAATCCGGATCCTCAGGCATTGGCAGCCTGCCGTTTGGCCGTCGCTGCCTGCAGCTGCTTGATGCGACGGACCTCGTCCAATAACTCCTCCATGGGCGGGAAATTGAAGTCGCGCTCGAGCAGCGTGGGTACCGGGCCGAATAGCGCATACGCTTCCTCGAGAAGCTGCCAGGCCTGCTCGTCGACGGGGTTGCCGTGCGTATCGACGCGAAGGTCTTCAGCCTCGATGGAATGCCCCGCCAAATGAAAATAGCGGATACGGTCTGCCGGCATTTGCTGAAGAAACGTTCTCGCGTCGTAGCGATGATTGATGCTATTAACGATGATGTTGTTGATGTCGAGCATGAGATCGCAATCCGATTCTTCCAGGACGGCGAGCAAGAAGTCCTTTTCGCTCATTGACGTAGCCAGCGGCGCATAAAATGACACGTTCTCGAGCGCTATTCGCTGCTCCAGAATATCTTGCACGCGGCGGACGCGTCTGGACACGTAAGCGACCGCTTCCTCGGTGAAAGGAATGGGCATCAGATCGTATAATTGTCCATCGTCGCCGCAATAACTCAGGTGCTCGGAGTACAGGCGAATATCGTGCTCCGCCATGAATCCCTTGATGTCCCGGACCAGTTGCTCATTGAGGGGCGAAGGCGCGCCGATCGATAATGACAGTCCGTGAATCAGGAAGGGATATCGCTCGGTGAAAAAGCGCAACTTTTTCGCCAGCGCTCCTCCGACATGTATCCAGTTCTCCGGCGCGACCTCCATGAAGTCGACGTCGTCTGGCGGTGATGCCATCAGTTTGTTGGCAATTGGCCGCCGCAGGCCCAGGCCCGCACCCTGGACAGGGTATTGTGACTGCTTGTCGTGCATGCTTATTCCGTTCCTGCGTTTGTTGATCAGACCTCCGATGGCCTGTGTTTATTACATCGGATTATCGCGTCAGACGGGACAGGCGGCGCAGGTATCTTTGCTCATCCGGGGCGGTATTGGCGTTTTGTGCTTCCCACAGCGTCTCGGCAAGGCATTCGATCATTTGGTGCTCGGCGGCATGCGCGTCGCCGGCCTGCGCAACCAGTGTCTCGTGGATTTTCGCGATGCCGGCCGGGCGGTTGGTCGATACCTGCTCGCGAATGCCGAGGTGGAGGCCCATGTGAAGAAACGGATTCGTTCTTCCACCATCGGGCGTGTACTCGCGTTCCAGATCGTCACTCGTAACATCCTCATGGTATTCGGGATGCCACTCGACGACGGCGGCAATCTGGGCCTCGAGAGGGGACAGCGGGGCTCGCTCAGAGCGCTTGCGCCACGCTGTCGCATACATCTTGCGCAACTCGTCTCGGTCCTGGCCGAAGATCACGGCAGTTCCTTTTTTCGGTATTCGCACCACTCGATAATGGGGCACTCGCCGCACAGCGGTTTTCTGGCCTTGCACACGTATCGACCGTGCAAAATGAGCCAGTGATGGGCATCCTTCTTGAACTCATCGGGCGTCGAACGCAGCAGCCGTTTTTCGACCTCGAGCGGCGTCTTTCCCTTCGCAATGCCGGTACGGTTCGAGACCCTGAAGATATGAGTGTCGACGGCGATCGTCGGCTCGCCGAAAGCGGTGTTGAGTACAACGTTGGCCGTCTTGCGTCCTACACCGGGTAGCGATTCGAGTGCCGCCCGTGATCGTGGCACCTCGCTGTCGTAGTCATCGACTAGAATCCGGCAGGTCTTGATGATGTTCTCGGCCTTGCTGTTGAAAAGTCCGATGGTGCGAATGTAGGGCTTCAGTCCGTCGACACCCAGCGCGAGAATCGATTCCGGCGTGCGCGCGTCCGGAAACAGTTTTGCCGTTGCCTTGTTGACGCTGATATCGGTTGCTTGCGCCGACAATATGACGGAAATGAGCAGTTCGAAAGGGTTCTCGTACTCGAGTTCTGTATCAGGGGCCGGCATGCGCTCCTGTAATGCCCTGAAGATCGCCGTGCGTTTATCCCTGTTCACCGCCGCGTCTTCAGTTTGAAGCGTTGCGGGCCCGCCGCGGCATTGCACTCTGGCGATTCTCGCGGCGTCGGCGGTCGATGGCATTCTTCGCGGCGATGGCGAGTGCAAGGCTGAAGAACGCACCCGGCGGCAGTATCGCAAGCAACCAGCCGCCATCGGTCAACACCAGGCCCCGCATTGGCTCACCGCCTGTCAGCATGTCCAACCGTGCAAACAGTGAACCCTGTCCAAGCAGTTCTCGAAACGCGCCGATGACCACCAGCAACACTGCAAACCCAGACCCCATGACCAGTCCGTCGATCAGGCTGGAGCCGACAGAGTTTCTGGATGCGAATAGTTCGGCGCGCGCGACGATCGCGCAGTTGGTAACGATGAGCGGGATGAAAATGCCCAGGGAACGGTCGAGGGATGGGAACCAGGCCTTGAAGATCAATTCGATACAGGTCACAAGGCTTGCAATGATCAGGACGTAAATCGGTATGCGGATTTCGCTCTGAATCCAGCGCCGCGTTGCCGACACAAGCCCGTTCGAGGCGATCAACACGAACAATGTAGCGATGCCGAGACCGAACCCGTTGACGAAACTGGAGGTGACCGCGAGTAGCGGGCACAGGCCGAGGAGCTGCACGAGCCCCGGGTTCTCATGCCAGAGGCCGACCTTGAATCGTTCTATAATTCCGTTCGACATCAGGGCTCTTTCTCTTTGTTGTCAGTGTCGGCAACAGTTTCCGCGAAGATCGCCTCGCTGTTCGTTTCGAAGTATAACAAGGTCTCCTTGATGGCCTTGATGACGGCTCTCGGCGTAACTGACGCACCCGTCAACTGGTCGAATTGCCCGCCGTCACCCTTGATGGCCCAGCCGCCCGGAGCCGGGTCGATGAGCGAGCGACCGTCGAACTGCCTGACCCAGTCTGATTTGCTTGATTCGACGCGATCCCCGAGCCCCGGCGTTTCTTGGTGCTCGAGTACGTGCACGCCGCTCACCGTGCCTGATGTCTCGACACCGACGAGGATGCGGATCGGTCCGGCGTAGCCGTCGCGAGCGCTGACGACAAAGAGGGCCGCAACCGGTTCCCCTTTTGCAAAGACACGGTAGATGATAGCGGCCTCTGAACCTGGCAACTCGTGTGGCGGAGGAACGATGATTTTTGACTCGGTCACGCCACTATCGAAGAACAAGCCGGACAAGGCCGGTTGCAGGCTGCGCTCGAGCCATGCCTGCTCATTGGCGACGATACGCGCCTCGGTTAGCTGGTAGGTCAGCGCGACCATGGTCGTACAAAGCGCCGCGATCACCGCGAGCGTTATGCCACCTCTGAAGACGGTTGTATCGTTCACGATGCACCGCCGGTCTTGCCATGACCTACGATGTGGGGTCGCGTCATCGAATCAATGACGGGCACAGCCATGTTCATAATAAGGACCGCAAAAGCGACGCCGTCGGCGTAACTTCCCCAGGTGCGAATGCAATAGATCAATAATCCGATGCCAACTCCGAATATAAGCCGGCCTTTCGGACTGGTCGCCGCGGATACGGGGTCAGTCGCGATGAAAAACGCGCAGAGGATGGTCGCGCCGCCGAAAAGATGGAACCCCGGGCTCGGATTGGTGCCTGGCTCGATCAGGTACATGATGCCTGCAGGTAGTAACACGCCGATACCGACGCCGACGGGTATATGCCAGCGAATGATCTTCTTGATCAATAGCCAGAAGCCGCCCAATGCCAGGAAATTACCGATCCATTCCCAGCCGCGACCGCCGAAGTCGCCCATAATCGGATTGGCGCGAATCTCACTCACGGTGCGTAGACCATTAAGACCGGACTTCATGACATCGAGGGGTGTGGGGCGACTAACGGCATCGAAGCCGAGTGCCTCCGGCAGCGAGCCTGTCAGCGTAAACTTGAGTGTCTGCAGTATCGTCAGGAACTGATAATCGATATCTCCGATGCGCGGCGCTATCCACAGGTTGAGATGCATCGGAAATGCAACGAGGATAACCACGTAGCCCGCCATCGCGGGGTTGAATAAATTAAAGCCCAATCCGCCGTACAGGTGTTTCGCGACGACGACGGCGAATAGCGCGCCCGTTGCGGTAACCCACCACGGCGTCAACGATGGCAGTGCAAAGGTCAGCAGGGCGGCCGTGACGAGAGCGCTGTAATCCGTAAGCGCCACCTCGGGCGGTCGTTTGCGCAGGTACATTATCAACGCTTCGCCGCCGACAGCGAAAATCGAGGCGACCAGCAGATTGAAGATGAATCCGGGGCCAAAGAACCAGACGTGAGCGATCGCGGCGGGTACCAGAGCCGCAAGTACCTGCAACATCAGCGACGGAACAGCCACTCGCGCGGACCAGTAGGGCGATTCACGGCGTTCAAACTCCACGCTCAGTCATCCTCGCTTTCTTGTTGCTTGCGTTTCAGTATCTCGGCAATCGCCTCTGGCCCGGCCTGTTTCGCCGAAGCTTTTTGCCGCGCCAGTTCCGCATCGCGATCCTTCTTTTCGCGTTCGAGGCGTTCATTGCGGGCTTCGAAGCGTTGCCGCGCTCGCTCTGCCCGGGCTTTTTCATCGGCGAGTTCCTGGATACGACCTTTTGCGATTCTAAAGTCCGCCGTTAGCGGAATGTGGCTGGGACACACAAGATCACAACAGCCGCACTCGATGCAGTCGGTCAAGCCGAACTCACGCAGCTTCTCTTCGTCGTCGGCACATGCGTACCAAAACAGCTGTTGCGGCTGGAGTTGAACCGGGCAGACGGACGCACAATCGCCGCAGCGAATGCAGGCAAGCTCGCGACCCTGAAACGACGTCCGGTGCACGACGAGTATGGAGTTTGTGGCCTTTACCAGGGGCACGCGATCGGTTGATACAGACCTGCCGGTCATTGGTCCACCTATGATCAAATGCTCCGGTCGTTCCGCGTAGCCACCCGTAAACTCAACGACGTCGGCAACCGGCGTGCCAATTCGTGCACGCACATTCATCGGATTGGCGATACCGTCACCTGAAACCGTTGTGACGCGAGAGATCAGTGGTTCATGATTAATGACCCAATCATGGACAGCCGCAGCCGTGCCGACATTCTGTACGAGGCAGCCAACATCCGTCGGTAATCCACCGCTGGGGACTTCGCGGTTCGTGACCAGCTGCACGAGCTGATCTTCGCCACCCGACGGAAAGATAGTAGGGACCTGTTTGAGGATTAGGCGGTCGTCGTCAAGTTCGCCCAATGCGCCGCCGAGACTGTTCAAGGCTTCGGGTTTATCGCTTTCGACAACGACATAACAGATGTCGATTTGCATCGCATGCATCAGAATCTGTGCGCCACTCAGTATTTCGGCAGCGCGTTCACGCATCAACATGTCGTCACAACTGATATACGGCTCACATTCGACGCCGTTCAGGATCAGGAAATCGATATCGCAGGTTCGTGCCTGCATGAGTTTTTGTGCGGTCGGAAACACGGCACCGCCGAGTCCGACAATGCCACCGTCCAGGATTTGCAGCAAAAGGTCGGCGGGTTGTAGCGACAAATAGTCTGCTGTGAGGCCCTCGTGTTCGACCGCGAGATCGTCGCCGTCGCACTCGATGATGATGCACGGGCCGTTGTCGCCCAGCCGTCGCGCTACCGGCCATGGCTCGATGGCAATAATCTTGCCCGACGAGGAGGCATGAATCGGCGCACCCACGGTGCCGTCGGGTTCAGCGAGTAGCTGTCCCTTTAGCACGCGATTTCCGATGCCAACAACTGGCTGAGCGGGATCACCAACGTGTTGCGTAATAGGCAGGATCAGCTGAGGGGGAAGCGGTACATCGCGGATCGGTTGCGCGGTAGCATCCGACTTGTGGGCAGGCAGTCGCAGGCCGCCGTGCAACTTGCCGAGATCATAAGTGGGCGCCGTCACGCGAGCGGCCTCATGCTGATGCAGTCCACGGGGCACGGCGCGACGCAAAGTTCGCATCCGGTACATTCACTTTCGATGATCGTATGCATGAAGTGCGGAGCGCCGACGATCGCATCGACAGGGCAGGCGTTGCGACAATGGACGCAGCCGATACACAGTGATTCATCGATAACGGCAACGGAAGGCTCGACGGTCTTGTCCAATGGAATCGCATCCTTGCCAAGCAAGTCAGCCAGACGCTGCACTGTGGCTGCGCCGCCAGGCGGGCAGAGATTGATCTCGGCGGCGCCATCGACGATAGCGGCTGCGTACGGCCGGCACCCGGGATAGCCGCATTGCGCGCATTGCGTCTGCGGCAACAGGTCATTCACCTGCTCGACAAGATCGCCGCTGCTCGACGCCAGTCGCCTCGACGCGACACTCAACGCAAGGCCGGCGCCGAGGGCGATTAGTGCAATTGTTATGACGGCGATCCACATAGCTTTCCATCAAGGTCGGGCCATACCCGAAAATCCCATGAACGCGAGCGACATCATGCCTGCCGTCATTAACGCAATCGCCGTGCCGCGAAAGGGAGCCGGGATATCGGCCGCTTCGAGGCGTTCACGAATGGCTGCGAACATGATCAATACGAGCGCGAATCCCATGGACGCGCCGAAGCCGTAGAATACCGACTGCACGAAGCCCTTGGACTGCTGCACGTTAAGCAAGGCGACGCCCAGCACTGCGCAATTCGTCGCTATCAGTGGGATGTAGATGCCCAAAACCTGGTCGAGCAGAGGACTCATGCGGCGCACCATGATCTCCGTAAATTGCACACTGGCGGCAATAACAAGGATGAAGCCGATCGTGCGCAGGTACTCGAGTTCGAGGGGTACGAGGACGTACTGGTGCAGCAGGTAGGCGGTTGCCGAGGACAGCGTCAGTACGAACGCCGTTGCCAGCGACATGCCGGTCGCAGCTTCGAGGTTTCGTGACACGCCGAGAAACGGGCACAGCCCGAGAAACCGGACCAGGACGAAGTTGTTGACCAGCACGGTGCTGATGAGAATGACGACGATTTCTGTCATCGGGCTATTGTAAGGACTACTTGACGCGCATGCCGGGTTTCGCGCCGTCGTCCGGTGATATCAGGAAAATATCCTCACCGCCCGGACCGGCCGCGAGCACCATGCCCTCGGACACGCCGAAACGCATTTTTCGCGGCGCGAGGTTCGCAACCACGACCACATGTCGATCGATGAGACTCTCGTGATCGTAAGCCGCCTTGATGCCGGCGAAGACCTGCGTTTCCGACTCTCCGACGTCGAGTGTCAGGGCCAGCAGTTTGTCAGCTCCTTCAACAGGCTCGGCTTTCTTGACACGGGCGATTCGCAGATCGATCTTCATGAAATCATCGATGCTTATCGTGTCGTCTTCTGTCTGTGTTTCAGGCACTTCGGCGATCTCCCGGGATTGGTCGACCATGCGTTGAACACTGTCCGGTTCCACGCGAGTCAGCAGCGGTGTGAATTTTGGCAAGGTCGCGTTGAGCAATGGCGACGTCGCGTCATGCCAGTTCCAGCGATCTTCGCTGAGGTACTGTCGCGCGTCAGCGGCGACATCGGGAATGACGGGCGAGAGGTAGATCATCAGGGAGCGGAACATATTCAATCCCTGCGTGCACACCAGCTGCACGTCACTCACTGCGTTCTCGTCCTTGATCATTACCCACGGCTTGTGGTCATCGATATAGCGGTTCGCCTTGTCAGCGAGCGCCATGATCAGGCGCATCGCTTTCGAATATTCACGACCTTCGTAGTGTGTTGCGATCGTCTCCGATGCGTCCGCAAACTCGGCGAACAAGTCCTTGTCGGGCAGGCGGTCGGCCAGACGGCCGTCGAATCGTTTACTGATGAACCCGGCACAGCGGCTCGCGATGTTGATGAGCTTGCCGACGAGATCGGAGTTGACGCGTGCGATGAAGTCTTCGAGGTTGAGGTCGATGTCTTCGATCGTCGGTCCGAGCTTCGCGGCATAGTAGTAACGCAGAAAGCTGGGATTGAGATTATCGAGATAGGCGCGCGCATTAATAAAGGTGCCGCGAGACTTGGACATCTTCTGCCCGTTAACGGTCAGAAAGCCGTGTGCGAAGACGCTGGTCGGCGTACGAAATCCAGATCCCGCCAATACGGCCGGCCAGAACAGCGTGTGGAAGTACATGATGTCCTTACCGATGAAGTGGTAGACCTCAGCATCGCTATCCGCGGCCCAATAATCGTCGAAGTTCAGATCATCACGACGATCACACAGATTCCTGAAGCTCGCCAAGTAGCCCACCGGGGCATCGAGCCAGACGTAGAAATACTTGTCGTCGGTGCCCGGGATACGAAAACCGAAATACGGCGCGTCGCGAGATATATCCCAATCGCGAAGGCCGGCCTCGAACCACTCGTCGAGTTTCGCCACCACGCTCTTGTCGAGAGTTGCTTCGTCTATCCAGGATCGAAGGCGTTCTTCATACTCACTGAGTTTGAAGAAGTAGTGCTCCGATTCGCGTTTGATCGGCGTAGAACCTGACAGTACCGATATCGGGTCCAGCAGGTCGGCGGGTGTGTACGTGGCACCACAGACCTCACAGGCATCCCCGTACTGGTCTTCGCTCTTGCAGCGCGGGCAGGTACCGCGGACAAATCGGTCCGGCAAGAACATCCCTTCTTTTTCATCAAACGCCTGTTCGATGCTGCGCGTATAGATATCGCCTTTGTCACGCAAGGCCGTGAATATTTCACTGACCAGCGCCTCGTTTTCGGGCGAGTGCGTTGTGTAGTAGTTGTCGAAGTCGACGCCGAACTCGCTGAAGTCTCTAACGAATTCCTCGGAGATCTGTTGCGTCAGTTGTTCGGGCGGCACGCCCAGCTCGCGCGCCTTCAGCATGATGGGAGTGCCATGGGCGTCAGAGGCGCAGACATAGGTGCAATCATGCCCTCGGAGCTTCTGAAAGCGGACCCAGATATCGGTCTGCAGGTACTCGACGAGATGGCCCATGTGAATCGACCCGTTGGCATAGGGCAGGGCACTCGTGACGAGGATCTTTCTCTTCTGGGACATCAAATGTGGCTTCAGATTGGCAGTGGGCGCGATTATGCCATGCAACGCGGAAGAAAGGATCGCCGAGCGGTGTTCTTGGAAGTGAAGTGCTACTCGGCTTCTCTGACTTTCTCGAACTTCGACTTGTTGTTGGCCTGCAGGTAGGCCTCCTGGCCCGATACCCAGCCTTTCTCGACAAGTTCCATGAGCGCGCCATCCATTGATTTCATGCCGATGCTACCGCCGCTCTGAATGGCCGTTTCCAGCTGGTCGAGTTTGCCCTGTCGAATCAGGTTTGAAACAGCCGGCGTATTGATCATGATTTCGAGCGCGGCGGCGCGGCCGGGTTCGTGAATCGTGGGCAGCAGCTGTTGTGACACGACGCCCCGTAATGACGTGGAGATCATTGTGCGAATGTGACTTTGCTTGTCGGCCGGGAACGAGTTGATAATGCGGTCCACGGTCTGCGCGGCGCCGTTGGTGTGCAGCGTACCCATAACAAGAATTCCCATCTCGGCTGCCGTCACCGCAATACTGATGGTCTCGAGGTCGCGCATTTCGCCGACCAGGATTACGTCAGGGTCTTCGCGCATCGCCGAGTGCAGGGCTTCGGCGAAACTCGGACTGTGGACGCCGATTTCGCGCTGGCTCATCAGGCATCCCTGAGCCTTATGAACGAATTCGATGGGGTCTTCAATCGTAAGGATATGGCCTTTGAGGCGCTTGTTCATGGCGTCGATCATTGCCGCAAGCGTCGTGGACTTGCCCGAGCCGGTCTTGCCCGTGACCAGTATCATCCCCTGCGTGTACTTGCAGAGGTCGTGAATGACCTTGGGCATGCCGAGGTCAACGAGCGTTAGTGCCGTGGATGGAATTGCACGAAATATGGCGCCAATGCCGTTCAGATGGCGAAACGCGTTGACACGAAAGCGCGAGACGTCGGGAATCTCATACGCGAAATCGGCAGCGTCGTCGGCATCGAACGCCTTTTTCGTGATGCCATCCATGATTTCGAATATGGCCTCTTCTGCTTTGTCGGTTTGCAACGGCTCCTCGATGAGTACTGCGAGGTTGCCATGCACGCGTGCGCGAACGGGATCACCCGAAACGAAATGCAGGTCTGAGGCCTTTTCCTTGAGTGCTTTCGTAAGGTAGCTGTCAATCTGTGCCATGGCTTAGTTCAACCCCCACTGATATCGAGTGTCTGAACCATATCGGTGTCGGTGATGAAGCGCTGGAACTTCTTTTTATCCAATGCAAAACGGATAGCGTCATCGGCGTCGATCTGTTTTGCGCTAATCGCGTCGAGCAACGCCTGGTCCATGATCTGCATGCCAGCGTCCTTACCGGTCTGCAGCTGTGACGGTATTTGATGCGTCTGGTCAGTAGTAATTAACTTGGCAATTGCACGATTATTCACCAGGATCTCGAGTACGGCGCGGCGACCGCGTCCGTCGGGCGTCTTGACCAGTACCTGCGTGACGACGGCCTTCAGGCTCATCGACAGGAATCCCTTGGTCTGTTCGCGCAGCTCGCCAGGCAGGGCGTCGATTATGCGGTCGATGGTCTTCACGGCACCCGTGGTGTGCAAGGTGCCGAGGACGAGATGCCCTGTTTCCGCTGCAGTCATCGCCATGGAAATGGTCTCGGCGTCGCGCAGTTCGCCCACCAGGATGACGTCGGGATCTTCGCGCATCGCCGAACGCACGCCGTCGGCAAAACTCTTGACGTGCGTGCCAACTTCGCGCTGGATAACCTGGCAGTTCTTGCTCGGGTGCACAAACTCGATCGGGTCCTCGAGGCTGATAATGTTCAGATTGCGGGTCTCGTTGAGGTGATCGATCATGGCGGCGAGTGTCGTTGACTTGCCGGTACCGGTCGATCCCGTGACAAGCACCATGCCCTGGTGATAGTCGCAGAACTTTTTCAGGATCGGCGGCACCTGCAGCTCATCGAGTTTCGGTACGTCGCCTGGAATATGCCGGAATACCGCGCCAATGCCGGTCTCTTTGCGGAAGACGTTGACGCGAAATCGGCCCCCTTCGTCGCCGACGTAGGAAAAATCGAGATCATGCCCTTCGGCCAGGCGTTCTTTCTGTTTGGCGGTCAGGATCTCTGTAATGTAGGTTTCGAGTTCGGTGTCGGACAGCTGACGAAACTTGATCGGCATCAGGTCGCCATTCATGCGCAACATCGGCGGAATGCCGACAGCGAGATGCACGTCGGAGCACCCTTGTGCCAGTCCCAGTTTCAGGAATGCGTCGATACGAGCCATGGCTGGTCTCAGGTTGCGACTGCGTCGAGCGCTTCGGTGAGTTCAAGCATGGATTGAAAGCGCTTGGTCTTGTCGACCGACATCGCTTTGACAATGAGCGCCGCGAATTCGTCGCTGATATCGGGATTGATTTCCTGGCAATGTTTGGCCTTGCCCTGCACATGCTGGTACATGACCGACATATGGTCGCCGCGACTGTAGGGCGGTATACCCGTCGCCATCTCGTACATAATCACACCGACGCTATAGACGTCAGCCGTAACATCCACTTTCTTGCCAAGAATCTGCTCTGGTGCCATATATTTCGGTGAACCAATCACGTAGCCGGTTTTGGTTAGCTGAGTGTCGCCGCTACTGGCCGCCGCCGCAACACCAAAATCCACGATCTTGAGCAGTCCGTCTTCATTCACGAGAATATTGGCCGGTTTGAGGTCGCGGTGTATGACGCCAGCCTGGTGAGCCACGTTCATTCCCGCCGCGATATCCCGCGAATATTTCAGTACTTTCTGGATGTCCATCGGCTTGTTGTCGGGAATTTCACCGGACAACGTGTGCGACGGAAAGTACTCCATCGATATGGCGTAACAGCCCTGCAGTTTCAGGAAGTCATAAATTCGAATGATATTGCGGTGCGTGATCTTGCGAGAATAGCGGAGTTCGTGGACGAAGCGCTTCATCATTTCTTCGTCCGATGAGACGTTCGGATTCAAGAACTTCAGAATCAGTTGCTCGTCGACAACCTCGTCTTCCATGAGCAGCACAGTGCCGAATGCGCCCTTACCGATCTTCTCGATGTACTTGTAACGGCCGTCGATGATATCGCCCGGGTTGAGTTTGGCTATGTCGAGTACCTGCTCGCCGAGCGCCGCATCCTCAGATTCCGCCGGCTTAGCCGCTTCTGCGATTTTGGCCGCCTGTGCGCCCAGCAACTCGTCGAGTTCATCATTCTCAAGCAGCAGCGTCTTCGTATGCGCCGAGATCTTTTCGGCACGCACGTTTTCTTCGAGAACGGTTTCGGAGTAACGTGCATCCAGGTCCTTCAACGCCTTGTCGGCGACATTGATGATGGTCGCGTCTTCCGACTGTTTGACCTTTCTCAGGACCTTACGAATGGTCTCCGCATGCGCGTCATCCGTCAATTGCGCCAGCGCCTTGATTGCTTCGACCTGAACTTCCTTTTCAGGGCGCTGCAACAAGGGCAGGATTTTCTCGATGTGTTTGTGACTGCCAAGCTTGCCGAGCGCGCGAATAACGACAGTATCCGTTTTCTTGTCCTGGCCGAGCATGGACTCGAGTTTCGGCAGCGCTTTGGTGTCGCCGATTTTCGATAGCGCATCGACTGCCCGCTCGCGAACCCACCAATCAGAATCATCGGTCGCCTTGATCAAATGCTCGACCGCGCGTTGATCCTTGGTCGCGTTGAGTATCTCGATCGCGGTTCGGCGAATATCCTCGTCTTTGTCATTGATCAACGTGACGACAGAATCCACGACTTTGGGGCCGCCGATTTCGGCGAGCGCATCACCGGCGCGAGAACGGACCCACCAGTCGTCGTCTTTGAGGGCGCCCAGAAGGTCTTTAACGGAATTGACGTCGCCGATCTCGTTGAGCACCTCTACGGCAGCGCGCCGTGAGTATTCGGATTCGTCTTTGAGCGCGTTAACCAGGTGTCGCACCGTGTCGGGGTGATTGGCTTTTATCAAGACGTCGACCGCTTTGTTCTGCACATCGAGGTCGGGATCGGTCAGGATTTCGGCAACTTTTTCGATATTGATATTGCCACCACGCATGGCAAGCGCGGAAAGTGCGGCGCTGCGGACCATCTTGTTCGAGTCCTTGAGCTGCATTTCCAGCGCATGGTTTATTTCCGGTTTGTCGAATCGAGCCAGCAGGTTCATCAGGTGCATTTTGATGACCGGGTCCTTGCCGCCCATACGTGCGATCAGATCCGGCACCATTTCAGGCTGGATCGTCTCCTCAATGATTTTGAATATTGCGGCCTTCTCTTTGGTTTCGCACTCGTAGGCTCGACGCAGCAATTCGTGCACACTCAGGTCCTGCTTGTGCACGCGAAGCACCTCGATGAGCGCCGCTTTCGAGACTTCGTCGTCATCGAAGAAGTCAAGCAGACTGTTGGGGTTGTAAATGGTGCTGCTCGAAAGAGCCCACGCGGTACCCGATACAACTCGGTCGTTGCCGTCGGCCAGTCCTTCGCGATACATGTCGAGATTCTTGTCGTTAATCAGTTCACTTAAGATGTCGACCAGAACCATCGTGTGCGTTTTGTCTGACAAAGCCAGGGCGTCGATTATTTTGGGCACGGCCCGGTTGCCAGCCTTCTTCAGCTTGTCGATGAGCTTTTGTGCCCCGGGCGACGTGGGATCCGGTTCGGCGATCAGGTTTGCGAGAACCTGGTCGGAGCGAAACGAGGCGAGGAAACTCATAGAGCAGGACCGTGAACGGCTGGAGAACGCCGCCGCTGTGATGAGCGGTGCCGTTGGGGTGCCATCCCTGGAATCGAGAAAATCCTCATTGATTTCTTACGTAACGCCAATTCGTTTGTCGCTCTTGCCCAAGCAATACGGGGCGCGGTCCCCAATACAGGCACCCTCGGTTACAGTCTCAGCCAACCCCCGACGCCGCATTATGCCACATCGGAACTGACACATCGCCCGCCAATACTGACGTGCAGCGAAGGATGGCCATTTCGTCGGGATCCCCAAAAACGGGCTTGGTTCCTGACTCACCTCCGTTACAATGTGCCACCGAAATGCCGTCCGCGGCCGGCCTTTCGACCCTTAATTTTACCTAATGCAAGCGAGCGAAGTGTGACGGCGTCAACAGATTCAGATGTAGGCAAGTTCCTCAATTCCATCGATTTATTGGCGGTAGACCGGAAACTGGGCGAGGTCGCCCGGGTCCGCGACGCGAGCCTGTCGGGCGATACGGTCAAAGCAACGGTTGAGCTCGGGTTTCCGTGCAACAGCCTGCACGATTCGATCCGGGACCGGATTTCGGACGAATTGCGCGCGGAAACGGGGGCGGAAAACGTCGAAATCAACCTGCAAACCCGGATTATCCGGCACGCCGTGCAAAAGAATCTCAAACCGATCGACGGCGTCAAGAACATTATCGCTGTTGCGTCCGGCAAGGGCGGCGTCGGAAAGTCGACAGTGTCTGCGAATATCGCATTGGCGCTGGCCACCGAAGGTGCGTCTGTCGGCATTCTGGACGCCGACATCTATGGCCCAAGCCAACCCCACATGATGGGTATCGTCGGCGAGCAGCCGGTCAGCGAGGATGGTAAGACGATGCTCCCGCTGCGAGCGCATGGCCTGCAGGTCATGTCGATCGGTGCGCTGATCGATCCCGATCAGCCGATGGTATGGCGCGGCCCAATGGTGACATCCGCGCTGGATCAACTGACGCACCAGACACAATGGCAGGACCTCGACTACCTGATCGTCGACATGCCGCCGGGAACCGGCGATATCCAGCTGACGCTGGCGCAGAAGGTGCCGGTATCGGGCACCGTCATCATAACCACGCCGCAGAATATCGCGACGATCGATGCACGCAAGGGTCTGGCCATGTTTCGCAAGGTCTCGATTCCGGTGCTCGGCATCGTCGAAAACATGAGTACGCATGTCTGTTCGAATTGTGGCCACGAAGATGCCATCTTCGGCGAGGGCGGTGCCGAAAAGATGAGCCGCGATTTCGATGTTCGGGTTCTGGGGCGCCTGCCGCTCGACGCGCGTATTCGCGAGCAGACGGACTCGGGCAAGCCGACCATGATTGCGGAGCCGGAATCGGCGATTGCACAAGCGTATCGTGCCGCTGCCTGGAATATTTCGGCCGCACAGGCGGCAGAGCGCACTGATCACAGTTCGAAATTCGGCACGATCGTTGTCGAGGCGAGCAAATGAGCATAAAAGCGGATCACTGGATACGGCGGATGGCTACCGAGCACGGCATGATCGAGCCGTTCGAGCCGGGCCAGGTCCGCGAAAACCCGGGTGGGCGCATCGTCAGTTACGGGACATCGAGCTATGGGTACGACGTTCGTTGTTCCGATGAATTCAAGATCTTTACGAATATCAATTCGGCTATTGTCGACCCGAAGGGATTCGACGAGACCAGCTTCGTCGATATACAAAGCGACGTATGCGTAATTCCACCGAATTCGTTCGCGCTTGCGCGTACCGTCGAGTTTTTTCGCATTCCGCGTACGGTGCTAACGATATGCCTCGGCAAGTCGACCTACGCGCGTTGCGGCATCATCGTGAATGTGACACCGCTCGAGCCCGAGTGGGAAGGGCATGTGACGCTCGAGTTTTCGAATACAACACCGCTGCCGGCCAAAATCTACGCCAATGAAGGCGTAGCGCAGATGTTATTCCTGGAATCCGACGAGGCCTGCGAGACGTCGTATAAAGATCGCGGCGGCAAGTACCAGGGCCAGACGGGCGTGACGCTGCCGAAGGCGTGATTTGCGCCAGCCGTCCCTGCTCGACGAACCGCTACAGTTTCTTTCCCGTTCGATCGAACACGTGTACGACGGGTTCGTCGGCGACAACGCCGTCGATCCAGGTCTCGCCGTTACGGAATTCGACGCGGCCTTCGCCGACCCAGTCAGCGGCCTCGGGATAGATCTGATGCTCGATGGCTTGCACGCGTGCCGCCAGTTGATCGGCGGTCTCGCCCGTGATGACCGGCAGGCGGCCCTGCAATATGCGCGGTCCGCCGTCGAGTTCCTCGGTCACGAAATGTACGGTACTGCCGTGCCATTCGTCGCCGGCGTCTAGCACGCGCTGATGTGTATCGAGTCCAGGATATGCCGGTAACAGCGCCGGATGGATGTTCAGGATTCTGCCGGCATATCGCGCGACGAAGCCGGCACTCAAAATGCGCATGAAGCCGGCCAGAACCAGAAGATCTGGCTGCCATGCATCGAGTTTCGCAGCCACCGCACGGTCGAATGCATCGCGGCTTGCGAACTGACCGTGCTCCAGGCAGACCGTGGGAATGCCGGCATTGCTGGCGCGGATCAGACCGAACGCGTCCGGTCGGTTCGACAGCACGACAGAAAGCTCAAGAATCGAAGCGCCGCCAGCGACATAATCGATAAATGCCTGGAGGTTGGTACCTGATCCGGAAATCAGGATCGCGGTTTTGCAGCGCGTCGCCATCAGACGTAACGGGTTTTCCGATGGCCAGCAACGACGCGGCCCAGTCGCCAGGCAATCTCACCCTGATCGATCAATACGCGGACAGCGTCATCGACGTTGTCATCATCGACAACGACGACCATGCCGACCCCACAATTGAAGGTGCGGCGCATTTCGGCCGTCTCGATATTGCCGTGTTCGGCCAGCCAGTCGAAGACGGCACCTCGCTGCCAGCTCGCGGTATCAATTTCCGCATCCAGAGCGGCGTGCAGGATTCGCGGCACGTTTTCTGTGATTCCGCCACCCGTGATGTGCGCAAGGCCTTTTACCGTCATTGCCTGCATTAGCGCCAGAATTGCCTTGACGTAAATACGTGTTGGCGCCAGGAGCTTGACGTGCGCAGGGTCGCCATCGATGTCGGATTCGCCCGCCCGGTCCAGGACTTTGCGAATCAACGAGTATCCATTGGAATGCGGGCCGCTCGACGCGATACCGATCAAAGCGTCGCCCTCCCGGATCGCGCTGCCGTCGATTAATTCGGATCGCTCAACGGCGCCCACCGTAAACCCGGCAAGGTCGTACTCACCGTCGGAGTACATATCGGGCATCTCGGCCGTTTCGCCGCCAATCAATGCGGCCCCGGCTTGCAGACAACCCTCTGCGATACCTGCAATCACGTCAGTCGCCACGCGAGTGTCCAGCTTGCCGCAGGCGAAATAGTCCAGGAAAAAAAGGGGTTCTGCGCCCTGTACCAACACATCATTGACGCACATTGCGACGAGATCTATACCGATCGTGTCATGCTGATCCAGGTGCTGCGCGAGCATCAGTTTTGTCCCGACGCCATCAGTGCCAGAGACCAGCACGGGCTCGCGAAAGCGGCCGGGCGGCAGCGCGAACAACCCGCCAAAACCGCCAAGGCCGGCGAGCACCTCGGGCCGCTGCGTTTTCTTTACGAGCGGCTTGATTCGTTCGACGAGTTCGTTCCCGGCATCGATATCGACACCGGCATCTTTATACGTTAGAGGTTTATTGATCATTTTGGAGTGGCATACTCTGCGGGGGCGATATAATAGTGCTTAGTTCTGAACGGGAAAACCACCCTTGATCAATACTCGAACATCCCGCCGCGCAGGATTTGTCCGGCATTCAATGTGGTCGGTGCTGGCGGCCGCGTTACTGGGTGGCGGCCTCCCGTCCCAGGTGGCAGCGGTCGACGTACCGACCTTATACACAGCCGAAGTCCCGTTCGATCGAAATGCAAGGGATCCGCGCAAGGATGCGTACCAGCTGGCGCTCGCAGAGGTGCTGCTGCGTGTATCGGGATCAGGGCTGAGCACGGATCGCGAGACTATCAATGAGCTTTTCCCGAATCCGGCTTCGTATGTCATTCAGTTTCGCCCCGGCGCCAACGATTCGCTGTGGGTGTCATTCGACGGACAGGCCATCGAGCAGACATTGCGCGACGCCGGGCAGACAGTCTGGGGCGCCGATCGACCGCTGACGCTCGTTTGGCTGGCGGTCGACTGGGGCCAGGGAAGCCGAGAGATCATCTCGGCCGACGATCCTGATCGAACGGCGGGTGAGTCACGCTCGATTGACCGCAATAAACGCCTGAGAGAGCGCATGTTGGAGATCGCGCGGCAGCGCGGTCTGCCCGTGGTCTTTCCGTTGCTCGATACGATCGACCTGCAAAACGTTTCATTCAGCGACATCTGGGGTGGATTCGACGAGCGAATCATCGCCGCATCCGAGCGCTACGACGCAGACTCGATCCTGATCGGTCGCATTCGTCCGTCGTCCAGTCGCCAGGAAAGCTGGCGTTACTTTTTCAGCGGCGCAGAGCGCAGCTGGAATGGGCCGCCCGAGGCAATAATCGGACAGATCGGAGATTTGTTGGCGGCGGAGTTTGCGTTCGGCGGGGATGTGCCGATCGAATCGGTTGCGCTCAATGTTTCCGGCGTAGCCTCGGTCGAGGCGTACGGGACATTACAAAGCCTGCTGGCGGGTGTCAGCCTGATTGAAGAGTTCGCAATTATCGAGGTCGCCGGCGACCGCATAAGCTATCGCATTGATGTGCGCGGCGGTGCGGATCGCCTCAGGCGCGCATTGAGATTCAATGGGCTAATCGAGCAAGAGAGCATGGCGCGATTTGGCGAAGCGCGGCCCGCGGCCGACCTCGAGTTCTACTTCAGCCCCTGAGAGTCGCTGCAATGTCACTAAGTTGGTTACCCAACGCTATTTCGTTGCTGCGCATCGTTCTCGTGGTGCCGATCTTGTCATCCATTCTCAATGGCAATTTCGGCCTGGCGCTGGCGCTTTTCTTCGTAGCGGGTTTTTCGGATGGCATCGACGGATATCTCGCCAAACGCTTCGACTGGCATTCCCGAACTGGCGCGCTGCTGGACCCGGTGGCCGACAAACTGCTGGTGGCAGGTACCTTTATCACCTTGGCCTACACGCAGCATATTGCGGTGTGGCTAACCGCTGTCGTGATTCTGCGAGACCTCGTAATTGTTGGCGGTGCTTTGGCCTACAACTATTTCGTGAGGCCGGTTCCAGGCGAACCGACGAGAATCAGCAAGCTGAATACGGCATTGCAGCTCTTGTTCCTGTTGTTCGTACTCAGCCGAGCGGGCTTCGGTTGGCCCGACAAGATCTCGATCACCGTGCTCGGCGCGTCCGTGCTTATCACAGTGGTGATCAGTGGCGTAGACTATGTCCTTTCCTGGTCAAAACGTGCCCGTGCAGGTGAATAGCTATGCAATCCGATCTGCGCCTTAACTGGCTCATCGCAATCGGCCTGGTTGGCTGGCTGTTCTATCTGCTGGCGCCGGTCCTGACGCCGTTCATTGCCTCGGCGCTGCTGGCCTACATCGCCGACCCGGTGGCAGACCGACTGCAAAAACTGAAGATGCCACGCACCCTGGCGGTCGTTGCCGTCTTCGTCATTACCTTTCTTATACTGGCCTTACTCATATTACTGGTTGGGCCTTTGATCAAGACCCAGGTCGGCGCGTTGTTCAATGCGTTGCCTGATATCGCCCGCAAGGTCGAACAGGTCTGGCTGCCAACGATAACAAGCTGGCTGAACCTGGAGGCAGGTGAGGACGTCGGCATTGGCCCGTTCCTGGCGCGTTACAGCGATATGGTGGGTAGCTGGAGCGGCAAGGTGTTGTTATCCGTCAGCAAGTCCGGAGGCGCACTGGCGGCGGCGGTCCTGAGCCTGTTTCTAATCCCGATCCTGACGTTTTATCTGCTGCGCGACTGGGACTCGATTCTTGTTCACATTGGGGCCCTGGTCCCGGAAAGTCAGCGCAAGACGGTCTTCATGCTTGCACGAGAGACGGACGAAGTTTTGAGCGCGTTTCTTCGTGGACAGCTCCTGGTCATGGCCGCGCTGGCGACAATCTACTCGGTGGGACTTGGCCTGGTCGGGCTGAAATTCGCGATTGCCATCGGCGTCGTCTCGGGTCTCGTCAGCTTCGTTCCCTACCTCGGATTCGTGTTTGGCATCGCGCTAGCCGGGCTGACGGTCGCGCTGGAGCCAAACCCGCTCTGGCAGCTGGTTGGTGTTGTCGTCACATTTTCGCTGGCGCAATTTATCGAAGGCTCGGTCCTGACCCCAAAGCTGGTCGGCGACCGAATCGGATTGCATCCGGTAATCATTATTTTTGCGGTCGCCGCCGGCGGCCAGCTGTTTGGGTTCTTCGGCATCCTGCTGGCGCTGCCCGCCGCAGCGGTTCTCTCCGTCCTTGTTCGCTTCGCCTTTCATCGCTATCTCAAGGAACATCCGGACGCTCTCGTGGTACTCGAGGACGAATGAGTCAGCTGGTCCTGCCATTGCGTCTTGCCGATCATGCAGTGTTTGCGAGCTTTCACGCGCACGGCAACGAGTCGCTGGTTGCAACGCTTTGTGAGCTCGCTGACGGTTCGTCTGAGAGCGGTGGCTTCGGTAGTTGGATCTGGGGCGCCGCAGCCACTGGAAAGACACACTTGCTGCAGGCCATTTGCGATCGTGCGGGCGATCGGTCGGCGTATGTTCCGCTGTCAGTCTTCGCCGCGGGCGGCCCCACAAGCCTCGAAGGGCTCGCGAGCCGCGAGCTGGTGTGCATCGATGATATCGAGAAAGTGGCGGGGGATTCCGACTGGGAGACGGCGTTGTTCGATCTTTTTAACCAGGTATTTGACGCGGGCGGGCAAATGATCGTCGCGGCCAGCATGGCGCCTCGTGAATGCCCGATCCAATTGCCGGACCTTGCAAGCCGCCTGTCGCAATTGCCCGTGTTTCATATTCGGGCGCTGGACGACGAGCAACGCGTTTCGGCATTGCAGCTGAGGGCTCGGCACCGTGGCCTTGAATTGCCGGACGACAGCGCACGTTACCTGTTGAAGCGCAGCCGCCGCGACATGGCGAGCCTCTATGAACTGCTGGATAAACTGGATCTGGAGGCGCTGCGCGCGAAACGGCGCGTTACCATTCCATTCGTGCGCGGGGTCTTGCAACAAACGGAAAGCAGCTAGGACGCGACTAGTCGGCCAGCCGCCGGGCGATCTCAGCAACGCGCTGTCCGAGCGCTCGCGCCAGCTCTACTTCGTCGTCGGACAAAGAAACGGGCTTTCGATTCCATGTGACGTGCGTTGCCCCGTAGGGCGTTCCGCCCGTGGTCGTGGCGGACAAGGCTTCTTCGGTGTAAGGCAGGCCGACGATCAGCATGCCGTGGTGCAGGAGCGGCAGCGCCATCGACAGCAAGGTCGACTCCTGACCGCCGTGCAATGAGGATGTCGATGCAAACACGCCAGCCGGCTTGCCGACAGCCGCACCTTTAAACCATTCGGAGACGGTGCTATCGAGGAAGTGCTTCAGCGATGCCGACATGTTGCCGAAATTGGTCGGGCTGCCCATGATTAGTCCCACACACTCCGCAAGGTCTGCGGGCGTCGCATACGGCGGGCCGGATTCGGGCACATCGCTTTCGCTGGATTCTGTGACCGCAGACACTGCCGGCACCGTGCGCAGACGCGCTGCCATGCCGTTGACGGCGTCGACGCCGTAACAGACCTCGCGCGCAAGCGCTTCAGTAGCGCCGTTGCGCGAATAGTAGAGAACAAGAATGTCGGCCATCAGGAAAGCAAGTCTGCGACGTTTTCTGGCGGCCGTCCAACAACCGCTTTACCACTCGCCATGTCGACTACGATGGGTCGCTGCAGGGTGATCGGATGCGCCTCCATCCAGGCCGCGAGCGCAACGTCGTTATCCAGGGCCGGAAGGTCTTTCGCTTCCTTGACGACTTTCTCGCCGCGTCGCAAAAGGTTGCTGAGTGGTACGCCCAGCTTAGCCGCAAGGTCCAGAATCTCGGCGGCCCCGGGTGCTTCCTCCAGGTACAGGATGATGGTCGGTTCGACACCGGCATCGCGGATGATTTGCAGGGTCTTTCGCGATTTAGAGCAACGCGGATTGTGATAGATCGTTACTGCCATTGGGCCCTCGCCAAGCTAACTATCGAACCGGAGACGCACTTTAGCAGGCTGAAACGGGCGCGTCAGTGCGAGCCGAATCGCTTGACGACATGTGCTGCCTGTTGGTAGCGTTGAGCGGTTTCCGACAACTAGAATAAGACGTGAAAACAACCGCATTTAGATCATTGGCCCAGGTATTCCTGACCGCCGCGCTGGTCGCGTTCGCTGCGGGCTGCGAAACCGCACCGCCCGTCCAGGAGATGAGCGATGCCCGGCAGGCCATTGCCGTGGCGAAAGAGGCCGGCGCCGCGCAAAGGGCGGCAATACACCTTAAAGCCGCCGAGCTCTATCTGGAAAGCGCTCAAAAGAAGCTGAACGAGCGTCAATACACGCAGGCCCGATACGATGCGAAGCAGGCTAAAATGAAGGCGCTCGATGCGCTCAAAGCCAGTGAAGCTGCGCTGGAATCTTCGTCAGATCCAGCGCCGGACGATTCGCAATAACGGCACGTTCTTCTTCCAGTGATGCACCGCAAGAGGCTCGGCGGTTCCGTATCAGCGGGCGTGTGCAAGGCGTCTGGTTTCGTGACAGCACGCGGCGTGAAGCAGAGCGGCTCGGCATCACAGGCCATGCGATCAATCTCGACAGCGGTGATGTTGAGGTCCTGGCTTGTGGATCGAAAGCGGCGCTGGACGCGCTAGCCGACTGGTTGCAACAGGGCCCGCCTATGGCGCGGGTGTCGGGGGTCGAGCAATCCGCAACGGATTTCCGGGCGTTGTCGGGCTTTACGATAGCCTAGGCGCTCAGGCCTGAAACCACTTCCTGCTGAGCTTATCGATGACCTTGTTCGGATATTTTCGCTTCCCCAAGCTGCCGTTATAGCGTCCCAATGCGCGACGCAAGTCGCCATTTTCCTTGTCGAGATAGAAGCGCAGGATGGTGCAGCCGTAACGAAGGTTGGTATCGACGTGCAGCAGGTTGTCGTCCGGCCGTCCGATTTCATTGAGCCAAAACGGCATGATCTGCATGAGCCCCAACGCGCCGGCAACGGAGACGGCATAACGGTCAAAGTTACTCTCGACCTCGATTACGGCGAGAATGAGTTCCGGCGGCAGCTCAACGCGGGCGGCTTCCAGGTGCACCAGGGTCAGGAGCTCGATGCGTTCTTCCGGGTTCTTCACCTGGCGGGCGAGGCGTCGCGACATGTCGGTCAACCAGACCTCGGCGTGAAAGCGATCAGCGAAGCTCGCGGACTCGCTCGCGGCAACGCGGAGGACTTCGCGCAACTCGGGATCCGGCCTTTGCTCGGCCGCGACACCGGCGCTGGACAGCAGGGCGGCGAGCAGTGCAAGCGTTGCAATGTGGCGTAGGAAGCTCATGGGGTGAGTATAATACAGTGATTATAATATATTAAAATCACTAGCTTACAGATGAATTCTCCAGCAATTTGAGAGCTTCCTCACGTTTTAGGTTGCGCGACTCGGACTCGCTGCGGTGGCGATATTCCAGTTCGCCGGCGGCGAGGTTACGTTCGCTGATGACCAGCCGGTGCGGTATGCCTATAAGCTCGGCGTCCGCGAACTTGACGCCGGGCCGGGCGTCGCGGTCGTCGAACAATACGTCCAGGCCGCTCGCGGTGAGTTCTTCGTACAGCGCTTCAGCCGCCTCGCGCACCACATCGGAACGCTGCAGGTTGATCGGTACCAGCACGACATCGAACGGTGCCAGCGGCCCGGGCCAGATGATGCCGTTTTCGTCATGATTCTGTTCGATGGCGGCGCCGACGATGCGCGTTATGCCGATACCGTAGCAGCCCATCGACATCACCTGGTTCTTGCCTTTCGGATCCTGCACCGTTGCGCCCATCGCCGTACTGTACTTGTCCCCCAGTTGGAAGATATGCCCGACTTCGATGCCTCGCGTTATGCTTAGCGTGCCCTTGCCGCCCGGGGTAGGGTCGCCGACGACGACATTGCGAATATCCACAGTCTGCGGTTCGGGCAGGTCGCGGCCGAAGTTCACGCCCGTGTAATGGTGCCCGACCTCGTTCGCACCGCAGCTGAAATCGGCCAGCCTGGCAACGGCGTGATCGAAGTACACGGGCATGTCCAGTCCGACAGGCCCGAGTGAGCCCGGTTCGCTACCCGTCGCTTTCACGATCGTCGCGGTATCCGCCATCGTCAGCGGTGATGCGATACCGTCCAACTTCTGCGTTTTTACGGCATTGAGTTCGTGGTCGCCACGCAGTACCAGCGCAACCGGACCGTCGCTGCCGTCAACGATGAGCGTCTTTATCGTCTGCGATGGCAGGATGTCGAGCAAGCGGCACAGATCCTCGATCGTACGTACGCCGGGTGTCGCGATCTTCTCAAGTGATTGCGCGGCGGCCGGGCGTGGCGCCGACGCCGGGAACGTCGCGGCGGTCTCGACATTGCTGGCATAGCGATCGGCATCGCAATACGCGATCGCGTCCTCGCCCGAATCGGCCAGCACATGAAATTCCTGCGAGCGGCTGCCGCCGATTTCGCCACTGTCCGCGTCGACGACCCTGAATTTCAAGCCGAGGCGCGTGAATATCGCGCTGTAGGCGGCGTGCATCTTCTCGTACGACGCCTGCAGTCCGGCTTGGTCGATATCGAACGAGTAGGCATCCTTCATGATGAATTCACGTGCCCGCATGACCCCGAATCGCGGCCGGATTTCGTCGCGAAACTTGGTCTGGACCTGGTAGAAGTTGACGGGCAGTTGTTTGTAACTGCGCAGTTCCCTGCGGGCAATATCCGTAATGACTTCTTCATGCGTCGGGCCAAAACAGAAATTTCGATCATGGCGATCCTGCATGCGGAGCAACAATGGTCCGTACTGGTCCCAGCGTCCGGATTCTTCCCACAGTTCGGCGGGTTGCACCGCCGGCATCAGCAATTCCAGCGCGCCGGCCCGGTCCATCTCTTCGCGTACAACCGTTTCGACCTTGCGCAGGATGCGCAGGCCAATTGGCATCCACGTAAACAGGCCGGAGGCGAGGCGCCGGACGAGGCCGGCGCGCAGCATGAGCTGGTGGCTGACGATTTCTGCCTCGGCAGGAACTTCCTTGAGCGTAGTCAGCCCGAATTCGGAAAAACGCATTGCGGGTAAAACCTTGAGTCTGTGAGCCGCGCATTCTAACTGTTTCTGCTTGTTTATGTGACGCATCTGTCACGGCCCGGTTGACTCTGTGGCAAAAGCAGGGGATGGTCCGTGATCATTTTGTCGGGGAGACAATCTGCGGTGCACGGCCAACGCAATCCTTTCGTAGCCCAGGAGGGTATTCTTCCCATGGTGCTTGTGGCGGCTGCCTGCGTCTTGCTCATCCGCTACTACGATCCCTGGTTGGCCTTAGTCCCCGCGGTCCTGCTTGTCTTCATGTTCCTGTTGTTTCGCGACCCGATACGGCTCGCGCCGCCGGTCGCGCTGGGTGTCGTAAGCCCGGCCGATGGCGTGGTTGTGGCGGTGGAAACGACGGACAGGTGCGTGGTGCAGGGCGATGCTTATATGATCCGGATTCGTGTCAGCAGCCTCGGCACCTATACGGCGCGAAGTCCGGTTGAAGGCAAAGTCATGGACCTGAAGTCGAGTACCGAGGGCGTCGGTCCGGATTGTCCGGCCAATGCGCTTTGGGTACAGACGGATGAAGGCGATAGCGTCGTGCTGCAATTCACGGGCTACCGATTTGGCCTCGCTCCACGGTCGTTTATCCGTTTTGGCGAACGACTGGGACAAGGCCATCGTTGCGCTTACCTGCGCCTTGTGCAATTTGCCGAGGTCTATATGCCGATCGACGGCAAGGTGCTGGTCGAACCGGGTCAGCGAGTACTGGCTGCCAGCGACCTGATCGGCACTGTTCCGCACCACTAATACGGCTTGTGCCGTGTAAAGAAGGTTTCGCCGTGGCAAACTACGGCCTGCATCGAGCCCAAGCACCTCAAGACCGGTTTTGCCCATGATCCATCCTGAACATCAACGACGCGCGTACCTGCGGGCGATGGGCATTGATGTCTGGTTGCCCAGGGACGAACAAGATCCTGAGGTTCATGAAGAATCTGGCTCGGCCGGTGGCATGGGCTGGGAGGCATTGCGCGACTGCGTTACTCACTGCACGCGTTGCGAATTGGCACAAAGCCGGACGAATACTGTATTCGGCGTCGGTAACCCGGATGCGGACTGGATGATCGTCGGCGAGGCGCCGGGCGCGGAAGAAGATCGGCGCGGCGAACCGTTCGTCGGACGAGCCGGCAAGCTCCTCGATGAAATGCTGCGAGCCATCGGGCAGAGTCGGGACGGTGTTTTCATCGCCAATATCCTCAAGTGTCGGCCGCCCAACAATCGCGATCCCAAAGCGAGCGAGGCCGCTTCTTGCCGCCAATACCTCGACCGCCAGATCGAACTCGTGCAACCAAAGATCATATTGGCGGTTGGCAGGATTGCCGCGCAAAATCTGCTGGGGTGCGACGATCCCGTGGGCCGTATGCGCGGACGGCAATACGAACTCAACGGCATACCGCTGGTCGTCACCTATCACCCTGCCTACCTGTTAAGGAGTCCGTCGCAGAAGAGCAAGTCATGGAGCGACCTGTGCCTTGCCACGCGGCTTGCGGCGGAGTACGTCGCTTGATCTCACCCAGGCCAACACCGCCGGTCGCAATACGTGACATGCAGCATGACGATCTCGCGATGGTGTCGGATATAGAACGCCGCAGCTATGAGTTCCCCTGGAGTCATGGCGTGTTTCGCGACTGCTTGCTCGCCGGCTACCAGAGCATCGTCCTCATGCGAGATAACCGCGTTGCGGGTTACGGCATACTCTCGATCGCGGCCGGTGAGGCGCACATATTGAATCTCTGCATCGAGCCCGAATTTCGTTCAATGGGATACGGCGAGCGCCTGCTGGATGACATGCTGGCCCGGTCCCGATTGGCATCTGTTCGCGAGATCCTGCTCGAGGTTCGGCCGTCCAACACGATGGCGCTGGCCCTGTATCGCAAGAAGGGCTTTTACCAGGTGGCCAAACGTCCTGCCTACTATCAGTCTCACGAGGGCCGCGAGGATGCGGCTGTGCTGGCCAAGAAGCTCGTCATCGACGACTGATCCCGACGCTATGTCCAAAATCGAACAACAGGTTCGCAAGCGGCGCACCTTCGCAATTATTTCGCACCCGGATGCCGGTAAGACGACGCTGACGGAAAAGCTCTTGCTGTATGGCGGTGCCATCCAGCTTGCCGGTACCGTAAAGGGCCGCAAGGCGAGTCGTCACGCTACGTCGGACTGGATGGCGCTGGAGCAACAGCGCGGCATCTCGGTGACGTCCTCGGTGATGCAGTTTCCGTACAAAGACTATGTCGTCAATCTGCTCGACACGCCGGGGCACGAAGACTTCTCCGAAGACACCTATCGTACCCTGACCGCGGTCGATTCCGCCCTCATGGTTATCGACTGTGCAAAAGGCGTCGAGAAGCGCACGATCAAGCTGATGGAAGTCTGCCGGCTGCGCGATACACCGATCATGACATTCATCAACAAGCTCGACCGAGATGGCCGGGAGCCCATTGAGTTGCTGGATGAAATTGAGTCCGTGCTCGAGATTGAGTGCGCGCCGATTACGTGGCCGATCGGCATGGGGCGTTCACTGAAAGGTGTCTATCACTTGCTGCAAGACCGAATCTACCTTTACGACCGGGTGGGCCGCGAAAAAGCGGGCGAGATACGCAGGGTCGATGGATTGCAGTCGCATGAGGCGACGGAGGTTCTGGGCGATATCGCCGACGATTTCCGGGAGGAAGTCGAACTCGTCAAAGGTGCCTGCCCGGAATTTTCCGTGCAGGACTACCTGGCGGCCAAGCAGACACCTGTCTTTTTCGGTTCGGCCATCGCCAATTTCGGCGTCAAGGAGTTGCTGGACGAATTCGTTACGCACGCACCCGGTCCGCTTGTTCGAGAGAGCGAGCAGCGTGATGTGGGTCCGACTGAGGAAAAACTGACGGGCTTCGTTTTCAAGATTCAGGCAAACATGGATCCGGGCCATCGCGATCGTATCGCCTTCATGCGAATCTGTTCGGGCGAATATCGCAAGGGGATTCGAGCGCTGCATGTTCGCTCGGGCAAGGAAGTAAAGATTCCGGATGCAATCACTTTCATGGCGGCGGACCGGCAGCATGCCGAGACCGCGTATGCCGGAGACATCATCGGTATTCACAACCACGGCACGATCAATATTGGTGACAGTTTTTCGGAAGGCGAAATGATTCGATTCACGGGCATTCCGAATTTCGCGCCGGAGATCTTTCGACGCGCCGTGCTCAAAGATCCGTTGCGTCTCAAAGCGCTGCAGAAAGGCCTTGCGCAATTGTGTGAGGAGGGCGCGACACAATTGTTCAAGCCCATGCGCAGCAATGACTTGATCCTGGGTGCAGTCGGTCCGCTGCAGTTTGACGTGGTGGCGCATCGTTTGCGCGACGAGTACAACGTCGAATGTCAGTTCGAAGCTATAAATGTGGCAACCGCACGCTGGGTCGAATGCGATGACGCCAAAATGCTTGCGGACTTCGAGCGCAAGGCGCACGATAATCTTGCGTTGGATCACGGCAACAGCCTGGTCTACATTGCGCCTACGAGAGTCAACTTGAGCCTGACCGAGGAGCGCTGGCCGGAAATTGCGTTCCGCAAAACGCGAGAACACTAATCGCTCGACCCCAGCCCGGAGGCAGGCGTTTGTCCAATATCCCGATTCTCAACAGCAAGGTAATTGGCTGGGCGCTTTATGACTGGGCGAATTCGGCGTTTGCGCTAAGCGTTCTGGCGGTCCTGTTTCCCCTTGTTCTTGGCAATTTCTGGAGCGCCGGCGATGAAGGCGCCGTGGTGACGGCCCGACTGGGCTGGATTACCTTCGCCGCGAGTGCCATCGTTTGCATTACTGCGCCACTGTTCGGCACCATCGCGGACGCCGGCGGCTATCGAAAACGATTCCTTTTTGTGCTCGCGCTGATCGGCGCGATAATGACGGCCGCGCTGGGCCTGGTCGGCAAGGGCGAATGGCCACTCGCGCTGGGTGT
Organism: Woeseiaceae bacterium; assembly: GCA_013001045.1. GTDB lineage: Bacteria > Pseudomonadota > Gammaproteobacteria > Steroidobacterales > Woeseiaceae > UBA1847. The sequence continues at coordinate 5,625 of JABDNG010000036.1, read as the reverse complement.
CTATCTCGTTGCGTCGATCGGTTACTACAGCTCGACGGTGTTCTACGATTCGCTGCTTATCGATGTGTGCGAGCCGCGCTATTACAGTTTTGTTTCCTCGCTGGGCTTTTCGCTCGGCTACCTCGGTGGCGCCGCGTTACTTGCGCTGCATCTCTGGATGTTGTCGGCGCCCGAGACATTTGGGTTTGCAGGTACTGCGGAAGTATTCAGCTTCGCGTTCATCTCGGTGGGTGCCTGGTGGATTATTTTTCTGATTCCGTTGCTGTATTTCGTGCCCGAACGTCACAGCCCCATTGAAGTGAGCAGCGGTGCGATTCGTGCTGCGTATGCCGAGTTGCGGGCCACCATGCGTAAGGTCGGTCAGTACCGCAATGTGGTCGTGTTCCTGGCCGGCTACTGGTTATACATCGGCGGCGTGTTCACCGTGATTTTCATGGCGGTCAATTACGGCCAGCGCCTGGGCTTCGACGACAAGGATCTGGTGATGGCTTTGCTCATCACGAATTTCATCGGATTCCCCGCGACGCTGCTGTACGGCTTCGTCGCGCATCGCTTCGGACCGAAATCAGGAATCTATTTCGCGTTATTCGTCTATATCGGTATGTCCGCATGGGCGATCTTCATGCGCGACGTCCGACAGTTCTATGTCATGGCGGTCGTAATCGGCACGGTTCAGGGCGGTGTGCAGGGCTTAAGCCGTTCGCTGTACGCGTCGCTGATTCCGCCGGAGCAACCCGGTGAGTTCTTCGGTTTTTACAACATGGTCACCAAATTCGCCCACGTACTCGGGCCCGCGATGGTCGCTGTCGCCGCGATGCTCTCGGACGATCCAAAGTGGGTCTTGCTGACGTTAATGCCGCTTTTCCTGGCCGGTGCGTTGCTGTTGTCGCTGGTGAGGACCAAGCCTGTCGATGCGGCTAGCCAATAGCGGCCACCGCGCGTTTTAGACGCGCGAAGGACGACGTGTCTGCGGGGCCGTAGCGAGCGTCAAGATAGGCCGTCGTGACCGATTCGATATCGGCCGGCGGCAGCGCATCGCTCGAAGATGCTCGATGTGCAAATTGTTGCGCCGTTTCGCCGATACCCGGTACGAGTCCGGTCTTCTTTATGAAACGTTGGTAAAGCCGGGCGGCCGGGTCTTTCGCCGGCGCCCGGTAGCGCAGGGCGAGCAACAAGCTGATGAGCGCAATCATGCCGAACACCAGGCCAATCATCGTAAACAGCATCTTGCGCTGGTCCGGATTATCCATGCCCAGCCATTCCATGAAGCGGTTCTGCGTATCGGGTCCGTAGCCCAAGATCCAGTCGTTCCACTTGACGTTTAGGGCATCGAGGGTCAACGACAGTCTGTGGAGGAGTTGTGACGGTGCGGACAGGCCCCACGCTTCACCCAGCCCTTCGAACGCCGCGTCGCTCGCGCCATAATCGATACGGTCGGGCGCGACGGCGGCGGTGGGATCGACGCGATACCAGCCAAGGTCCTCGAGCCAGACCTCGGTCCAGGCATGAGCGTCGGATTGCCGGACGATCAAATGTCCGCCCATCGGGTTGATTTCTCCGCCATGGTAGCCGAGGACAATTCGACTCGGGATGCCGGCACTGCGCATCAATACCGAAAATGCCGACGCATAGTGTTCACAAAAACCGCGTCGCGTCTCGAACAGGAAGCGATCGACCGGGTTATTGCCGAGTGGCGGCGGTTCCAGCGTGTAGAAGAACTCTTCATTATGGAATTTCTGAAGGACTGCATCGATAAACGCCCGATCGCTTCCTGCCGTGTCCCGCATCTGCCGGGCGAGTTCTACGGTTCGCTGATTGCTGTTTTCCGGGAGCCTCGAGTACCACCGTCGATACAGGCTGGAGCTGTCTGCCTCGACTCGATACTCGGGATAGGAAATCGCTTCATAGGCGACGCGCTGGTCGATCGGCAGCGATCGCGCCAACTGTTGTTGCGGACCCATGAACGTCTCGGGCAATGACCATGACATCGGCATGTCGAGCGCGAATACCCACTGCTGACGTGTCGGTTCAAGGGTGATTTCGTAGGCCACGGGGTCACCGAAGACGGCAATCTGCTGCCGCGCCGCGGCGCTCATACTCGGTTCGAGGCCGGTCCAGGTGCGGCCATTGAAGCGGCTGAGGACCAGGCCACGCCAGTAGCGGTCCCGCGGCTCCGGAACATCGCCGTCAAAAGTTACCCGGAATGCCACCTCATTGGAGAGCGATAAAGAACTGATGTCGCCCGGGCTCATCGTATCGCTCAAGCCGGAACTCGCCCGACCAGTATCAATCGGCACGGCCCAGAAGGGCGTTGCCAGACGCGGGAAGAATATCCACATCGCAATCGCGATCGGTGCGGCATAAAGCAGCAGGCGCCCGCCCGTCGCGAAACTCTGCTTCGCCGTTTCACGCGAAACGGCCGACATACGCAGCCACGCGGTCATGATCACAATGACGCTGACGATCATGTAAGGCAATGACCAGAGGTACTGCTCGCGTAGCAGCGAAGACATCACGAGGAAAACGGAAATGAACAGCAGCACGAACTGGTCACGTCGTTTGCGCGTTTCAAGGAGTTTTAACGATGCCATGATGGCAAGCAGTGCCGAACCGGGGCCAACGCCGCTGATGGCGGAATAGGTCGCGAAGACGCCGAGAAAACAAAGCAGCGCCAGCAGTGCTCGGAACCAACTCGAGGGCAGCATGCGCCGCTGCTTCTCGATCACGTAGCGCCATGCAGCACAGCCGAAGAAAGCGGCGATGATCCAGATCGGCAAGTAGGGCAGGTGCGGCGCAACAGAGAAGGTCAGTGCCGCCATGGTCCACGGCAGGCTCGAAAGCAATGACCCATCGGTGCCGCGTGGCCGCATCTTCATTTTGCGGCCTTTTCGAATACTGCGAGTTGCTCCAGGCACGCCCGGCGCTGCGCTTCGCCATGTGCGGGCGGAAATTCCGCGCCCGGAAGGCGCAAGCCGTAGTCTTCGAGCCTGCGATCGGCATCGATAATCCAGCGAGTCAGAATCGACAGCCGCTGCTCGGTATCGTCGACGGGGACAGCATTAAGATCGAACCATTGGCTGCTGGTATCGGAACCCGCGAACTGCTTCGACAAGAGTTGTCCACTGCGCGCATAGGCTTTCCACGCGACATGCCGCGGCGAATCGCCTTCCTGATATTTCCGCAAGCCGGCAAAATCCTCTTCGCCACGCGCATCGTGTTGTCGATGACCATGTGCGAGCGTCGTCGGCGGCGGCAAGGGCGGGTCCGTGGCGGGACGCGGATAGACCAGGGCATTGATATCCATGTGCAGCCATGCCCAGGAGCGGAATAATTCAAACGGGAAGAGCGTGCGAATGCCGAAGCGGTCGAGCGAAATCCAACCACGGTGCTCGGTCGAAACCGGCAATACGAATACCTTGCTTTCCCCGGGCTGAAGGTCCTGCACGTCGCTCTCGATACCCTCACGGTAGAGGCGTATGCCGTGACGTGTATTACGTGAGTGATTCGTGACCGCAATGCCAAAGCGCATCGTCTGGCCGGCAAATACGGGCTCGATGCCTGCGAAGGTCAATTCCAGGCCGACGAGATTACGCTGGCACTGGTGCATCGATACGAAGCCTACGCCGATCAGGATGAAGGTCAGGACAAACGAGAGGTTGTTGTTGTAATTCATCGAGCCCAACAACATTGCAAAGGCCATGATCGCGAAGACGATACCGACGCCGGTAGGCAGGATATAGACGCGACCGGGGCGCAGTTTGGTGGTGGCCGGATCGGTGCCCTGGCGGTCTCGGGCCCAGCGTCCGATGCGTGCCGCGGTGCCCGCTCTCAAGGAGCCGAGAATTGTCCCCGCGCTAGGGAATGGCCACGGAATCGAGGACATGCTGGCAGAGTTCAGTCGGAGTGCGGAATCGTGTTCCACTGGCTGGTTTGAGCCGATGGCCGGCTATCGCCGCAAATACGGCCTGAACATCGTCCGGATACGCACCGGAATGGTTCTCGATGAACGCCAGCGCTTTGGCGGCCGCTACAAGCGCCTGGGCGCCGCGCGGCGACAGGCCGATTTCGATGTCGGCCGACTCCCGCGTATGGCGCACGAGTGCCTGGATGTAATCGAAAAGCGCGTCGGTCACATGTACGGCGCTTGCTGACTCCTGTAATGCATTCAGCATGTCGGGATTCGCGACGGCCTCGATGTCTTTGAGCAATTCCCGGCGATCCTCGCCGGCAAGCAACTCACGTTCGCTTGCTTCATTCGGATAGCCGAGTTCGACGCGCATCAGGAATCGATCGAGCTGCGACTCGGGCAGCGGAAAAGTACCGATTTGATCGCCCGGATTTTGCGTTGCTACGACAAAGAATGGCTCTGGCAATTCACGCGTCGTGCCATCGACGGATACCTGGTGTTCTTCCATGGCTTCGAGTAACGCACTCTGCGCCTTGGGCGTTGCACGGTTTACCTCGTCTGCCAGGATGAGTTGCGAAAACACGGGTCCCGGCTGAAACTCGAATTCGCCGCGGTCCTGGCGGAATACGGATACGCCGATGATGTCGGCCGGCAACAGGTCACTCGTGAATTGAATGCGCCGAAAACTCAAGCCGAGTACGCGTGCGAGGGACTGTGCGAGCATTGTCTTGCCGAGCCCGGGAAGGTCTTCGATTAGCAGGTGACCACGAGCGAGCAGGCAGGCCAGTGCCAAAGTAATTTGGTCGTTCTTGCCAAGAATGATTCCGCCGAGCGCCTTGCGCGCGCGCTCCATGACGGCGCGCTGTGCGCTTTCGCTCGCGTGCAAATGTTCGAGAGTATTACCCTGTTGCATCCTCTTGGTCCTCGAAATCCTGTGACAAAGCCCTGATCAGAACATGTTCACTCAAGCGCCGGTGTTTTGCACTGGCCCGCCGACCAGAGTGTGATGCAGTGCTCAAAACGACTGGCTTCATGCGAGCTCGAGAAGCTTGTCGAGCTGTTCAGTCAGCTGAACGATCGTTTTCTCAAATTCTGCCGCTCGTTCCCTTTCCAGTGCGACAACATCGGATGGTGCATTGTTCACAAATTTTTCATTGCCAAGTTTGGCGGACGTGCGCGCAAGGTCCGCGCGGACCTTGTCCATGCGCTTCTCGAGACGAGTTCGTTCGGCGTCGACATCGATGAGGCCCTTCATAGGCACGAGTAACCGCATGTCGCCGAGCAGGGCAGTCGCTGCTGCCGGCGGTTGTTCCCCGGCAGCGAGAATCGTTACGGATTCGACGCGGCCTACTCTTTGCAGTAACAACGCGTGTGCGTCGACACGTCTCTTGTCCACGTCATTCGCGTGTTGCAAGAGTACGGGCAGAAACTTGCCCGGTGATATATCCATTTCTCCGCGAATCTGCCGTATACCCAAGATGAATTGCTTGACCCATTCGATATCGTCGACCGCCTCGGCGTCGGCACTCACGGCCGATGCGTCTGGATAGGGCCGTAACATGATGGTATCTCCTTCGATGCCGGCGCGAACTGCAACTTCCTGCCAGATTTCCTCCGTAACAAAAGGAATGAGGGGATGAAGCAGCCGCAAAAGCGACTCCAGCACTTCGATAAGAGTCTTGCGCGTGCCGCGTTGCAATGCGGCCGAGGCCTCTTCC
>JABDNG010000033.1 GCA_013001045.1 Woeseiaceae bacterium | reverse complement strand
CAGCGGATTTTAAGTCCGCAGCGTCTACCAATTCCGCCACCCGGGCATGGCTTTAAGAAGATGGAGGCTAGGGTCGGAATCGAACCGGCGTACACGGAGTTGCAGTCCGCTGCATAACCACTCTGCCACCTAGCCTCGACAGCCCTACGAATCGGCGGCAGGCACCGCTCCGATGAGCAGGCGTCGGAGTATACATCGCTCAGACCGAGAATCAATTTGGGGTTGCAGATTCTGGGAAATTGCCACGCAGGCGTCGCATAATGGTCGACATGAACCGAATTTCTGCGATCGCTGCCCTGCTCTCTGTCGCTATTGTCGCCGGCTGTACCGAAGCGGAAGTGCCAACGTTTGGCGAGCCCGTGCCAATACCTCTACCCTCGGGCACCAACGCGGTCAGCCCACGGTTTGCGGCCGGCTCCGACGGCAGCATCGTTCTCAGTTGGATGCAGCCCGCGGAGACGGGTGCAACCCTGAAATTCTCGACCTTGTCGCTGGGCAAATGGCGACAGGCGGTCGACGTCGTCACCGACGAGCGCATGTTTGTCAACTGGGCGGACCTGCCGTCTGTCGTACCGCTCAACGGCGCGAATTGGGTCGCCCACTGGCTGAGCAAGAGTGCCGAGACGACCTACGCCTATGACGTTTTGCTCGCGCAGTCTGCGGACGCGGGACAAAGCTGGAGCGATGCTGTGCGGCCACACACGGACGGCACGCCGACCGAGCATGGCTTCGTGTCTATTCACGCTCAGGGCGACTCTGCGGCGCTCCTGTGGCTTGACGGTCGCAAGACCGTTAACGAAGTCACGGCCGACCCTCGGCAAACCAGCATGACCCTGCGCTCCGCTCTGGTCGGACCGCAAGGCACACTGAGCAACGAACAACTGGTCGATGACATCGTCTGCGACTGCTGCCAGACGGACGTCGCTGTAGCGGAGAACGGGCCGATTGCGGTGTACAGAAACCGAACAGTGGATGAGATCCGTGATATTTTCGTCACCCGGCTTGTTGACGGCCAATGGGAGCCTGGTGCGGCGATCGCCGATGATGGTTGGGAGATCGCAGGCTGCCCTGTGAACGGCCCCGCTATCGACGCTCAAGGCAACCTCGTGGCTGTCGCGTGGTTCTCGGCACCAGACAACGAGCCTGTTGTTCGCGCCACCCTGTCGACCGATGGCGGGCGATCTTTCAAAGAGCCGGTTGAAATCGCGACAAAAGGGTCATCGGGCCACGTAGGAGTTGCAGTCCTCGATCGCACGTCGGCCGTTGTAAGCTGGGTTCAGTCGGACAATCGCGGCACCAACGCCATAAACATCCGTGGCGTGACCACCGGCGGATTGCTGAGCCCGGTAAAGACGGTCGGTCGTAGTGATCTCTCGCGCATTTACCCGCAGATGATCCGTAGCGACGATAACCTGATCCTTGCGTGGACAGACGACATTTTGGACGCGCCCGAGATCGTCTCTATCAAGGTGCCGCTCCCGGATTTTTACGAGCGTTGAGCAAGATCGCCGAGAATTCTTTTCATCGCTTGCAGCCGGTCTTCGTATTTCTTCCATCGACCGATCGAGCGCGTGTTGGGTTTTTCGCGAACCTGGGCGGCGCTTGCCGTCATCACGGGCGTATCCGACGTCTCGAAATCCAGGCACTGATCCTGCCACGATAGCCCGACATGCTCGAGCACCGCGCGTAACGTCTCTCCGGTTTTTGTGACGAGGTCTTCGTAGTGCACGTCATGGATACGCCCCGGGAAACGCGTATGCCAGACATCCATGAGCTTCGCATAACGCACATAATGGCGTGCCAGTTCTTCCTGATCGTAAGAGTATAAATAGGCATCGGCGAACAACTGCTTGTATATCGCGAAGCAAGCATCCATCGGGTCACGACGCAGATGCAAAATCCTTGCTTTTGGCAACGCGGCGAGAATCACAGGAATTAAAAGGTAGTTGACGGGCAGTTTATCGATCAGGTGCGCCGCGTCTCCGCGGAGACTCGCCGTACTTTCAAAGTAGGCCGTGCCGATGTCGAACATGTCGGCCTTCGCCGCCGCGTGAAGCAATTCTGGTGTGAATTGCCGCGCTTCGTTAAGACCTGTTATGCGTCGAATCGAGAAACCAAGATGCCGAAGTTCGCCTGCAGAATTCACTTTCGTGTGGGCGGCCACCATGCGGTCGAGCAACGTCGTGCCGGAGCGTGGTTCACCGACGATAAAAATTGGCGCGGCGTCGCTCAAGCCGGGTTCCTTACCAGCCAGCCAGTCCGTCGTGAATAGCGCTTCGGCCGCTGCAAAGACCGCGGCATCATCCTGTTCGTCGTAGACCACGGTGTCTCGGCGGGCTTGAGCGCCTGCATCGAACGCATCGATGGCGAGTCGCCAGTCTTCGAGGTCTTCCGCCTCTTTGCCGATCGCAAAGTTCAGGTACGCAATCGATCGTGGTTCCGACTGTGTCGCGATGAGATCCTGCATCGCCTCGATGTGCCAGACGTTCATGGCTTTGGAAGTGCGCGACAACAGCCAGTGAACCTGGGCGTTTTCCGGTTCGAACTCGACACATCGACTCAGCAACGCGTCAGCGTCATCCTTAGCGCCGAAATACAGGTGCACGTTGGCGAGGTTAATGAGAAACGGCACATGCTCGGGCGCGCCCGCTACGGCTTTTTCGTGCCAATGGCGGGCGGCCTCGAGATTACCCGCGAGACGAAACGCCGTGCCGATCAAATCGTGAACGGCCGGGTTTCCCTTTTGTGAATTGACCGCATTCTCGAGGCAGCCTTCGGCCTTGACGAACTCGCCGGTCGCTACGAACGAGCGCGCCAGTTGCGCCCAGGCGGGCGCATGTCCGTCATTGAGTTCGACGGTCGTCGTCAGCGCTTTTTGTGCCAGTGCATGCTCGCCTGCATCCAGCGCGATTAGCGCGGCCAGGTAATGCGCGCGCGCCATGTTCGGGTTCTGCAGCAGGGCCTGCTGGCAGACCTCGGCGGCCTGACTGCGGTCACCAGCCTGCAGCGCTCTGAAGCCGCGCTCCACGAAACGCTGGATTTCGCCCTTCGGTTTTCGGTCCGCGTTACTCGAAGTAGTACCCGAACCTCAAGCCCGCCGTCCGCGGACGGCTGGGACCGAAATAGAATGGCGGAATAATGCCGCCGTTGTTGGCCGCACCGTCCCAGGTCAGTTCATCGGTCAGGTTCTCGACGTAGGCGGTGAGGTTCCAGTTGTTGTCGGATTCATACCCCAGTCGCAAGGCCCATTCCTGGTACGCATCGATGTCCGAATCGACGATATCCTCGTAACCACGCCCACGCTCGGTTTCGAAGAACATCTCGATATTGCCGACGATTGCCCCGTTCGCGGTCGGGAAGTTGCCTTTTAGCAGCATCGAGCCTGATATATCGGGCGCCCAGAATAGTTTCGATCCTTCGCAGCCATCCGGATTGCCGTCAAGGAAACCGTCGGCGTCCGGATCACCGCCGCACAGGAACTGCAGGCCGGTCGCCTCGGTATCGAGGTACCCCGCGGACGCAACCAGGTTAAAATTCTCGTTGATCGCCCACTGCAGCGTTGCCTCGAGGCCCAGGCCATCCACGCTGCCCGCATTGCCGACGCGTGCGCCCTGGTCGAAAAAGTTCACCTGGAGGTCGTTGTACTCATAGACAAACGCCGTTACGTCGAGCTGAGCTGTGCCATCAGCCAGCAGCCCTTTGTAACCGACCTCGTAGGACTTCACTTCCTCGGGACGGAACTGTGCGGGCCGGAACCCGTCCGCCATGGTCAAGAGCTCATCGGGACCGTCGCCAAACCACTGGAAGATCGGCGGATTGAGAGAAAATGTGCCGAAGCCACCTGATTTGTAGCCCTCGGTATAGCTTGCAAACAAGGTCGTATCAGAATTGGGGATATAGCGCACGATCAAGCGCGGGGTCAGCTCGCTCCAGTCATTCTTGTCGGTCAGCGGCTCCGTCATGTAGCCGAGCAGGAAGTAGTTCTGCAGCATGCTGGCGGGACGTGGCGCTTCTGTCGTGAACTTCTTTTCATCGTAGTTGTAACGAAGCCCGAGGGAGACGTCCCATTGCTCGTTCATCTGGTAGGAAAGATCGACGTACGCGGCCCAGCCGTTGTAACGGCCGTTTACGATGTTACGCTCGTCGAAGCGACCGTTGGAGCTTGGTACGAACGATCCCACGGTGATATAGCCCGGATAGTAAGCAGCGTCGAAGTATGCCTGCCAGTAGTCGAAGTAATCCGCGCAGTTATCGACACCGTAGTAATAACCGTAGTACGCGCAGACGACTTCCTCGTCGGTTGTGCTCAGGAAGTTAACGTCTATGTCTTCTTTGTAATACGAGACACCGGCATACCAGCTCAGCGGGCCGTCGGTGTTCGAGGTTAAGCGAATTTCCGTCTGCAGGTAATCGCCCTTTTGGTCCTGGCGATAGGTTTCGGCGTTGATCGGCGTCCCATCGTAGTCCTCGTTATAGAGGTAGTCGTGGTCCTTGAAACCCGCGGACCAGCTGAGTGACATCTTGTCGAAGTCATAATCGACGTGCAGGCCCAGGTTGGTGCTTTTCGCATCGTCGTTGTTGCCCGCGACAAGGTCGAGATTCGCATCGCGCGGATTCGCCGGCAATTCGACCGTGCCTATCAAATCCTGCCAGTAATCCCAGAACGGCGATACTTCCGAGGGACGATAAACGCTGCCATCGCGCTCCTGGTCTTCATAATCCGCCGAGAAGAACACCTGCATGCGATCCGTCGCATACAGACCTGACAAGCGGAATGCGCTCTTGTCGTGGCCGATCAGGTCGCGACTCGGGTTGAACGCATTACGCACGTAGCCGTCTTCCTGTGAGTGATACCCTGCGAGTCGAACCGCAAATGTGTCGCTCAGGGCCGCTGTAAACCCGCCTTCAAGCGTAAAGTGACCGCGTTCTCCTGCATCCAATTCGACGTAGCCGTCGGTACTTCCGTCAAGATTGGGCCGCTTGGTATGAACGCTGAAGGCGCCTCCGGCTGCATTTCGACCGAACAGGAAGCCCTGTGGTCCACGCAAAACCTCGGCACGTTCCATGTCATAGAGGCTTGAAATGACAGCGCCATTCCGACCCTCATAAAGATTGTTCTTGAAGAAGGCCGCCGACGGGTCGCCGCCAATACCGAAATCCTGTGTTCGCACGCCGCGAATACTGATTGCGTCAATGAATGAATCGTGGCTGTTACCGGTGACGCCCGGTGTGAACGTGACAAGATCCTTGACGTCATCGAGATTGACGTCTTTTACAAAATCGCCCGTAAACGCGGTGATGGCCAAAGGCACGTCCTGAATGGACTCGGCGCGCTTGGTCGCCGTAACGGTGATTTCTTCAATCTGTTGTGCCGCCGCTGTGCCGGCTACCGATGCAAGCACGGCAGCCGAAATCGACCGGGCCAAAGCCGTTCTTCTGAAAGTGATCTGGTTCGCCTCAGAATCCGAGGAATGTTGCGACTGCGCTACATGGTCTGTCACTGTGCTGTCCCCCTGGCAGGAATACGCTAAGTTGTTGTTTTTACGGTTCTCATGAACCAACATACACGTACGACTGAAATTAATAAAACCGACTAATCATTACAATAGCCTTTTTGTCATGCGCGTACCACAGCAGGCAAGCTACGGTGTCCAGGCGTAGCCGATCTTCATGAACCAGGTTCGATCAGAAACGGTAAGGCCATCCAGATTGTCGTCGTCAATGTAGCGGTCCGAGTAGCCTAGAAAGAACACGGTGTGTGGATTCAACTTGTAGGAATACAGAAGCTGGCGGCCCACATCTCGCGAATTCGCGTCAACGTCGTCCACATACAACGAGGGGTTAGTTTCGATGTCCTGATGCTGGACGGTCAGGCGCAAGAAACTGCGAAGATTGAATTGCCAGGTAAGCCGGGCGTCGGCCACCGTCGCGTCGAAAATTTGCTCGCCGCCCTCGGTTTCCAGCTGAGATAGCGCGCCCCTGAAACGCAAAAAGAGGTTGCGGTTGATGTTCCAGTTTACAAACGGTTCGTATAAGCGACGTTTTCCCAGTCGATTATTCGAGTAATCAATCTGGTCGCCGATCGACGTGAACAGGCCAAGTTCCAATCCGCGTCGCACGGTCATCTCACCGTACAGGCGCAGCCTCGAGATTTCATACATCACGCCTTCGTTCAATTCGTCTTTCTTTATGAACGAAATTTGCATCCAGCTCTGACGAGGTCCCCCGATCCCAAGCCGGAGGGAGTTCTCACGCTCCAGTAGCCCACCGTCTTGATCATGCAGGATCTCGAATTCCGCCTGGGCACGGATGCGGTACCACCAGGATTGCGGCGTCCCATGCCACACCCTGCCCAGACCGACCTCGGTCTCGGCGCCCCCTACCCTGGTTTGAAATCCGGCGTCCGCGCGAAAGCCGTTGCTCAAGTTCGTGTATTCCGCATTTGCAAACCAGTTCCTGGAGTCGTAGTCGTAACGGAACGCGGTGCCGTTGCCATCGAAAGCGTCGGGCGGTTGCTCGAACTCCAACGCGACACCGGATGGGTACTCTGTATGCGACGTCAGGTACTGAAACTGCAGTGAATGCTGGTCATTGAATTTCCATCGACCGTCCACGCCGCCGAGGTAATTGTGATAACCATCACCGTCGCGAACCGTCACCAGCCCGCCGATCGACGAGGCATCGCCGAAGCCGCGGGCGTAACGCCCGACGAACGCCGTATTCGCTTGTTGCAGGGTCGTGGAATCCGAACCGTACAGGCCCGGAAACAGCAGCTCCGTTACTCCATCTTGCGCCGCGAAAATGCCAAACGTGTTGGCGCCCCGTTTGCCCGTCAATTTTGCGCCAAAATCCGGGTCTGCCACGGTACGCGTGAACACGGCATCCAGCGGCGTCTCGAAATAGTCGGCCCCTTCCAAGAAGAACGGACGTTTTTCAGGAAAAAACAACGCGAACCGTTCGTTCACGTCGAGCTGCGCCACGTCCGACTCGACCTGGGAAAAATCCGGGTTGACGGCAAGATTCGCGGTCAGGTCCGGCGTCATTCCCCAGCGCAGGCTGAGGCCGCCCTCGACCTTCGCATCCCCGGACCGCAGCGGCACAAATCCGGGATCGTCGGTGGACTCGGCTCGTGATGCTGTCAGCGTTGGCACAAGCTCCAGGTCCCGGCTGGGCTGCGAGCCCTCCAGGCCGCGAAATTTGCTCATCTGGCAGAGGTAGCAGTTGCGACTTCGGTCGAGCGGATTGTTGGACAAACGGTAACGGTGGCCACGCGGATAAAAACGCAACAGGTCATACCCCCAGGTCTGTTTACCCGCCGCGTTTGGAAATCGTAATTGACTCAGCGGTATGCGCATCTCAACGACGTAACCGTTCTTGTTGATGCGCCCTGCTGAACTCCAGATGGCATCCCACGAATCGTCTTCGTTCTTGTTGACGTCATCGTTGGTCAGGTCCATTTGTACGCCAAGGGGGTTGGCGAAAAACTGGAACGCGCGGCGCTCGTCATTGTAGGTATCGAGCGCGATGCCTACGAAATCGTCGCTGTAAGCGGAGTCGCGATCGCGCAGGTAGGCCCGAATGGCATTCGGATCCGGGTCCTCGGCGTCAAAAGCAAGAAACAGATTTTCCCCATCCTCGATCAGGTAGGCCGTGGTCTTGACGGGCGCTTCGAGGTTTTCACCTGGCCGGGTTTCTTTGTCGAGTTCGACTTGCAGCGCATCCTGCCAGGCAGCCTCGTCCAGGATGCCGTCGATGCTGATGTCGGTAGCAGTGCGCGGCAGCTCCAGAACAGCCGCCAGGGAAGCTGCGGGAAGACCGGCGAAAAAAGCACACAACGCCGGTTGTAGACGGACAGCTTTCAAATGAAGACCCCAAGGGCTCGCGGCATCGCTTGGATCCGCGGGCAGGCTCATTGGTTCAAAAAAAAAGGCCGCCCTCAGGGCGGCCTTTTACTAATTTGGAGCGGGTGATGAGGATTGAACTCACGACCCTCACGTTGGCAACGTGATGCTCTACCGCTGAGCTACACCCGCTAAATCTGTAGAGGGGCGAGATTTTAGTCGCTTGCGCCCGCCTGTCAAGGCGAAACCACACCCTTTTTTAGTTTACTTCAGCCCTGATCGCTGATTATAAAGGGCCAGGCCGCCCGCAGGTAGATGATCATGGACCAGATCGTCATAATTGCGGCCAGTACCAATAAGGCGAAACCGACAGCGTAGACGTCGATGCCGACTATCGGATTCTTGTAGACCATGAATGCGATGCCGAACATCTGCAGCGTCGTCTTGACCTTTCCCGCCACGGAGACCTTGACGTTGGCGCGTTCGCCAATCGTGGCCATCCATTCGCGCAGGGCCGAAACCGTAATCTCACGACCAATGATAATCATGGCGATGATATCTTCAAACCAGCCGGACTGCGCCTGAACCAACATCACCAGCACGATCGCAACCATGAGCTTGTCCGCCACCGGGTCCAGAAATTCACCAAACCGCGAAGTCTGATTGAACTTGCGTGCAACCCAGCCATCGACGAAATCCGTGACTGCTGCGATGCCGAAGAGAATGGCCGCAATTGGGCGTGCATTCGGAATCGTGCTGTAAAAGCAGACCACTACGGCCGGTATTGCCGCGATTCGAAAAAGTGTTAAGAGGATTGCGAGGTTAAGCTTCAAGAGACCGCTCTTGTCATTATTGATTTTCGACGTGCAGGTTATTGTATATCGTTTCAGCAAGCGTGCGGCTAATTCCGCGCACTCGAACGAGATCATCGACACCGGCACCAATGACCCCCTGCAAGCCACCAAACTGACGCAACAACTCCCGTCGCTTCTTCGGTCCAAGACCGGGGATTCGCTCGAGTCGTGACGTTGTGCGCGCCTTGGCGCGCCGTTGCCGGTGGCCGAAAATGGCGAAGCGATGTGCTTCATCACGGATTTGCTGGACCAGCAACAACGCCGGAGAATCAGGCGCCAGTTCCAGCGCGCGCGACTCGCCGGGCCGAAACAATCGTTCTGCCCCTGCGCGTCGCGCCCTGCCCTTGGCAACGGCGATAACGGTAAGCCAGTCAAGTTCCAGCTCATTGAGTACGGTCATCGCCTGCGCGAGCTGACCCTTGCCGCCGTCAACGAACAAGATATCGGGCGTCGGTACCTCACCCTTTTTCACGCGTTGATATCGCCGCCGCAATGCTTCCGCCATTGCGGCGTAATCGTCGCCCCCGGCGGCCGGACTTAAGTTGAAGCGCCGATAGTCGCTCTTCACTGGACCCGCCGTATTGAACACAACGCAGGAAGCGACCGTTGCTTCGCCGGAGGTATGGCTGACGTCGAAGCACTCGAGTCGCTGCGCCGGCTCATCCAGGCTCAACGCCTCGCTCAGGGATGCGAACTGCCGCCGAATAGTCGCATTGCTGGCAGCCTTCAGGCTCAGGCCTTGCTCCGCGTTGGCTCTTGCCATCTGCAACCAACGCGCCCGATCGCCCCGAACGCGGGATCGAATCGCCACCTTGTGGCCGACGCGCTCCGTCAACTCCTGCTGTAATAGATCGGCATCATCAATAGCCAGTTCGATGACGATTTCGGCAGGCGCGTCGCGGCCCAAATAATATTGAGCGACGAATGCGTTGAGAATCTTCTGCTTATCTGTCTCGCCGGGAAGCCGCGGAAAATGATCGCGACTGCCGATCAATGAACCATTGCGAATGAACATGACCGTCACGCAATGTATCGCGCCGTTTGACGCAAAGCCGAGGATATCGAGATCCTTGTTATTGCTACGCTTCATGAGCTGGCGCGCCTCAATTTCTTTCAGGCGTGCAATCTGGTCCCGATAGCGGGCTGCATGTTCGTAATCCTTAGCCGCGGCCGCCTTCTCCATGCGCCTGACGAATGTATCGACAACCGTCTTGTTCTTGCCTTCGAGAAACTGCACCGCCGCGTCGATGTCCTTGCGGTACTGCTCCTCGGAAATCAGATCGACACACGGGGCCGTGCATCGTTTGATCTGGTACTGCAGACAAGGTCGCGTGCGATTACTGAAGAAGCTGTCCGAGCAGTTTCGAATGAGAAACAGTTTCTCAAGTTCGTTGAGCGTCTTGCGGACCGCGCGAGTGCTCGGATACGGGCCGAAGTAACGGCCTTTGCCGCGCCGCGGCCCGCGATGAAATTTTAACCGGGGAAACTTTGCGTTGGTTGACGCGTAAATATACGGGTAGCTCTTATCGTCACGCAGAAGGACGTTGTAACGGGGTTTGTGCCGTTTGATCAGGCTGTATTCGAGGATCAGCGCCTCGGCTTCCGTATTGGCAACCGTCACTTCGACGCGGGCAACGTGTTCCATCATTGCGGCCGTCTTCGGCGCAGCGTGAGTACGATTGAAATAACTCGACACACGCTTCTTGAGATCGCGGGCCTTGCCAACGTAGATGACCTTGTGCCTGGCATCGAGCATCAGGTAGACGCCCGGGCGATGCGTCAGGCTGCGCAGGAACGGTTTTACTTCGAATGCCGCTTCGTCACTCACGTGCCTATTTATCCAGCAACGCCCGCGCCTGTGCAAATATGTCGTCAAACATCGCTGCCGTGAGGCGGCCCGTATTGGTGTTGTAGCGACTGCAGTGATAGGAATCGAGTAAGCGGAAGGCGTCCAGCTCATGCAGCGTAGCGTGGCCAAATTTATGCTCGACCTGGCGCTTGCCGAGGGCCTTGATTATCGCCCGATGTGCGATACCCCCTAGCGCCATGACGACGGCGTCTTGAGGCAATGTCCTCAATTCATTCGCCAGGTACTCGTTGCACGTATTGATCTCGGCGCCGACGGGCTTGTTCTCAGGCGGCAGGCACTTCACTGCGTTGGTAATGCGGCAGTCTTTCAGCCGCAGGCCGTCATCGGCCGATTCCGAATGATCCCGCGAACTGAATCCGTACTTATGCAACATCTGGTAGAGCAGGATGCCGGCGTGATCACCCGTGAATGGGCGACCCGTACGATTTGCTCCGTGCATGCCGGGCGCGAGCCCGACGATCAGGAAACGTGCGTCTGCATCTCCGAATGGCGGCACCGGGCGACAGTAGTAGTCGGAATAACGGCCATTGACGTCATCGAGAAAAGCGGCAAGCCGTGGGCACGCGCGGCAGTCCCTGTCAAAAACAGCGGCGTCCAACGGTCAATCGTGCATGTGGCGTATGACCGCCCTGCCGAAGCCTCTCGTGCCGACCAGGCGTGCACCGGGCACGAGTTTTTCGAGTTCCTTCTCAACCTCTTTCTTGTCGTGCGTCCTGGCCTTGCGTTTCGGCGCTCGAATGGCCGTCCGCAATCGAGCGAGATCGAAGGTCAGCTCGCCGTTCGCGATCGCACCGGCAACGCCCTTGATGATCAGGTCTGCTGCTTCGGTCCAGCCCATGTAGCGCAGCATCATTTCAGCCGAGAGGATCAATGAACCCGGGTTGACCCGGTTCTTGCCGGCAAAACCTGGCGCGGTGCCGTGGGTTGCCTCGAAGACACCCACACCGTCGCCAATATTGCCGCCCGGGGCAATACCGATGCCGCCCACCTGCGCGGCCAATGCATCCGAGATGTAGTCGCCGTTCAGGTTCAGCGTCGCAATGACGTCGTAGTCTTCGGGACGTAACAGGATCTGCTGCAGGAAGTTGTCGGCGATGACGTCCTTGATAACGATCTCACGGCCTGTCACCGGGTTCTTGAATGCGAGCCAGGGTCCGCCGTCCTTTTCGGTCGCGCCGAATTCCGCCCGCGAAACCTCGTAGCCCCATTTGCAAAACGCGCCCTCGGTGTATTTCATGATGTTGCCCTTGTGGACCAACGTCACCGAGCCATAGTCGCGATCGACACAATACTGAATGGCCTTTCTCACGAGGCGCTCAGAGCCTTCGCGCGATACGGGTTTGATGCCTATGCCCGAACTTGCCGGGAAACGAATCTTGGTCACACCAAGCTCTTTTTGCAGGAAGTGAATCAGCTTCTGCACTTCCTGTGAGCCGGTCGGGTACTCGATGCCGGCATAGATGTCCTCGGTGTTCTCGCGAAACACCGTCATGTCGACAAGGTCCGAATCCATCATGGGCGTCTGCACGCCCGGGAAGTAGCGAATCGGGCGCACGCAGGCGTACAGGTCGAGCGTCTGCCGGATAGCCACGTTGAGCGAGCGAATGCCGCCGCCTGTGGGCGTCGCCAAAGGGCCTTTGATCGAAACGACAAAGCGCTTCATCGCATCGAGCGTTTCGTCGGGCAAGTAGGCGTCGTCGCCGTACACTTCGGTCGCCCGCTGACCTGCAAAGATACGCATCCACCTGAGGTGCCGTTTGTCGCCATAAGCTTGCTCCACGGCGGCCTCAGCGACGTTCAGCATAACGGGCGTTACATCGATGCCGATGCCATCACCCTCGATAAAAGGAATGATGGGATTGTTCGGAACGACCAGCGAGTGGTCGGGATTAGCTACAATGGCCTCGCCGTCGGCAGGCACTTCGATGTGGTCGTATTTCATGTCGTTCTCGGCCGGATTTCAGTGGGCGTGCATTGTACAGATCGCCGGGGGCCATCAATAGTGCTGATTCTTCTTAACAAGCCGTGCAAGGTTCTAAGCCAATTCAGTGATTCAGAGGGCCGCGCCACACTTGCCGAGTATGTCGATGTACCCGGCGTCTACCCGGCCGGCAGGCTCGACTACGACAGCGAAGGCCTCATCCTGCTCACCGACGACGGCAAATTGCAGGCCCGCATCAGCCAGCCGGCGTCCAAGGTCCGCAAAACCTACTGGGCGCAAGTCGAGGGAACCCCCATCGAGGAGCAATTGACGGCCCTCAAGCGCGGCGTAACGCTTAAAGACGGCATGGCAAAGGCCCGGTCGGTCTCGGCGTTCGAGCCGCCCGAGGACCTCTGGGAGCGGGACCCACCCATTCGCTATCGCGCCAGCGTGGCGGATTCCTGGATTGCGATCACGTTGACCCGGGGCCGTAATCGCCAGGTTCGGCGCATGACGGCGGCCGTCGGATTACCGACATTACGCTTGATTCGCTACTCGATCGGCTCGTGGTCGCTCGACAATCTGCAACCCGGTGAAAGCCGCCAGATCAGCGACGATGACGCCTGGCGAGCCCTCTGATTGCCAGCCGGGGCGCGCTGTTACGTGCCGTTCTTCAGGCCAGCAATGCGCATGGCGACTTCCATGGCTTGCTCGTAGTTAAGCCGCGGGTCCACTGTCGATTTGTACGCCCTCGCGAGGTCGCCATCGGTCAGGCCCCGCGCACCTCCCGTGCACTCGGTGACGTTCTCGCCCGTCAGCTCCAGGTGTACACCCCCAAGGTAGCTGCCCATTGACTGATGGACCCGGAAAGCCGATTCGAGCTCGGCGACAATATTGTCGAAACGACGCGTCTTCGTGCCGTCCGATGTGCTTTCGGTGTTGCCGTGCATCGGATCGCAAACCCAGAGTACGGGTGAGCCTGTTTCACGTACAGCCGAAATCAATGCGGGCAGGTGGTCGTCAATCGCTTTGGCACCGAAGCGATGGATCAACGTAAGACGGCCAGGCTCGTTGTGCGGGTTTAATGTGCGCACCAGGTCCTGAATCCATTCGCGCGTCATGCCCTGGCCGACCTTGATGCCGATGGGATTGGCGATGCCACGAAAATACTCGATATGGGCACCATCGAGCTGCGCGGTCCGCATGCCGATCCAGGGAAAGTGCGTCGTCAGGTTATACCAGCGTTCGCGGCGGTCCAGGTAGCGCGTCTGGGCCTGCTCATAATGCAGGTGCAGGCCCTCGTGTGCGGCATAGATATCGGCGCGCTGGGTGAGGTGAAACTGACGTCCCGATACGGTTTCGAGGAAATCGAGCGAGTTGGAAATCGATGAAACAATCGAATGGTACTCGTCGGCAGCCGAGGAATGACCCACCCAGCCCAGGTCCCAGTATTCGGGATGGTGCAAATCGGCGAAGCCACCGTCGACCAGTGAACGGACAAAATTCAGGGTCAGGGCCGCTCTTTCATAACCGCGCAGGATCATCTGCGGGTCGGGAATACGATCGTCCGGCGTGAAGCCACTGCGATTGACGAGATCACCACGAAAACTCGGCAAAGTCTTGCCCTCGCGTGTCTCTGTATCGGCCGAGCGCGGCTTGGCATACTGCCCGGCCATGCGGCCGACGCGCACAACAGGTTTCTTGAGCCCGTAAATCATGACCAGGCTCATCTGCAGCAGGATTTTCAGCTTGTCGACGATGTTCTCGGAGGTACACTCGTCGAAGGTTTCGGCGCAGTCGCCGCCCTGCAGTACGAATGCCTCACCGCGCTGGGCGCTTGCAATCTGCTCTTTCAGCGCATCGACCTCCCACGAGGTCGTGATCGGCGGCAGCCGGCTCAATTCGGCAACAACGCGGTCCAGCTCGGCCTTGTTCGGATAGGAGGCCTGTTGCGACGCATCGAAGCTCTGCCAGCTTGCGGGATGCCACTCATTTTTCGGTACAGTTCTGCTCACGGGAAAGATCAATTCTCTGGCGACGGGCGTATCGTAGTCGGGCCCTCGAAAACGCGGACTATGCCATGCCCCAAAGCACCACTCAAAAGTTTCTCATGTAATCAATGATTTAGGAATACATTCTGCGAGCTCTTTCGAGGCCTTGAAGCCTGCCCCGCGAGGCCCTTGTTTTCCGGGCCTTTTTTGCATTGCTCATCGTCGTAACGGGTGTGGCAAGGCCCCGTTGACATTGGCACAATGCGCGCCAATCACCCGCCGTTCACAAGGCGGTTCATGTTGCGCGGTGGTCCGCGCAGGAGCCATTCATGCACGATGTACTCGTATTGGGCGCTGGAAAGATCGGCGCATTGATCTCTGGATTGCTGGCCGAAAGCGGCGACTATCGCGTTCAATTGGCCGACTCCAAGCCAGGTGTCGCGACAGCGGTTTGTAACGCCCACGGTTTTGAACAATTGCAGGCATTCGAACTGGATGCCAGCGACCAGGACATCCTCACCAAACACGTTCGCAAGCACAAACCGGCAGCTGTCATTTCCAGTCTGCCCTACTTCTGCAATGTCGGCGTTGCACAGGTTGCACGTAATGAAGGCCTGCATTACTTCGACCTGACTGAAGACGTCGCCGTTACCGAATCGGTGCGTAAACTCGCCGCAGGGGCCAGCCACGTGTTCGCTCCCCAATGCGGTCTTGCGCCCGGCTTTATCAGTATTGCCGCAAATGAACTCATTCAGCACTTCGATTCGTTGACTTCCGTAAAGCTGCGCGTCGGTGCGCTGCCGCAGCATCCGAACAATGTCCTGAAGTACTCACTGACCTGGTCAACGGATGGGGTGATTAACGAATACGGCAATATGTGTCAGAGCATAGTGAACGGACAGGAAGTCGATGTCATGCCGCTCGAAGGTCTCGAAGGCATCGAGATCGATGGCGAGCGTTACGAAGCATTCAATACGTCGGGTGGACTCGGTTCGCTGGCCGAGACGTACGGCGATCGCGTTGTAAACATGAATTACAAGACGATTCGCTATCGCGGACACTGCGAGCAGATGCGATTGCTCATGAATGGGCTGAAGCTGAATCACGACCGCGGCACCCTGAAAAAAATCCTCGAGAGTTCGATCCCACAGACCTTGCAGGACGTCGTCATCATTTACGCTGCGGTAACGGGCGACCAGGACGGCGAGTTCCGCGAAGAAAACTACGTCAACAAAATCTATCCACAGGTCGTCGCCGGTCGACTCTGGTCGGCCATCCAGATAACGACGGCGGCTGGTATTTGCAGCGTTCTCGATATCGTGCTGTCCAATCCGGGGCAGTACCACGGCTTTGTCGCACAGGAACAATTCAAACTGTCCGATATCCTCGAAAATCGATTCGGCCGCTTCTATGCACACGGTGGTACCAATCTCACTTCTGCGGAGCTCGTGGCTCGCGGTGAAACCGGCCATCAACGAGCCGGCAAGGGAGCATAAAGACATGCAGTCCATACTCGACCAACTCGGTCTCGAATCTGTCAATGACGGCACCTGGTCCGGCGGCAGTTCCAGCGCGGATCCGTCTGCCTCCATCATCGAGTCCATCAACCCGGCGACAGGTAAGCTCATCGCAAGCGTGCGATCCACGTCACAAACCGAGTACAACAAAGTGATCGCAAAAGCTCAGGAGTCATTTATTACCTGGCGTAACGTTCCGGCGCCGGTTCGTGGCGAGGCCATCCGCAACATCGCTAATGAGTTGCGCAAGAACAAAGACGCACTCGGGAGTCTCGTGGCGCTCGAGATGGGAAAAATAAAGGCGGAAGGTGACGGCGAGGTGCAGGAGATGATTGACATCGCCGATTTTGCCGTGGGCCAGTCACGCATGTTGTACGGACGCACAATGCACTCGGAGCGACCGCAACATCGTATGTACGAGCAATGGCATCCGCTGGGTGTCGTCGGCACGATTTCGGCGTTCAACTTTCCGGTAGCTGTCTACTCCTGGAACTCGTGCATTGCCGCTATCTGCGGCAACGTAAGTGTCTGGAAACCATCTCCGAAAACGCCGTTGTGCGGCGTTGCCGTGCAGAGAATCTTCAACGCTGCGCTCGCCGACATGGACCTGCCACCCGTATTCTTCCTGATCAACGATGGCTCGAACGAGCTCGCACAGCAGTTTGTGGGCGACGCCCGCGTCAACCTGGTTTCGTTTACGGGCTCCTGCGCCGTCGGCCGCCAGGTTGGCGAGCGCGTTGCCGGTCGCATGGGTAAGAGCTTGCTCGAGCTCGGCGGCAACAACGCTATCATCGTTGACGAGCACGCCAACCTCGAGCTCGCCGTCCCTGCTATCGTATTCGGCTCGGTCGGAACGGCCGGACAGCGCTGCACATCGACGCGCCGCGTGATTGCGCACCGCAGTCGATTCGATGACCTCAAGAAGGCCCTGGTCAAAGCTTACGGCCAGGTTCGCATTGGTGATCCACTAGATCCTGACACGTTGATGGGCCCGCTCATCGATGAGGCATCGGTCGCGCGCATCGAGTCCGCGTGCGCCAAGGTCCGGGCGTCCGGTGGAGAGGTGCTCTGCGGTGGCGAACGCATCGATGGTCCGGGCCACTTCATTACGCCCGCCATTGCCGTCGCCGACAACGATTCGGAAATCGTGCAAACCGAAACGTTCGGGCCCATCCTGTACCTGATTCCGTTTGACACGCTCGAAGACGCTATCGCCATGCAGAATGGCGTCGTGCAGGGTCTATCGTCGGCAATCTTCACCGACAGCCTGCAGAACGCCGAGTACTTCCTGTCGCATGGCGGATCGGACTGTGGTATTGCCAACGTCAATATCGGAACGTCCGGGGCAGAGATTGGCGGCGCGTTCGGTGGCGAGAAGGAAACAGGAGGCGGCCGTGAAGCCGGCAGCGATGCCTGGAAGGCTTACATGCGACGGCAGACCAATACGATCAACTGGGGTAAAGACCTGCCGCTGGCGCAGGGAATCAACTTCGACCTCTAGCGGCGGATTCTAGATTTTCTCGAATCGGTTTTCGGCCCGATTCTTGCGTACGGCACCGGCACTGAAGACCTGTCCGCTCATCGCAATGTATACGCCCGGTGTGGCGACCTGGACGGTCGCTACAGCCATGCCGACATTGAAGACTGCGTCAGTTGTTCTGAAGCGTGCCGGGCTCAGCGCACCCGTCAACACGATCGTCTTGCCGCCCAGGCCATCCAGGCTGTCGGCGGTTTCCGGCATGGTATCGGTGCCGTGCGTAATGACATAGCGCTCCGCGTCATCGCTTTGAATGTAGTCACGCAATCTTCTCCGGTCTTCGGCGTCGATTTCAAGGCTGTCTTTTTGCATCAACGGCACGACGTCGTACTCGAACTCGACCAATCCCTCGCCCAATATGTGCTGAATCTGCGAATCCCCAACTTCAAACTGGCTTAACTCGTCGAAATAGATTTTATCGATCGTGCCACCGGTGGTAATGAATCTGATGAACATGGCACCCGCCATTGCATTGCTCGAGTGCGCTAGCATGCCAGTAGAGCACTCGAAGCAAAAGGCCGATTTGAGCGCCACCGAGGCTATGAGACTGGTATCATGAACGCATGAAAGACATGAGCCAATCGAATCGCCGGTTGCCAGCGTTTCCGGCATTTCTGACACTGCTACTGATCTCGCTCTGGGGTACCGTCCCTGCTGCTGCCACGCAAGTTGTCGAGCTCGAGATCAAGGACGGCATCGGCGTCGCGACGGCCGAGTACCTGATCAGCGGTATCGAGCATGCCGAGGAAATGAGCGCCGAACTCGTCATCGTCAATATGGACACTCCCGGCGGACTCATGAAGCCGATGCGCGATATGGTGCAGAAGATTCTCGGATCTTCTGTGCCCGTTGTCACCTACGTCACGCCGGCCGGGGCTCGCGCGGACAGCGCGGGCACCTACATACTGCTCGCCAGCCACATTGCGGCTATGGCACCGACGACACACCTGGGCGCAGCGACACCGGTTGCGATTTCCGGAGAAGACGCCACTCCCCCACCCACGCCTAATGACGAGGGCGACGAACAAGACGATCAAGCCCCGGCGCCGTCCGGTAGCTCGATGGAACGCAAGGTGATGAACGATGCCGTCGCCTACATTCGCGGGCTCGCGGAACGTCATGGACGTAATGCCGACTGGGCCGAGAAAGCGGTCACCGAAGCGGCAACACTGACGGCTACCGAGGCGCTCGAACAGAACGTGATCGAGTTTATCGCCGCGGACCGCAACGAGTTGCTTGAACTCATTGACGGCCATGAGGTCGAAATCGATGGCGAAACACGAGCGCTCGAAACGAAAGGCGCCGAGGTCCAGCCCTACGAAGCTAACTGGCGAATTCGCTTGCTGGGGATTATTTCCAACCCTGAGATTGTGCTGCTGCTGGGCCTGATTGGTCTTTACGGATTGATGTACGAGGGCTGGAATCCGGGTGCGATCGTGCCGGGCGTCGTCGGTGTCATTTGCCTGCTACTCGCCGCGTACGCGTTGCAGGTGCTTCCCGTTAACTACGCGGGGCTGGCACTGATCTTCCTGGGAATTGCCCTGATGATCGGAGAAGCGTACGCACCGAGCTTCGGTGCGCTCGGCATCGGCGGCATCGCCGCATTTGTATTTGGATCAATCATGATGTTTGACAGTGGCATACCCGGATTTGGCATATCACTCACCTTTGTTATCGGTCTCGCACTGATTTTTGCGCTGTTGCTCATCTGGATGATCGGTTACTTATTGAAACTCCGGCGACGTGGCGCTGTTTCTGGTGCCGAGTCCATTGTTGGGGGTATTGCAACTGCCATGGATGACTTCTCCGGCGAAGGCATGGTCTGGCTCGAAGGTGAGGCATGGCACGCGCGTTCATCGGTGCCCATTTCAAAACAACAACAAGTCGTCGTGCGTTCGATGGACGGACTGATACTGAATATCGAGCCTGTCACATCCGCTGCAACTGCCGACGCCCAGCTACAATCCTGAAGGAGGAATCTCCGATGCAACAACTGCCACTGTTCGCCTTTATAGGCGCCGCGCTTATCGTGCTGATTTACCACACGATCAAGATTCTCAAAGAGTACGAGCGCGGTGTGATATTCCTCCTGGGCCGGTTCCAGACGGTCAAGGGCCCAGGCCTGATCATCCTGATCCCCGGCATCCAGAAAATGGTCAAGGTCGATCTGCGCGTGATCGTCCTCGATGTTCCTACGCAGGACGTGATCTCGAGAGACAACGTTTCTGTCAAGGTTAACGCCGTCATCTATTTTCGGATCGTCGATCCGGAAAAGGCCATCATTCGCGTCGCCAATGTATTCGAAGCGACCAGTCAACTTTCGCAGACTACGTTGCGTTCCGTCCTCGGCCAACACGAACTCGACGACATGCTCGCTGAGCGCGAAAAGCTCAACGCCGATATTCAGAACCTGCTCGACGCACGCACGGACAACTGGGGTATCAAGGTGGCCAATGTCGAAATCAAACACGTCGACCTCGACGAGAGTATGATTCGTGCGATCGCGCAGCAGGCTGAAGCCGAACGCGCACGGCGTGCCAAGATCATCAACGCCGAAGCCGAAAAGCAAGCGGCCGAAATGCTCGCCGAAGCCGCGCGTATGCTTGCGCAGGAAGAGCAGGCGTTGCAGTTGCGTTATCTACAGACGCTCAAGGAAATTGCCAACGAGCGTAGCAACACGATTGTGTTCCCGTTGCCCCTGGAACTCGTTGAGCCGCTGGTAAAAATTACAAGATCGGCCGCCGATCGTAGCTGAAGCGGATTACTGCGCTCTCGCGTTGGCGAGCGGCGGTATGGAGACCATGATCTCCGCGCCACCAAGATCAGCGGATTTCTTGATTGAAAGTCGCCCGCCGTACGAGCGGGCGATTTCGGCAACCACGGCTAGACCGATGCCATGACCGGGCGTGGATTCGTCGAGGCGCATGCCTCGCTGCAACAGCGCTTCGGCCGCATCCTTGGGGATGCCCGGTCCATCATCCGACACCGTCAGTACCATGCCGGTCGCGATCGCCCTGGCGCCGACTGACGGCACGACACTGATTCGTACCCGTCGCTTGCACCATTTGCAGGCATTATCGAGCAGGTTGCCGGCGAGTTCCAGGAAGTCTCCGGTGTCCCCCCGGAATTGCATGCCGCTTTCGATGCGCACCTCAAACTCCGGGTGTTTGTCGTGATACACCTTGCGTAGCCCGTCCACGAGGCGTTCGACTTCTTGTTCCACGGGCACGGCCTTCAACACAAGATTTTCGGTCACGGACGCTGCGGGCTTACGCAGTTGATAGCGAACGATTTCATCCATGCGATCAATTTGCTCGTTCACGCGTCCGCTGAAGCCTTCCGTTCGGTGATCATTCAACAAGGCGCGCATCGCCGCCAGTGGCGTCTTCAAGCTGTGCGCCAGGTTGTCGAGGGTGTAGCGATATCGATCGGAACGCGCGCGCTCACTGTCAATCAGCAAGTTCATGTTGCGCGCAACGCCCGTGAGCTCGGTCGGAAACTCGCCCGAAAGCGAGGCGCGCTTGCCCTCCTCGATCTCCGTGATTTCCGTCTCGATCAGGCGCAGAGGTTTGAGCAAGCCGCGCAACAACATTGAGAACGCAAGCAACATGGTCAAAGCGACGGCCGCAAACCAGCCAAAGAGTTGCCGCCGGAATCCCGCGATCTGCGCGTTGAATGAATCGAGACTTTCGGCGACCTTGAATACATAGGGCTTCAGCGTGCCGTCTGCAAACTCCCACTGCACGGCGAGGCTCAAAGTCAACAGAGGGGTACCGTCTGGAAGGATTTCTCGCGCAAACAAATGATTGCCGAGTTCCGGCGCTACGCCCGAGGGAACCTCGAGGCCAAGGGCCGAGCGCGATCGCCACAGGACCTGGTTATCGGTGTCGCGCAATTCAGCGTACAAACCGGAGCCTATGTTTTCGAACCTTGGCTCGCGGAGCCGCTCAGGCAACATTAACTTCCCCGTGTCATCCGGCTCGGCGGCGGCCAGCAGGGCGACGAGATGTCCATCGAGAATATCGCGGCGCGCCTGTTCGCCCGCCTCGCTAAATGCGGTATCGAGAACGGCAATAGTTGCGCCGAAGAACAGCAGCAGCAATACACTGACGGAAACCAGCAGTCGGCTGCTAAGGGAGCGCACGTGCCGCGTCAGCCTGACTGATTTCGCTCCAGCGCGAAGCGGTAGCCGCGACCCCGTAGCGTTTCGATGGGCTTGATGGTGTTGTCGGGATCCATTTTCTTGCGCAGGCGACCGATGAACACTTCGATCACGTTGCTGTCCCGCTCAAAATCCTGGTCGTACAGACGATCCGTCAACTCGGCTTTCGATATAACCT
>JABDNG010000018.1 GCA_013001045.1 Woeseiaceae bacterium | reverse complement strand
GGATTAATAACAACTATCGCTTTCGTGTTGTCGCTTACGAGACTCTCGATGTTCGCAACATCAGGTAGAAATCCATTGTCGCTGCTGCAAGTGTAGTGACGAGGCACCCCGCCGTTCAATGCAACGGCCGCACTCCACAACGGATAATCAGGGCTTGGGACGAGCACTTCATCACCAGGATTAAGCAACGCCCGCAACGACAGGTCGATCAGTTCGCTGACGCCATTGCCAATGAAGACTTCGTCTGCGCTCACGCCATGAATGCCGCGATCTTGCTGTTGCATTACAACGGCTTCGCGCGCTGGAAAAATGCCCTTTTGATGGCAATAGGGCTCAGCCTGTCCGAGGTTTTCAATCATCGCGAGACGCATTGTCTCCGGCGTGCGAAAGCCAAAAAGCCCCGGGTTCCCAATATTCAGGGAGATCACTTCGTAACCGCGTTTTTCCAGTTCGAGCGCATGATGCGCGAGCTGTCCACGAATCTCATAGCGAACGCCCTTCAGAGCCTCACTCGTGCGGAGTTGTTGTTCCATAAGACTACTCAACCTGACGGGACGACATCATATCGCGGAACGGTCACGAAGCTCAGCGATCATTTCGCGAGAGTAACCCAACCATTCTCGCAGAACTTCTTCCGTATGTTCGCCCAACAGCGGTGGTGCCTTTTCATAGCTAACGGCCGTATCCGAAAACTCGACGGGGTTGGACACCGTGGGTACTTCCTGTCCCAGGGAGTTTCTCACCTGGCGAACCAGTCCACGTTCTTCTGCATGTGAGTTCGTAAGTACCGTTTCAATCGTATTGATGGGCCCTGCCGGCACACCGCGGTCATTGAACTCCTTCAGCCAATGCGCGGTGGTCTGCCCCTTCAGCACCGATTGGAGGATGTCGATTAACTCGACGCGATTCGCAATGCGGACGCTGTTGTGCTCGAACCTCTTCTCCGTCGCCAAACCCGGCAAACCAACGCACTCGGCGCATGCGGCAAATTGCCGATCATTTCCGACCGCCAGCATCAGGTCTCCATCGCTCGTCGAAAAGGCCTGGTACGGCACCAGGTTTGGATGCGCGGTTCCCATCCGCTTGGGAACGTCGCCGCCTACCAGGTAGTTCATATTCTGGTTGGCCAGCCAGGCAACCTGGCTGTCATAAAGCGGTACATCGATCGTCTGTCCTTGCCCCGTTACCGCCCGATTGTTCAGTGCGGCGAGTACTGCCGTCGTCGCATACATGCCTGCCATGATATCGGCGATCGCGACCCCGACTTTTTGCGGACTGCCGCCGCTGTCATCGGCCGGCCCCGTAATGCTCATCAAGCCGGCCGATGCCTGAATCATGGCGTCGTAGCCGGGTTCCGCCGCACGTGAGCCCGTTTGGCCGAAAGCGGATATGGAGCAATAAATGAGCCGTGTGTTGATCGCACGCAGTTCGTCAGGACCCAGGCCGAATCGCTGCAGTGTGCCAACCTTGTAGTTTTCCAGCAGCACATCGGCGTGCGCTGCAAGATCACGGATGACCCGCTGTCCATCGGGCTCAGCGATATTGACCGTCACCGAACGCTTGTTGCGATTTGTTGAGACGAAGTACGCGGACTCCCCGTTGACTTGTCCGGCCAGCCAGGGCGGCCCCCACCGGCGCGTGTCATCGCCGCTGCCGGGCCGCTCGATCTTGACCACATCGGCGCCATAGTCGCCCAGCAATTGGCCTGCCCAGGGGCCGGCAAGAACCCGGCTCATATCGAGTACCCGGATATTCGAGAGAGGCGCTGCCATAGACTGCCAAATTTCCTGGTTACTTACCCGCATCAAAAAAACCCGGCCAACCGCGAGGTTGGCCGGGCGGGTCCGCACGGAGATTGCGGATTGCGTGACTCAGCTGCCAGACGACTAATCGTCGGCAGCCGGGTCCAGCTCTTCTACCTCAGCACCTGTAACTTCCTGCGGTGCTGGTGTGTGTTCGATTTCCGGCTTCTTCTTGCCGAATTGGATCAGGAGATCTTCTTCGTCTTCGGAATCCAGTGCCCTGATGGCCGCGATCCTGACTGACGCGTTGTCGTAGTGTCCGTCGAAAAAGACTTCACCGAACGCTGCGCAGATTCGGCCCGTCGTCGGCCCTTTGAAGCCGATTCCCCAACTGGACCGCAGTCCGTAGGCTCTTCTTTGCAGTACGACGTGGTACTTGCGGCGCCCCGAGGTCGTTACCAGGAGATTCGACTCATCAAGGACGGTGTATCCTCGGATACTTGGCTGTGAGATGCAATCCGAACGCGATGAAACCGCCCTCTCGTCGGCTGGTTTTGAGCTCGCACAAGCCACTAAAAGACTTGAAGAAAGTAATATAACTAATTGTTTATACACTATTTTTATTGTGGCACAATTTCGAAACCCGGTGTTGCCGAAATCGGCCAGTTCAACCGCTCCATCGCTGAATTAGACAGCGAATCCGTATTTAGTTTAGGCCAAATCCGCAGCCGCAGGGTGCCCTGCGGAGCCGTCGCCGAGCCCGATCGGGCGCTCGGGATCCCGAATCCACTCACTCCAGGAACCCACATAGAGGCGCGGCTCACGGTATCCAGCTTCTGCCGCTGACAGGGCCAAATGACAAGCGGTAACGCCTGAGCCACACATGACGGCCCAGGTTGCCTGGCGATCCTCGCCAAGCACCGCGCCCCACAATGCCTCAAGATCGGCTTTCGGCTTCCATGTGCCATCGCTGTTCAAGCTAACCGGAAACGGCAGGTTCGTGGACCCGGGAATATGCCCGGCTACAGGGTCAATGGGCTCGACGTCACCGCGAAAGCGCGCAGCGTCTCGAGCGTCTATCAGTCGCAACTGCGGTATGGCATCGAGGTTGCTCGAAAGCTCCGCCGTCGTCAGGACACAATCGTGGCGCGGCCGCGCGATGAAACACGCCACTGCCGGTATTTCGTCTCCGACGGCCACGGGTCTCCCCGTCGCAATCCATTGGCTGAATCCGCCGTCGAGCAGCTGTACCTGCCGATGGCCGAGCCAGCGAAGCAGCCACCACGCACGCGCCGCGAGCCCGCCATTCGCGGCGTCGTAAACAATGACATTGGTCGTGTTGCCAATTCCCAGTCCTCCCAATGTGATTGCAAACGCGTCCGCGTCAGGTAGCGGATGACGACCACTGTCCGGGCTGATCGGGGATGCCAGGTCCTCATCAAGATCAGCATATACAGCGCCTGGGATATGACTCTCGAGATACATGCGCCGGCCGGCGCCAGGATCTGCAAGCTCGAATCGGCAATCAACAATCCGATAGCTCGGATCATCAAGATGCATCTGCAGTTCATCCGCACTAACCAGATTGCTGTCGTCGGCCATTCGGAACCCTGTCAATAGGCGCTTTCGACCTTGTACACCGTGGAACCCTCGTAGACAATAGCGTGCTGCGGGAATTCCCGCAGCAATTGCGCTGGTAAACAGGGAGTCAGAGAAGTGGAAAAAATTCTGGTTGGCTTGAAGCGGGTCGTTGACTACAACGTCCGCGTGCAGGTCAAGAGCGACGGTAGCGGTGTTGATACCGACGGTGTCAAGATGAGTATCAATCCATTTGACGAAATCGCCCTGGAAGAGGCCCTTCGCATCAGGGAAAGCGGCGCGGCGTCCGAGGTCATCGTCGTGTCGATCGGGTCATCAGATGCGCAACAGCAACTTCGCACCGGCCTCGCGATGGGAGCCGACCGGGCGATTCTCGTAGAATCCGGGACTTCGGTGGATTCGCTGACCGTCGCGCGCATATTCAAGGCGCTTGTCGATCGTGAAAACGCCGAGCTCGTGATCCTGGGTAAGCAAGCGATCGACGACGACAATAGCCAAACCGGTCAGATGCTCGCCGCTATCTGGGGCCGGCCGCAGGCAACCTTCGCGTCCGAAGTCGTTCTTGACGGTGACACAGCGCGAGTGACGCGCGAAGTGGACAGCGGCCTGGAGACGATCGATATTGATTTACCCGCCGTGATTACGGTCGACCTGCGACTCAACGAGCCGCGCTACGTCAAGTTGCCCGACATTATGAAGGCCAAGAAGAAGCCGCTCGAGCAGATAGCGCTGTCCGACCTTAGCGTGGAAGCGGCGCCGGAAATCAAGACCACGGCCTACGAACCACCGGCCGGGCGGCAACGCGGCATCATGGTTGAAGATGTTGCGGGTTTGATCGCGGCACTCAAAGACAAAGGACTGGTGTAATGACTAAGATACTTGTGATTGCTGAGCATAACGAAGAGGCACTGAATCCAAGCACAGCCAAATGTGTTGCCTGTGCGGCGAGTATCGACGGTGCCGAGATCGATATCGCGGTGCTTGCAGCGTCGGCGGCCAGCGTTGCGGCCGAAGCAGCTCAAATCAGTTCCGTCGGTCGCGTTGTTACCGTTGAGCGAGCTGAGAATGATGCCGGTCTTGCCGCCATTCTCGCGCCGCAAATCGCCGCAATGGCATCGGATTATAGTCACCTGTTCGGGCCTTCGACGGCGTTTGGCAAAGACCTGATGCCGCGGGTCGCTGCGTTGCTCGGCGTCAACCAGATAAGTGACATTATGAGTATCGAAGGTAGCCATCGATTCAAGCGGCCAATCTATGCCGGCAATGCGATCGTGACCGTCGAGGCTCCCGCCGAGAGCATTGTCGTCGCAACCGTTCGAACGGCGTCCTACCAGGCGGCGGAAAGCGGCAACGCGGCGCCGATTGAAAGCGCGACTGTCGACGTCGAAGTACCAACTCATACACGATTTGTCGAATTGCAGACGGGCAAGTCTGACCGCCCGGACCTGCAGGCGGCAGCCAAAGTGGTTTCCGGCGGCCGCGCGCTGGGAAGTGAGGAGAACTTCGAACTGATATTCAAGTTGGCCGACAAGCTTGGGGCGGCAATCGGGTCGTCCCGCGCCGCTGTCGACGCAGGCTATGTGCCCCCTGAAACGCAGGTCGGGCAGACGGGCCAGATCATCGCACCCGATCTGTACATTGCGATCGGCATTTCCGGTGCGATACAGCACATAACGGGGATCAAGGACGCCGGCACGATCGTCGCAATTAACAAGGACGAGGAAGCACCGATATTTGAAGTATCGGATATCGGGCTGGTCGGTGACCTGTTCAGCATCGTGCCTGAGCTCACTGAAGCGCTGGGCTGAAAGCAGACAGAAGCAACCAGGGTGGTCGGATTGCAGGCGACCACCCTGGTCTCAACCTCCTGGCTACAGTGCTTCGAGTATTGCCTCGGCTTTGCTGACTTCGAACTGCCCGGGGGCCTCGACACCAACATGGGTCGCTACGCCATCGTCAACGACGATCGCAAACCGTTGACCGCGCATGCCCATGCCAAAACCCGTGCCATCGAGTTCCAGCCCCAGCGCCCTGGCGTATTCGCCATTGCCGTCCGCGAGCATCATGACTTTGTCGCCGACACCACGATCCTTGCCCCAGGCGTCCATGACAAAGACGTCATTAACGGCCATACAAGCGATTGTATCGACGCCCTTAGACTGCAATTGTGCCGCTTGATCCACAAAGCCCGGCAGATGGTTCATCGAGCATGTCGGCGTGAATGCGCCCGGCACCGAAACAAGAACCACTTTCTTACCGGCGAAGAGATCATCGGTAGAAATAGCGCCAGGCCCTGACTCGGTCATTACGCCGAAAGCACCGGACGGCATCTTCTGGCCAACTGAAATCGTCATCAAAAATTACTCCTGTTGAGGTATTGAGATTCCGGACACAATCAGCAATGATTTTCGCCCGCACTGGAACGATTCTAGCAGGAAGGCAAACACTATGGACTTTGCGTTAACTGAGGAACAACAGCTTATCCAGGACGCGGCTCGTGAATTCGCACAAAACGAGATCGCTCCAATTGCTGCCAAGTTCGATGCCAGCGGCGAGTTTCCGCTGGAGACCATACGACAGGCCGGTGAACTGGGATTCATGGGCATCGAGGTGCCCGTGGAGTACGGCGGCTCGGGACTCGATTCGATCAGCTATGTGCTTGTTATGGAAGAGATTTCCGCAGCTGACGCCGCGCATGGCACGATCGTTTCCGTCAATAATTCATTGTTTGGCGTACCGCTCGTCGAGTTTGGTACCGAAGAGCAAAAACAGAAATTCCTGCGCCCCGTCGCGTCGGGTGAAGTCAACGGCGCCTATGCGCTCACCGAGCCGCAGTCCGGATCCGACGCGGCGACCATGCGGACCCGTGCTGCGCGCTCCGCCGACGGGTCAACGTACACGCTGAACGGAAAGAAATCATGGATTTCCTCCGGGCCGGTCGCGAAGTACATGATTGTCTTTACACAGACGCTGGACAGTGACGGCAAATCCGTTGGCATCAGCGCATTCGTGATCGATACGGCAGTCGACGGATTCGTCGTGGGCAAAACGGAACCGAAACTCGGCATTCGTGCTTCCGCGACCTGCGAGATCGAGTTCGAAGACTACGTATGCCCGGCTGAGAACCGGATTGGGGAAGAGGGCCAGGGATTCAAGATCGCGCTTACAGTACTCGATGCCGGACGCGTCGGAGTTGCCGCGCAGGCGATTGGAATTGCGCAAGCCGCGTACAAGGCCGCTGTCGAGTACTCGCGCGAGCGCAAAGCCTTCGGTTCGGCCATTGGCAGTTTCCAGGCGATTCAGGAAAAGATTGCCGATATGAAAATGCGAATTGACGCCTCGCAGTTGCTTGTATTGCGAGCCGCCTGGTCCAAACAACTTGCGAAGAAGACCGGGGCGAGAAATACGCTGAATTCAAGCATTGCGAAACTTTATGCGTCGGAAACGGCCATGTTCGTAACGCACCAGGCGCTGCAGATTCACGGTGGCATGGGTTACAGCAAGGAGTTGCCGCTGGAACGCTACTTCCGCGATGCGAAGATCACGGAGATTTACGAGGGTACGAGCGAAATTCAGCGCATGGTGATCGGGCGTACAGAGACCGGTTTACGCTAGTAATCGTTCTCGGCAACGTGGACGACAAGTCCGTCCAGCGCATCTGAAACTTCGATCTGGCAGGTAAGGCGACTGTTCGGTTTCCGTTCGAATGCCGCATCGAGCATACTGTCTTCCATATCGTCCATCTCAGGCATCTTGTCCAGCCAGGTCTCGTCGATATAGCTGTGACAGGTCGCGCAGGCACAAGCACCGCCGCACTCCGCCACAATGCCGTCAATTTCATTATTGATGGCACCTTCCATCACTGAATAGCCGTTTTCAACCTCGACTTCATGACGGTTGCCATCGGGTGCGACATAAATTATTTTCGGCATTTCTTTGATCCAGCGTTTCGCAACGCGCAATATTAAGGGCGTTGACCGTTTCCGGTCAACGCCCTTGTTGATATTGCGCAACGATTTGTGTTGCTAAATTCGGCCCTAAACGCGCGCGGATTCAGCCTTCTTCGCGTCAAGTTCCTGGCGTTTCTTGCGAGCCGCTTCCTCGGCGAGTTTGATCTGTCGGTTGCGCTCGACATCGGCGTCGATCACTTTGATCCACTGGGCCGATGTCCGGGCCGAGCGCGGCGTCTTGGCTGCTTCGCGGAATGCCGATTTAGCGTCGCTGTAGCGCCGCAGGTTATACAGACACATGCCTCGTGAGATCTGTAAATTGTCAGGATTCTTCAGGCCGCCTTTGCGCGCCGCGTTGTTTGCCGATTTCACGCACTCGGCGTAATTACCGACATTCAGGTACGCGTTCGCCAGGCGTTGGTCCAGGTCCCCGTTAGTGGACAGGCCCGCGGCTGCCTGCAGTGCCGGGATGGATTTCTCGTCTTCCATCGCCAGCATCCACGCCTGCGACAGTAAACGATAGTTCTTTTCAGACTTGGGAACGATTCCGGCATTCATCTTTTCTTCGAGCAAGGTTGCGGCCTTATACGGCACCTCCGCCTGCAGGTAAAGTTGCGCCATAGTGACAAATTCGGTGTCTTTTACGAGCATGCCTTGAGTATGGGCAGCATCGTAGGCGTAAATTAGCTTTTCATCCTCGCCCAATTCCGTGAAGGCGCCTGCGAGTGACTTCCAGTATCGCGCTTTAGGCCAGTTTTGCAGGAGAATCTTCTGTATGTCACGAACCTTGGCGTAGTTTTCCTGTTGGAAATACGCAAAGTTGAGCAGGCCATACCAGTCCTCTTTAACAGGCTTGTCGCGCTCCCGGGCGACACGCATGGCATTCTCGATGGGCGATACCATCTCTTTGTAGCGATTCAGGTTATAGAGGACCTGAGCACGCAGTATGAAGGGCTCGGGGGCAGGATTCGTCTCCAGCGTGAACCACTTGTCGAGCGTGTTCAACGCCCTCTGGTATTGCTCCTCCATCGTCAACAACTGTGCCAGCGTGAACGTCGTTTGCTTGGCTTGCTGTGGCTCGAGCGTGGGAATCGCGAGCATCTTCTCGTAGGTTCGAATCGCGTTCTTGGTGTCGTCCATGTTGTAGTAGACGAAGCCAATGTAATTCAGCACGTTAGCCTGTTCGTACTCTGTCAATTTGTCCGGGTTATAGAGGTTGTTCAGTGTTTTCAACGCACCCGAGTAGTTCTTTTCGTCGACCATCTCCTGGGCTTTTTGTATGCGCTCGTAGACTTCCTTACTGACCGCTTGCGCCTGCTTGGTCTTGGTCTTGTCCCTGTCTTCGTCGGTCGCATTTTGTGCCGACGCACTACCGACAGCCAGAAACCCGACAATCAGAGCCAGGAACAGCTTCAAAGAAATTCCGCGATTCATCTTCATGTCAAAATAACCCTCTTGTTCGGCTTCGTCTCACTCTGAAAACGCACGGGCGTTATTCTTCGAGTTGGAAAGAAATACGCGTTTTAACACCCGGAACTTCGACTGGAACACCATCGACCACTCTCGGTTTGTATTTGAACTTGAGCACGGCGCGCGTAGCTGCCCGCTCAAACAAACTGCTCGATGATTGCAGGACAATCGGATCTTTCACCGTGCCGGCCGATGTGACCGTGAACGACAGATCCACAAATCCCTCGAGCCCTCGCGACAATGCGCGGGCCGGGTAGACAGGCGCCACCCGGACGATTGGCAGGTAGTCGCCCTCCGCGATATTCATCCCCCCGGGGCCACCGATACTCGTGTCAGCCGATACGGTGGGCGCTGCAACGCTGATCGTGGGCGCGTCCGGGTTGATGTTGTCCATTTCCTGAGGTGGAGTCTCAGGTGGTGTTTCCGGCGGTTTCGGCGGCTTTTCCGGTGTGAGGTCGGCGGTATTGAGGTTCTCATTGCGCTTGACGCGAACAAACTCTAATTTGTGGCGCTCGCGCGGGTCTGTCAGCGCCGTCTTACCCGTAACAATAAGCAGCTGCATAACGAACAGCAGGGTTAGCGTAACGACGGTGCCGATGACTATTGCAAATACGTAACGACCTATCATGGTCCAGTTCTCCTCACCGGGAATTGCCGCTGAAACTTACGCCGACAACTCCTTGTTTATGACAAATATCCGGCTGTATCGTTCCTAACCGTCGTCGGTCGCAATTGCGACGTTTGAAACGCCTGCGCCCTTCGCGGCTTCCATCACAATAACCAGGACCTCGTTGGTCGATTCCTCATCGGCCTGAATGACAATGGAGCCTTTCGGATTCTCCGCATGCAGCCGCTCAAGAATCGAGCGTAAGGCACGTGGATCTCGCTTTTTACGATCGACCCATATCTCATCTGTAGCACTGATCGCAATCAGGATCGAGGCGTCATCCTGAGTATCCGCTGTCACCGTATCCGGACGCTCGACCTGGATACCGGCTTCCTTGATAAAAGTCGCCGTAACAATGAAGAAGATGAGCATGATGAAGACGACGTCCAGCATCGGAGTGAGATTGATCTCATTCTCTTCTTCATCCGCACCCATAGCACCGTGTTTCTTTCGCATCGCTATTGTCCTGTTGAGTTCATGCTCAATTTCTATCCGCTATGGATATGTTGTACACGCCAGCATTTCGAGAAGAATCCATGACTGACACGAGCATCTTATTCGTCGACTTGCGGTCGGCCTGAATTACTACGGACCCTTTCGGGTTCTCTGCGTGCAGACGTTCAATGTTGGCACGCACCGCACGCGGATCGATCAGGCGCCGGTCGATCCAGATCTCGTCATTGGCATTGATCATTACCAGGATATTGGCGTCTTCCGGCTTTGACTCCGTAACCGGAGCGTCGGGACGATTGACGTCGATTCCCGTTTCCTTGATGAACGAAGCCGTGACAATAAAGAAGATGAGCATGATAAACACGACATCGAGCATCGGTGTCAGGTTGATCTCATTCTCATCCTCATCGACTTGAATATCAGCGAGATGGTGGCGACTCATGGCAGCTAACCTCTAGTGATCCATCGTGAGCGAATCCTCGAGGAATTCGACTTCACGAGCCGCACGGCGGCTAAGTATTGTTACAAGAAGGACGCCCGACAGGGCGCCGACCATTCCAGCCATCGTAGGAACCGTAGCCTGGGATACGCCCGCAGCCATCGCGCGGACGTTACCGGAACCGGAGACAGCCATTACCTGGAACACGCTGATCATGCCCGTCACCGTGCCAAGAAGGCCCAGCAACGGACACAGTGCAACCAGCGTCTGGATCAGGTTGATACCCCTGTTCGTCGCTTCGCTGAATCGCGAAATCATCAACTCGCGAATCTGCTGTGCATTCCAGGACCGCCGTTCCGGCCTCGATTCCCAATTGTCATGAATCTCGCGCGACATCAGGTTCATAGACGTGCGGAAAAACATAATTCGCTCAACAATCACAACCCACATGAGAAAGATTGTGACTGCGATTACCTTGAGCACCGGACCACCGAGACTCATAAAGTCCCGAATTGCCTCTACAGCATCAGCAAGCCAAAGCATCGCGACTCCTCGTAGCGTTAGTGAGTCTTTTCAGAGTGCTGAGCAACCAGGCCTGCACTCTGCGACTGAAGAATGTTGACAATCTTGCGACTCTGACCACTGACGACCGTGTGCAGCAATACCATCGGAATTGCGACACAAAGGCCCAATACGGTTGTCATCAACGCCTGCGAGATACCGCCCGCCATCATCTTCGGATCACCCGCACCATAAAGCGTGATCACCTGGAAGGTCTTGATCATACCGGTAACCGTTCCAAGCAGACCCATGAGCGGTGCCACGGCCGCAACAACCTTGATAAACAGCAAACCCTTGGTCAGTCCCGGCATTTCCTTCAGTGCTGCCTCGCTGAGTTTAAGCTCCATGGTCTCGGTATCCGCCCCGGTATTACTCTCGTAAGCGGCGAGGACGCGACCCAGCGGATTATCCGTGCTGGCCGTATCACGCTTGAGCTGTGCTGTAACCTTGCGACTGTCGTTGGACAACGCGAACCAGCGAAGAACGGCGATAATCAGGCCGATAATGCCGAGCGCGATAATGCAGTAACCCACTATACCGCCCTGCTCGATTCGATCCCTGATCGTCGGTGACTCGACAAGCAGACCAAGAATGCCGCCCTTCGTGACATCGACGCCAAATGGAACGACACCACCGTCGGCGTCCATCAGGTCGCCCGTTGTCGATGCATAGCGCCCGTCAGGCTGCCGCAGCAGCTCGGCAAGCGATTTCTCACCCGAGTCGTATTCCAGGTAGCCATTTTCGGAAACAATATTGAAGGCGCCCACGCGGACAACTTCCATTTCTTCCTGCTGGCCATCGGCTTTTGTGACGAGATGATTGAAGCGAACGACCTTACCGGTCTCAACGACTTCCTTCTGCAACATC
Source organism: Woeseiaceae bacterium (assembly GCA_013001045.1). Lineage (GTDB taxonomy): Bacteria > Pseudomonadota > Gammaproteobacteria > Steroidobacterales > Woeseiaceae > UBA1847. The sequence goes on along the minus strand of JABDNG010000018.1, from coordinate 32,576 downwards.
GCCCATAACGTCTCGATGTCCTCGATCGATGCAAGACTGCTCGAACCGGCCATCTTGCTGCCTAGTTCAACGAGAAAGCTCGAACGATCCGGATACTCGATGTTTGTCAGCGATGCGTTAAAACGCCCCTGAGCATCACCCGCCACGGTCTGCAAAACGCCGAACAGCTCTTTCAAGGCACCCAGGCGCTCGTCAAGTGCTTGACGGGCCGTTATGATTTGCTGTTGATTTTCCTCGAACTGCTGTTCGAGCCTGGCGCTCGTATTTTCCTCGGCTGTACGTGCGGCACGGGCCTGATTCAGAAGCGACTGTTGTTGATTCTTGTTTTGAGCGAACGCCGCTTCGCGTCGTCGGGCTTCTTGCGAATCGCGTGCCTGCCCCTGCTCGATAAGACGCAGAAGTTCCGACATGCTTCGAGCTCCGTCGTCCTGCGCATTTGCCGTGGTAACAACTCCCAGACTCAGCAGCCCGGCGGCGATAATGAGTGTAATACGTTTCATTTAGGTAGCCTCCGCAGCTGGAACAGGAACGATAATGAGTTCCGGCGCAATCAATTGCCTCGCGACCCGCAAACCCTTGCGCACTTCGTTGCGCGCCGAGTCATCGATGACCCAGTTACGCGCTTCGTTGTCCCAACGACCCGTGATCTTTGTGTCGTCGGACTGGAAGTAAAGGCCGATACGGCCAATGCGCAACATGTTGAATGATCGCGTCGAACCATCGATGGTCAACGACTGCGTGTAATTCTCGATCGTCGTGCCGTAGTCATTCTCGATCTGGTAGGCCTCCATCACCTTACGGAATTTCTCCGCAACGCTGACATCGGAGCGCTCCATAATCTCTTTAAGAGCGGCGATACGTTCATTGCGTTCGTCCATCAGGAATGGAATGTCCAACTTCACGGACTGATCGATACCGTCGATCATGCGTTCCATCAACGGGAAAATCTGGCGGTTTATGACGTCAACCTGGTCCATCGATAATCCGATGTCTTCCAGGACCGCTGACTGGCCCTCAACCTGCGCCCGCATCAGGCGGTTATAGACTTTCAGTCCGTCGATTTCCTTATTGATGGCCCGATACTGGTCTTCGAGAGAACGCGTTCCTTCAACAATCTTGTTGATACGCTCCTGCGATTGTTGGGCCAGGTTCAAACGACGTTGATCAGCCTGCAATATCTGATCGACGGTCTGGGCGAAAACGCTGCCGGAGAGCGCGATCACCGTTGTTGCGAAAAACGCCGCGGTAATGCGCCGACTGCTGCTTATGCACCGATTCATGAACGCTCCTTGATGGTCTTATGTTGTTATTAATAGTTACAGAGAGGGATGCAACGTATCCGTTGAATACATGCACAAACTTTATGCGATACCGTAGATTACGTTATCCATTGCGCACGCGACCCTCTCCACTTACGCCGCGCGGCGATCATTTTATTTTGCTTTGGAACCTGACTTTCTCACTCTAGTCTCTGGCTACCCCGGCTTTGCCGAAGCTTCCCCGCCATTTGTTCCTGTGTTCGTAAGGTTCCCCTGTCCTTCGGGCCCAAGAATAACACATGCTTGCCAGATCACCAGCCCAAGAACTACATAATTCTTAACAACCTATCCGCCATTTCGGTGTTGCGATTTAACACCGCACACACGATCGGTAACGACGCAATCCTTGTCGAAGACTGGCGCACTATTCGCGAGCTCGTTTGCGACCCTAATAGAAGGTATTGGGAATTTCGGCCGTACGCGCCCGTTAGCCCTTCTTAATTATGGCCTTAGGAATGTTTGTTAATCGTCTTTGTTTAGTAACACCCGTAACTGGTTAAGCAATGGTTGACATCATTCCGGCGTTACAACATGATTCGGCGCTATGACTGGACCGCACAAGAATTCATCGCTGAACAAGCTGCTCGCATTGCGACTCGGCCTGCCGCTCCTCGGGAGGCACAGCGGGTAGCGCGTATCCAGTTCACGGACACGTAAACCCCGCATCCAGATGGATAGTGGGGTTTTTTTTATGAGAATTGCATCAGGCTGAGGAACCACCATGCAAATGTACTCGGAAGCAGACGTCGATATTTCCTGTCTGGCAGATCGCCAGATCACCATCTTGGGCTATGGCAGCCAGGGTCGCGCGCACGCATTGAATCTCAAGGACAGCGGATTCAATGTCGTCGTTGGGCTGCGCAGCAACGGCGCGAGCTGGGCGAAAGCCAAAGCGGACGGTCTGACGGTCATGGAGCCCAATGACGCAGTCAGGAAGGCGAAAATCGTGATGTTCCTGACCCCGGATATGGTACAGAAATCCCTCTACCAATCGGTCGTCGACGACATCGACAACGGCGCAACCCTGTTGTTCGCACACGGGTTCGCCGTGCATTACAAGCAGGTCGAGCCACGCAGCGATCTTGATGTCGCATTAATTGCACCCAAGGGGCCGGGTGGCCTGGTGCGGCGTCAGTACGAAGAAGGCCACGGCGTTCCATGCCTGGTCGCCGTGCATCAGGATGCGACTGGCGATGCCTTGAAGGTCGCGCTGGCCTACTCCGCCGGCATCGGTGGCGCCCGTGCCGGCGTTATTGAAACGACATTCGCCGAAGAAACGGAAACGGATCTCTTCGGCGAACAAGCGGTGCTGTGCGGTGGCGCGACGGAGCTGATTGTTGCCGGATTCGAAACCCTGGTCGAGGCCGGGTACCAGCCGGAAGTGGCCTACTACGAGGTCATGCATGAGCTGAAGCTGATTGTCGACCTATTGCATGAAGGTGGGCTGCGAAAGATGCACAAGTTCATTAGCGACACAGCAGCATGGGGCGACATGGTCAGCGGCCCCAGAGTGGTCGACGCGGCTTCGCGCGCGGCAATGAAAGACGTCCTCACCGACATTCAGGACGGCACGTTTGCCCGCAACTGGATAGCGGAGAACGAGAACGGCATGCCCGAGTTCAAACGCATGATGAAAGCGGATCTCGACCATCCGATCGAAAAGGTCGGCGCCGATTTGCGCGGTCGCATGGACTGGCTGGAAGACTAGGCCGCGACGTCAATTCTAGTAACCAGAGGTAAGACCGGAGGATAAATCCGATGTCAGATAAGCAGATTCGCATTTTCGACACGACCTTACGCGACGGGGAACAGGCCCCGGGCTGCAGCATGACGCTCAGTGAAAAACTCCGTGTTGCGAAGGCGCTATCTGAACTCAACGTCGACATCATAGAAGCCGGTTTTCCGGCCGCGTCGCCGGGCGACTTTGAGTCGGTCAAGGCAATCGCGGACCGCGACTTCGGACCTGTCATTTGCGGCCTCGCCCGATGCAACCCCGGCGACATCGAAAAGGTCTACAACGCGGTCAAAGGCGCCGGGCGCCATCGCATCCATGTGTTCGTTGCAACCAGTGCGATCCATCGGGAGCACAAGCTCAAGATGGCGAAGGAAGAAATCATCAGAAGCGCTGTCGGTGCAATAGAGATGGCTCGGGAGCTCGTCGAGGATGTTGAGTTCTCCCCCGAGGATGCATCGCGCACGGAGCTATCCTATCTCGCCGAAGTGGTCTCGGCGGCAATCGAGGCCGGCGCAACGACCGTGAACATTCCGGATACCGTCGGCTACACGGTGCCCGCTGAATTCGACCACCTGTTTCGTTATCTCAAGGACCACGTCGAGCGTATCGACGACATCATTCTGAGTGTCCATTGTCACAACGATCTCGGTATGGCTGTCGCCAATAGCCTCGCAGCCGTGAATGCCGGAGCGCGCCAAATCGAGTGCACGATCAACGGTATCGGCGAACGGGCCGGCAATTGCAGCCTCGAAGAAGCCGTGATGGCCATCAAAACGCGCGCCGAGTTCTTCGGCCTCGAGACCGCGATTGACACGACGCGCCTGTATCCGACCTCGCGCCTTGTGTCGAGCATCACAGGCATGCACGCGCCGAGGAACAAAGCGATTGTCGGCGAAAACGCATTCGCGCATGAAGCCGGGATTCATCAGCACGGCATGCTGCAACATGCCTCGACTTACGAAATCATGCGACCGGAAGACGTCGGCCTGAGCAAGTCAAACCTGGTCATGGGTAAACACAGTGGTCGACACGCGTTCAGGGATCGCGTTCAGGAACTGGGCTTCGAACTCGACGAGTTCGAGACCAATCGCGCTTTCCAGGAATTTAAGAAGCTCGCTGACAAGAAAAAAGATGTCTACGACGGCGATATCGAAGCTATCATCATGAACGCTGACAGCGCATCGTCCGGTCCCTGGACACTCAAGTCGCTGGAGGTCCAGACGCACACGGACCAGCCTGCCACCGCGGCCGTCACGCTCATTGACGAAAACGGCAAAGAGACCGTCAAAAGTTCGCATGGCGACGGTCCGGTCGCAGCTGCTTTTCTCGCGCTCGAGAAAAGTACCGGCGTGGAACTCACGCTGCGCAATTTCGAACTGCACAGCGCATCGATTGGCGAGGATGCTCAGGGCGAGGTCACCGTTACTGTCGAGTACGACGGCGAAAGCTACCGCGGGCGAGGCGCCAGCGTCGACATCGTTGAGGCAGGCTGCCGTGCATGTCTCGAGGTCATGAATCGAATTCTGCGCCGCAAGCAACAGGGGCTTTCCGGACCCGGCAAACCGACACCGGAACAAGCGACTATTTAGGCTGAAAAAGCAAGTGAGCAAGACAACGCTTCTCGAAAAGGTGTGGGCGGATCATGTCGTCGTCGACGAAACGCCGGATACGCCCGCCGTTCTGTACATCGACTTGCACATCATTCACGAAGTCACAACGCCGCAGGCGTTTACAGTCCTTCGTGAACTGGGCATTCCCGTGCGGCGGCCGGATCTTACGCTGCCGACCATGGATCACTCGACCCCGACGACGCCCGTGTCCAGCTTCAAGGACCTCGCCGTGGTTGGCGAAAGCGCAGCCGGGCAGATTCGACAAATGGAGCAAAATTGCGAGGATTTTGGCCTTGACCTGATCGGTTTCGGTAACGAATACCGCGGCATCGTGCATGTTATCGGTCCGGAACTCGGTGCCACCCAACCCGGCAAGACCATTGTCTGCGGCGACAGCCATTCCAGCACGCATGGCGCGTTCGGCGCCCTCGCCTTCGGCATCGGCACGACTGAAGTCGGCCACGTATTGGCCACGCAGTGCCTGCTGCAGCGCAAACCGAAAACGCTGGCGGTCAACATAGACGGACAGCCTCCTCGAGGTGTCTCCGCCAAAGACATCATCCTTGCTGTTATCGGTAAGGTTGGCGTCAACGGCGGGACTGGACACGTCATCGAGTATCGTGGCCCCGCCATCACCGCCCTCGATATGGAAAGCCGCATGACGATCTGCAACATGTCGATCGAAGCAGGCGCACGTGCGGGCATGATCGCTCCCGACGACACAACTTTCGAATACCTGCACGGCAGGCCGCGGTCACCTCGGGGAGCCGACTGGGATGCTGCACTCGCGCGCTGGAGAGGCCTGCGCACGGATGAAGGTGCCGAATTTGACGCGGCCGTGACTCTCGCGGCGGACACGCTGCAGCCTATGGTGACCTTTGGTACCAACCCCGGCATGGTGGTCGGGATCAACGATCCGGTACCCGATGGCGGCGACGACCCAAGCTTCAGGAAGGCGCTCAACTACATGCGTATAGAATCGGGCAAGCCAATGACCGATAACGCCGTCGACGTCGTCTTCGTCGGCAGTTGCACCAACGGTCGCTTGTCGGACATCGAAGAAGTGGCCCGCGTATTGAATGGGCGGAAAATTGCGGACGGCGTGCGCATGTTGGTCGTGCCCGGATCGCAACAGGTCAAGAATGAGGCGGAAGCGAAGGGCCTCGACCGGATCATCGTGCAAGCCGGTGCCGAATGGCGCGAGGCTGGCTGTTCCATGTGCATCGGCATGAACGGTGACGTCGTTCCGCAGGGAAAGCTGAGTGTGAGTACCAGCAATAGAAACTTCGAAGGTCGTCAGGGTGTCGGTGCTCGAACGGTACTGGCGAGCCCGGCAACAGCCGCCGCGTCTGCGGTTCGCGGTCGTGTTGCCGATCCGAGGACCTTCACATGAAACCCGTCAAGCGCGTCCAGTCGCGCACCACTGTGCTGGCAACGAAAGATATCGATACCGACCAGATAATCGCTGCGCGCTTTCTCACGACAACGTCACGCGACGGACTCGGCAAGAATCTCTTTTACGACTTGCGTTACGACGAGAATGGCAGCGAAAAAACGGATTTCCCGCTCAACCAAGAGGAGTCGCGCGGCTGCCAGGTGCTGGTGGCCGGCAATAACTTCGGCTGCGGCTCGTCGCGTGAGCACGCGCCCTGGGCCCTGCTCGATTATGGATTTCGGGCCATAATTTCGACGGAGATCGCGGATATTTTTCGTAACAACGCCCTGAAAAACGGCCTCGTGCCCGTTGTCGTCGATAAGGCCACACACCAATGGCTGACCGATAATCCGGGCGCCGAGGTGATCGTCGATGTCGAGAACGCGCAGCTGGTGCTGCCCAACGGGAACTCGTGCCGGTTTCCAATCGATGGATTCGCAAAATACTGCCTGCTGGAGGGTGTCGACCAGCTCGGATTCCTGCGGCAGCGGCTCGACCAGATCGAAAACTTCGAAGAGACGCGTGCATGGAAGCCGTAATCGTATTGTTACCGGGCGACGGCATTGGTCCCGATGTCACCGCGTCCGCCAGGCAAACATTGCAAGCGGTCGCAGACAAGTTCGGCCATCGATTCGCGTTTAAGGAGGAGCTGATGGGCGGCGCGGCAATCGACGCCTGCGGCGACCCGCTACCCCCGGCAACCATAGAGAGTTGCATGGCCAGTGATGCCGTCTTGCTGGGCGCCGTCGGTGGCCCCAAATGGTCGGATCCGAATGCGGCTGTGCGCCCGGAGCAAGGCTTGCTTGGATTGCGCGCTGCCCTGGGTGTGTACGCCAACCTGCGACCTGTGAAAATTTATGATGCACTCGCGGGTGCGTCCCCGTTACGCGCCGAGATCCTCGACGGCGTCGACCTGCTGGTGGTACGCGAACTGACCGGCGGAATTTACTTCGGCGCAAAGACTCGCGACGCTGATTCCGCGAGTGATCTCTGCGTTTATCAGCGCTACGAAATCGAACGCATAGTGCGGGTCGCTGCGAAGCTGGCCAGCACGCGTCGCAGCAAGCTTTGCTCCGTCGACAAAGCCAACATTCTCGAAACATCCCGTTTGTGGCGCGAGACGACGGATCGCCTGATGGCCGATGAATTTCCCGACATCGAGGTCGAGACCCTGCTGGTCGATGCGGCCGCAATGCACCTGATGAGCCGTCCCAGCGATTTTGACGTGATCGTCACGGAAAACATGTTCGGGGATATTCTGACGGACGAGGCGTCCATGCTGGCCGGATCGATGGGCATGTTGCCGTCGGCATCACTTGGTGATTCTGCGCGTGGCCTGTACGAGCCGATACACGGCTCGGCGCCTGACATTGCTGGCCGCGGTATTGCCAACCCCTGCGGCGCGATCGCCAGCGCGGCACTGCTCTTGCGTCACAGCCTCGGGCTTGAAGACGAAGCCTGCGCCGTAGAATCGGCGATCGAGGATGCGATCGCCAGCGGCGCAAGAACCGCCGATATTGCGGCAGCCGGAGAGACCCCGATTTCAACCGCGGACATGACGGATGCGATTAATCGCTACCTGAACTGACCACTTTCATATTCGCCGCCGTCCGGTTGGCGACACGAAAATGTGCAATTCGGTCGCCCAGCGCCTCGGTCTCGATCAGAAAGCCGTCATGGCCGTGGGCGGAATCCAGTATTTCGTAGCGAGCGCCCGGTAGGTGCTCCGCAAGAAGCTGTTGCTCCTCGGGCGGATACAGCGCGTCTGTACTCACAGAGACCACCAGTGCCGGCTGCAGGATCGAACGCAGTACGGTCGGATACTCGCCCCGGCCACGTGACAAGTCGTGCGTGTGCATCGCGTGAGTCAGCGTCACGTAGGTGTTCGCGTCGAAACGCTCGTTGATTTTCTCGCCCTGATGGCGCAGGTAAGATTGCACCTGGTATTGATCCTCGCTGCGCCGCTCGCGTCCGAAACGGCGATCGAAGCTGTCCCAGCTGCGATACGTACAGACAGCCATCATACGTGCCGCCGCCAGGCCATCCTCAGGTGGCGCGTCGTCGCTGTAATAGCCATCGTTCCAGTTAGGATCGACGGCAATCGCGGCCCGCTGCGCCTCGCTGATACCGATACACCAGGCAGAATGTCGCCCACCGACACCAATCGGCACGACACTGCGAACCCGTTCCGGATAGCTGATCGCCCACTCGAGTGCCTGCATGCCACCCAGCGACGGCCCGGTGACGAGCTCCAGTCGCTCGATACCCAGCTCATCCAGCAAGATGCGCTGCAGCTCGACCATGTCCCGCACCGTGATGCGCGGGAAATCCGCCCGATAACGCTTTGCCGTGCCGGGTTTGAAGCTGACCGGTCCCGTGGTGCCGTAGCAACTGCCGAGGATGTTGGCGCAGACGATGTAGTCGTGCGCGGGATCAAAGGCCTTGCCGTTACCGATGATGTTGGGCCACCACGCTTCGACATCCGCCGAACCGGTGAGTGCATGGCAGATCAGGATGCCGTTGTCCGCAGCGTTCGCCGGATCTCCCCAGGTTCGATAGGCAATCTCGACATCCTGAAGGCGCTCTCCGTTCTCCAGCGCGAAATCGCCCGGAACCGTCAGAAACTCGGTTTCCGCCGCAATCTGCGCCTGCAGGTAGTTAGGCAAACTCATTTCTGTTATCCGCACACCGCGGCCACAGGCTGCGGTGTGCACGTCGCGGCGGCCGCTTCGAGCGCCGCAAGAACATCGGCGCTCAGGTCGTCGCAACACTCCAGCCCGACGGACAGCCTCACGAGATTCGTTCTGATTCCGGCTTCGGTGAGTGCTTCCTCGCTGACCGGCGCGTGCGTCATCGAGGACGGATGGCAAACCAGGCTCTCGACGCCGCCCAACGATTCGGCCAGTGAGAAATACTGCAGTGTCTCGACAAAGGCCCTGACCGCCTCCTCGCCACCTTCAATTTCGAAACTGATCATGCCGCCGAAGCCGCGCTGCTGGCGTTTGGCAATCTCGTGCCCCGGGTGTGATTCGAGACCCGGGTAATACACACGATTCACCTGTTCGTGGCCGTCAAGCAGATTCGCAAGCTGGCTTGCGCTTTCCTCGTGCTGCCTGATACGAGGATGCAGCGTGCGGATGCCACGCAAGGTCAGGTAGCTGTCGAACGGTGCCCCGGTAATGCCGATACAGTTGGCCCAGTAAGCGATTTCCTCGGCCAGCTCATCGCTTGCCGCGACGACACAGCCGCCCACCACATCGCTGTGTCCATTGATGTACTTGGTCGTCGAGTGAATAACCAGGTCGGCGCCAAACTCGATCGGGTTTTGCAGCGCGGGCGACAGGAACGTGTTGTCCACGGCAAACATGGCGCCGCACTGCTCGGCAATATCTGCGATAGCCCGAATATCAACGATGCGCAGCAGTGGGTTGGAAGGCGTTTCCGTAAGAATGATCCTGGGTCCGCACTGGCAGGCGGCCCGCAATGCCTCGAGATTCGATTGATCGACGAACTCGACCTCGAACAGCCCTTTTTTCGACTGCTGCTCAAAAAGGCGGAAGGTACCGCCGTAGCAATCGTGCGGCGCAATGATGACATCGCCCGGTTGCAGCAGTTGCGTCAGAAGCGTCAGCGCCGCCATGCCCGACGAGGTCACCACGGCCCCGGCACCACCTTCGAGTTCGGTCAGCGCGTCGGCGAGCGCATCACGCGTCGGGTTTCCTGAGCGCGTGTAATCGTATTGCCGCTTCTCGCCAAAACCCGCGAACGCGAAATTCGACGAAAGGTGCAAAGGCGGTACGACGGCGCCGTGCTGTGTATCTGATTCAATGGACGCACGAACGGCGCAGGTGGCTTTGCTGGCTTTGGATGTCATGGTCGGTCTCCGCATTGCGATTCCAATTACTTCTCATCGGAACCCTGCGAAGCCCGCAAGGGAGGGGTGTTCTGCCCTTCATCCGAACGACTTCCGGATCGTTGCAGCAACCCTCATCTACCGATGCAATCGCAATCTTCGCAATGCATCGCAGGAGTTGGCACCTTTTCAGGATGGTTAGTCCTGCTGGTTGCCCCGGCGTCGTCGGGCCTATCCCTCGACCGGTCTCGATGAGTTTCAGCGAGTGTATGTGCAACGGCGGGCAAGGGTCAAGGCACTCGTGCGAGTTTTTTTAGTCTCACAAGTAACCGTTTTTCCTGAAGTTATTCGTCGCTGCGATCGACCCCGACATTCGGCCTACTAAATCCTTGCTATTGTCGTATTAATGTAATAGCGTACTAGCACGTTAATACATTGGTTCGCCATGAAACCTAACCGCAACGAATCCGAGCGTCAGCAGCACGACGCCGAAGACGCCCTTTTTGCGGCCATTATCAGCCTCAAGACGATCGACGAGTGCCGAAATTTCTTCAAGGACCTGTGCACGCCGGCCGAACTGCAGGCGCTGGTCGATCGATGGCAGGTGGTCGAGTACCTGGAGCAGGACCTGCCGTACCGCAAGATTCATGACCTCACAGGCGTCAGCGTCACGACCATTGGTCGTGTTGCGCGCTTCCTCACAGACGGCTTCGGTGGCTACCGCACCGCGATCGACCGTATTCGCCCTTCCGAGCCCCACACCTCTCACTAAGGAATACCCGATGGACATCCCCGAGCAGCGCATACAGATTGCGGTGCAGAAAACCGGCCGCCTGACCGAGCACTCCATTGACCTGCTGGAGCGATGTGGCCTGAAAATCACCAAGAGCAGGGATCAGCTGATCTGCTATGGCGAGAATATGCCCATCGATCTCCTGCTCGTTCGCGATGACGACATCCCGGGACTGGTCAGTGAAGACGTCTGCGATTTAGGCATCGTCGGGCTGAATATCGTCGAGGAGAAACGGCTGAACCTCGAGTCAGAAGGCCGCGAGGGCCTCTTCAAACAGATTTACGAACTTGATTTCGGCCATTGCCGACTCTCCCTGGCGGCCCCCGAAGAACGCGAATACGCCGGGCCTGAGTCTCTTGAAAATACAAGAATTGCAACGAGTTATGTCGGTATCTTAAATGATTACCTGAAGAAAAATAATATCAATGCCGAGACCGTGTACTTCTCAGGCGCCGTTGAAATAGCGCCGAAACTCGGCCGCGCCGACTACATCTGCGACCTGGTGTCGACAGGCTCCACCCTCAAGGCCAACGGGCTGACCGAGGTCGACGTCCTCATGGACAGCGAGGCCGTGGTCATCCAGACCCAGGCGCCGCTGGGCGACGAGAAGCAGGCACTGGTCGACAAGATCCTGCAGCGCCTCGATGGCGTGCTGCAGGTCCGCGAAAGCAAGTACATCATGCTGCACGCGCCGCGTTCCGCCCTGGCCGAAATCCGCGATCTGCTACCCGGCTCCGAGGCGCCCACGGTGCTGCCGCTGGACGGGACCGACGACAAGGTGGCTGTACATGCGGTGTGCCGGGAGAACGTGTTCTGGGAAACGCTGGAGAACCTGAAAGCCGCCGGCGCGAGTTCACTGCTCGTGTTGCCCGTCGAAAAGATGCTGGCCTGAACGATGACATTGCAACCGACAAGCTGGTCCGAACTCGATGAAACCAGGCGGAGCGCTTTGCTGCGACGGCCCGCCGTCGTCCAGGATGCCTCCGTGCGGGCCGATACCGCCGCGATCATCGCTGCGGTCCGGGAACGCGGCGATGCGGCATTGCGCGAGCTTACTCAGCAGTACGACGGTGCCGTCATCGACGAATTCCGGGTAAGCAACGAGGAAATCGCTGCAGCCACGACACAGCTGACGGAAGAACAGCTGGACGCAATCGACCTCGCGATCACGAATGTTCGATGTTTCCATGAGCCGCAACGCCCGGCGCCGATCCTGGTTGAAACCATGCCGGGAGTCGTTTGTGAACGCGTAAGCCATGCCATCGACGCCGTCGGGCTGTACGTCCCCGCTGGCACCGCGCCGCTGCCCTCCGCGGCCATCATGCTGGCCGTTCCGGCAACGATTGCGGGCTGCACGACGAAAATCCTGTGTACGCCGCCGCGGCCCGATGGCACGGCCGATCCGGCGGTTCTGGTCGCCGCAACTCGCGCAGGCGTGACCGACATTTTTAAAGTGGGTGGCGCGCAGGCGATCGCGGCAATGGCCTACGGCACCAACAGTGTGCCCAAGGTCTGCAAGGTTTTCGGGCCGGGAAATGCATGGGTCACCAGCGCCAAGGCGCAGGTAAGCAGCGACCCGGACGGTGCCGCCATCGACATGCCGGCGGGCCCATCCGAAGTTCTGGTAATCGGGGACGAGCACGCTTCAGCCGAGTTTGTTGCGTCAGACTTGCTGTCACAGGCGGAACACGGCATCGACTCGCAGGTCGTGCTGATCACCACGTGCGGCGAGCTCGCGTCCAAGGTCATTGCCGAACTCGATCGGCAACTGACCGGTTTATCGCGCGCCACTATCGCTGCAGAGTCGCTCAAACACGCGCGCATTATCATCGTTTCGGACTTGGAGACGGCCGTTACAGTCAGCAATCGTTACGCGCCTGAGCATTTGATTTTGCAGGTGGCCAATCCCAGAGACCTGTTACCGACGCTGCGCAATGCGGGTTCGATCTTTGTCGGCCCCTGGACGCCTGAGTCTGTGGGCGACTATTGCAGCGGCACGAACCATGTGCTGCCCACCTATGGCTTCGCACAGACGTATAGCGGTCTCGGTGTCGACCAGTTCATGCGCCAGATGACTGTGCAGGAACTGAGCCATGAGGGTTTGCGTAAGCTCGGTAGTGCCGTCATCAGCCTGGCCGGGCTGGAGGGTCTCGACGCACATGCGGCGGCTGTGACGCGCAGGCTGAGGTCATCTTCGTGAATATTGCCAAACTCGCCCGCCCGGAAATTCAGACTTTGCATGCGTACGAAGCGGCCGAGCAGGTTGAGGACACCGTGCGTCTGAACGCCAACGAGTCGCCCATTGTCAGCGCGGTCGACCATTTCCGGCGTCCGTTGAACCGCTACCCCGAAATTCGTCCGCAAAAACTGCAGCGCGCACTGGCCGCCCGCTTTGGCTGTGTGCCGAAAAAGCTACTCGTAACACGCGGCTCGAGCGAGGCAATCGATCTTCTTGTGCGAACTTTTTGCCGCGCCGGGCGCGACAGTGTCCTGACAACGTCGCCGTCATTTTCGATGTACCGGCACTACGCCGAGGTGCAGGGCGCCAGGTTTGTCGAGGTGGCGACGCTCGCTGAGCAAGATTTCGCCATCGACGTTGATGCTGTGATTGGCGCCTGCGAGAAAACCACGCGGCTGATTTTCATTTGCTCGCCAAACAATCCGACCGGAACGACATTGCCACGAGACCAACTCGAAAAGCTCCTGCAACAGCGTGGTGACCGGTCGGCCGTTGTCGTGGACGAAGCCTATGTTGAATTCGGGGACGTACCGTCCGTCATCGAGTTGCTGGACAAGTATCCCAATCTGCTGGTTCTCCGTACCTTATCGAAAGCGCTGGGCTTCGCGGGCGCACGCTGCGGCGCGGTAGTCGGTCCGGAAGCCGTCATTCGAATGTTAAGTGCGGTGCAAGCGCCCTACGCGCTTGCCACGCCTGTCGTCGAATGCGTCGAAGACGCGCTACAAGACGAACAACTGACGCTCGCCGAGGGCGCGGTCGCCCGGATTATCGAGGAACGGAATCGATTGATGCGCGAAATCAGCGCCTTCGATTTCGTCAAGAAGATCTGGCCGAGCGACGCCAATTTCTTTCTCATCGAAGTTGACGATGCGGACAAGGTTTTGAGTCGCTGTAAAGAACACCGCGTCCTGTTACGCCATTTCGGCGGCAACCTCGAGGACTGCATCCGCATTACCGTCGGCAGCGCCGACGATAACAATCAACTACTACGCGCACTCGGAACGCTAAAAGGTCAAAAACCATGACCGTAAAAGTTTTGTTTCTGGACCGTGACGGGACCTTGATCGAAGAGCCCGAGGATAACCAGGTTGATGCCGTCGAAAAGATTCAGCTGGTCGACAGCGTCATTCCCGCTCTGCTCGAACTCGCGAAACACGGGTTTCGCTTCGTCATGGTCAGCAACCAGGATGGCCTCGGTACTGATGCCTTTCCACAGGACCAGTTTGACGTTTGCCACGATCATACGATGAACTTGTTTAAGAGCCAGGGCATCGTATTCGACGAGGTTTTTATCTGTCCCCATCTACCGGCAGAGAATTGCGAATGCCGCAAGCCCCGAACCGGTCTTCTGACCCGATACCTGGCAGCGACGGATATTGATCTCGAGGCGTCCGCTGTGATCGGAGACCGAGCGACAGACATGCAACTGGCCGAGCGCATCGGGGTCCGGGGATTGCTGGTCAACGTCGACGATGACGAGGCCAGGACCTGGCCGGAACTCGTCGATCTGCTGTGCCACTCCGACCGGGTCGCAACGATCGAACGCAATACCAACGAGACCCGTATCAGTGTGAGCGTAAATCTTGACGCCGCCAATCAAATCGTCGTCAGCTCCGGTATCGGCTTTTACGATCACATGCTGGAGCAGATCGCGAAACACGGGGGCTTCGGTCTCACCTTGCGGTGCGACGGCGACCTGGAAATCGACGAGCATCATACGGTCGAAGATACGGCTATCTGCCTGGGCACGGCGCTTCGCCAGGCCCTGGGAAACAAGTTCGGTATCGGCCGGTACGGTTTCTTGCTGCCGATGGACGAGAGCGAAGCCAAGGTTGCACTCGACCTGTCGGGGCGCGCGTCTTTTCAGTTTTCCGGGAAATTTCCACGCGATAACGTGGGCGAGCTGTCGACGGAGATGGTCGAACATTTCTTCCGCTCGCTGGCCGAGTCGCTGGGGGCCGCCTTGCACATCGAGGTGAGCGGCGAGAACACGCACCACATGATCGAGGCCTGCTTCAAATCCGTTGGTCGGGCACTGCGCCAGGCCGTAAACCGGGACGGCACCGACCTTCCGTCAACAAAGGGCACGCTTGGCTGACTCCTATGAGCACGATCGCCATCATCGACAGCGGCGGCGCCAACATTGCATCGCTGTTGTTCGCTTTTGAACGCCTCGGCCGAAACGCGGACCTCACAACGGACGCGGCGGTCATCAAAGCCGCCGACCGCGTGTTGCTGCCAGGCGTCGGCGCCGCGAAGGATGCCATGGATCGCCTGGCCGATGCGAAACTCATCGACGTCATTCGCGAACTGTCGCAACCGGTACTTGGGATTTGCCTCGGAATGCAGCTGCTGCTGGAGGGCTCGGAGGAAGAGAATGTCGAGTGTCTCGGCATCGTACCCGGAATTGCTGCGCGCTTGGCGTCGACTTCGGATTGCCCTGTGCCCAATATGGGATGGTGCGCCACACGAAAAACAAGCGATCATTCGTTGCTACAGGACATCCCCGACGACAGCCATTTCTATTACCTGCACAGCTATGCCCTGCCCGTTTGCGATTTCACGCTGGCGACGGCCGAACATGCAGAACCATTTTCCGCAGTCATCGGGCGCAACAACTTCGTTGCCGCGCAATTCCATCCGGAACGCTCCTCGACTGCCGGCGCACAACTGCTGCGGAACTTCCTGGATGAATCGCTATGAGACTCATCCCGGCCATCGACCTCAAGGGCGGCAAATGCGTGCGCCTGTTCAAGGGCGACTTCGATCGAACGACTGAATACAGCAACGATCCCGTGGCAGTCGGACGGCGCTTTTCCGGGCTTGATGTGCAGGACTTGCACATTGTCGATCTCGACGGTGCGCGCTCGGGCGAACAACATAACAGAACGATCGTGCGAGCGATCGCGGCGGAGACCGGGCTACACATCCAGTTGGGTGGAGGAATACGCGATCGTTCAACGGTCGCGGATTGGCTCGGCAACGGAGTGGCCCGCGTCGTGATCGGCAGCATGGCGATTACCGAAGTCCCGACAGTGCGCGAGTGGCTGCATGAATTCGGCGCTGATCGGATCGTGCTGGCACTCGACGTTAACATTGCGAAAGACGGAACACCGATGCTCACGACGCACGGCTGGACCCGGGAGGCTGGCGTTTCACTCTGGGAATGCATCGATAGCTACTCCGATGCCGGAGTCGAACAAGTTCTATGCACGGACGTGAGTCGCGACGGCGCAATGGCCGGTCCAAACATCGAGCTGTACGTAGAGACCTTGCGTCGCTATCCGGATTTGCAGCTGCAGGCGTCGGGTGGTGTTCGGAACATTGACGACCTGCAGCAGCTGAGGTCGCGTGGCATCCCGGCCGCGATCTCCGGCCGGGCGTTACTGGACGGCGCAATTACGACGACGGAGGTGGCGTCATTCCGGCGAAGCGCATAATTCCCTGCCTCGACGTTCGTGACGGCGTTGTCGTCAAGGGCGTGCAGTTTCGAAATCACCGCGTTGTCGGGGATATTCTCGAGCTCGCCGAACGCTATTGTGCCGAAGGCGCCGATGAGCTCGTCTTTTACGACATCACCGCAAGCCCGGACGACAGGAGCGTCGATCGAAGCTGGGTGACCCGCGTTGCCAGGGTCCTCGACATACCTTTCTGCGTTGCCGGCGGTATTCGCAGCGTTGCCGACGCCGAAGATGTGCTGAACAAGGGCGCGGACAAGATTTCGATCAACTCCCCTGCGTTGGCCGACCCGGCGCTAATCACAGAGCTCGCCAGGCG
The DNA here is from genome assembly GCA_013001045.1 of Woeseiaceae bacterium. GTDB lineage: Bacteria > Pseudomonadota > Gammaproteobacteria > Steroidobacterales > Woeseiaceae > UBA1847. The sequence goes on along the minus strand of JABDNG010000018.1, from coordinate 15,815 downwards.
ATTTGGTTCTCAGTGCGTCGTCATTGGTATTGACAGTCACGAGGAGAACGACGACTACTTTGTTTACCAATTCACCGGCGACCCGGATAAGACCACGGCGGCGCAGCGCACGACGCTCGACTGGGTGATGGAAGTACAACAGCGCGGTGCGGGCGAGATTGTGCTCAACTGCATGAATCAGGATGGCGTGCGTAAGGGCTATGACATCAGACAACTGGCCGCCGTACGTGAAACATGCAATGTGCCTCTGATCGCATCGGGCGGGGCCGGCGCAATGCAGCACTTTCTGGATGTGTTCGAACAAGCAAACGTTGACGGCGCGTTAGCGGCCAGCGTTTTCCACAGCGCCGAAATTCCGATCCCGGCTCTTAAAGAATACCTGGCAAATAACCGGGTCGACATCAGACCCCAGGATTAACCGTGAGCAAACCAGATATAGCCTTTTTCAGCGACCTCGAAACCATCGTCCAGGACCGCATCAAGAACCCGAGCGACGGAAGCTACACGGCAAAGCTCGCCGCGGCAGGGACAAAACGCATTGCGCAGAAACTCGGCGAGGAAGGCGTCGAACTAGCACTTGCTGCGACGGCCGGTGATCGTGAAGAGGTCATCGACGAAGCCGCCGACCTCGTTTATCACCTGATCGTGTTACTCGCGGACCAGGGCCTAAGCCTCGCAGACATTGCGAATCGGCTCGAATTGCGACATTCAGGTCGTAATTCATAGGTTTGATCAGCAGCCCTCGACACTAAGGAGCGGGAAAGACTTTGCTTCATCGAAGCGTAGCAGCCGCCAGAATGTCCCCGTTTGAGCCCAGTTCCCATTCAGAACAAGCCCGGTGACCCCATTTCTATTTCCAATAGCCCCGCCGAAGCGGGGCTCCGGATGCCTTTGAGTACTTAACCGCTCATTGTCATTTTTTTGTCAAGGCTTCGTCGGCACGAAGATCGCCGCGCGATGGTTCGAGTTTACTGTGAAGTTCGTGGTCGTCAATTCCTCCGCCCAAGTAGTGAATTCCGGATGAATATCGACGACCATGTGTACCTCGGCGCTGAATCCCTTACCCCGATCGAGGCGGTCTCCAAATGGTATGGCAGGGCCTTCAACAAAGGGCCAGGCAAGCACAAACAGACCATCCGGGTGATTCCCAGCCACGGTGCTGATGTCAACGTTAATGACGCCCGGCCTAATGCCATCCACAGGCGGCATCCCGTTGCGCGCGCTGATCGCACCGGATGCGCTGAAGATCGCTACCCCGACCTCCGGGTTGAGCAAATCAACCAGCGGAAACTCGCCGACAGTGCACGGTGTGTAAACACATTTCTTCGGATTATTGAAGATCACCCACCAAACCGTGTACGGATCGCCCGCGGTATCGACATTTACCATAACGCGGCCTTGCAGGCCGTTCTTCGAGCGTATCAGCCACGCGGCGCCCTGAGAACTGAAATCTGACAGCGATATCATGTCCACCGCCTGATACGTACGTGGCGCATTATTATTATCGCTGAGGGCCGGACCCCCGACGAGCAATAGCCCGAAAGCGGCTATAGTTACAAGTATTGTCTTCATCGTTTCTTACACCTCTGGAAAGAGTGGATTGCGATCGACACGACAGGCGAACGTGATTCGTCCGCGAAATCATTTTCTTCGATCATGTCTATTTAGCGTAGTACACGAACAGGAGATTGCCAGTTGGGCACTCAACCGTCCTCTCGTAATCAGCCGTGAACGTCTGTTTTGCATCCGCAATCGACGTTCACTTCGTTATTTGAGTCAGTAGGATAAGGGCTTCAAATGATGCCGTTTCTCATCGGCTAGATTTTGCGACGGATGTCGCGTACTGTCGGCGCTTGCGAAATTTCGCTCCCGCGAAGTTCGCCAACAACAACTAACAACTAAGGAAGGGGTACAAAAAATGAAATTACGCCAATTACTGACTGGACTTATTCTGTTTTGCTTTGCGGGTTCTGCGTTAGCGGATCTCGAACCCTGGAAGGACTACGACATAGAAGAAGGAGTTACCAACGTCACTACGGTCAAGGTTGACTCCAACATGATCGACAAGTACCTGGAAGGCCTTCGCCAGACATGGGCGCCGGCGAACGAAATACAAAAAGAGCTGGGGCACATCGAAGGTTATTGGATTCACGTCAGCCAGTTGCCGAACAGCGGTGATTTCAACGTCGTGCTCGGTACTGATTTCAAGAGCTCCGCGTCACTGCAACCCGACAAAGCGAAATATGATGCGTTCATGAAGAAATGGGGCGAGGAAAATCAGAAAAAATCCGACGAGATCGTTGTGACGTACCCGAATATTCGGGAAATTACCGGCGAGTACATGATGCGTAAGGTTACGTTCAAGTAGGCGGAGTCATTCAGAGGCCTTCCTGGTTTCCGGGAAGGCCTTTTCTTATCCGGTGAGTCCTATGTCGAACGGGTTTGCGGTGCCCAGAAAAGTTTCACAGGACAATCTCTTTCGCGACGTCGCGCCGATTGTAGTGTGAACTCATTACGTAACCATAAGCACCGGCGTTGGCCACCAGGATAACGTCGCCCTCTGTGGTTGGCGGCAACAGGCGATCGCTTCCCAAACGATCTCCTGTCTCGCAAATCGGCCCCACAATCGTAACGGTTTCGCTCGGTGCCTCTTCGGCGCGGGACAGGTTCACGATCTCATGGTACGAACCGTAGAGCGCGGGGCGGATCAGAGAATTCATGCCGGTTCCGACACCAATGTACTGCATCTCTCCCTTGCCCTTGGTCTGAGTCACTCGAGTCAGCAGTACACCAGCCCGCGCGACAAGGAAGCGGCCCGGCTCGAGCCAAAGCTCATATTGCGGGTATGCCTCACGAATCTCGGCCAGCGTCTGGTCCAGTCGTTCGAGGTCGAAGGACTTGTCCCCGGGTTTTTCGGGCACGCCGAGCCCGCCGCCGAGGTCTATCGTCGTGACGGACGGAAAGCGTTCGGCAATCTGTACGAGCTCCGCCGCGACGCTGCGCCAGTTGTCCGGGTCCAGAATACCGCTACCGCTATGGGCATGAATTCCGATCACCTCAGCACCCGCAGCCGCGACAAGGCGAATCAGTTCCTCGACCTCGAATTGCGGGACACCAAATTTTGAATGCACGCCCGCTGTTTTGACATGCTCATGGTGACCGCGCCCTTGCCCGGGGTCGACTCGAATGAACAACTTCTGTCCGCTAAACAGCTCCGGCCAGGCCTGCAGCGGATAGAGGTTGTCCAGCGTAACCTGCAGCCCCTTCTTGAGGCCCCATTCGTACTCTTCACGCGGCGCAAAATTAGGCGTAAACAGGATGCGAGTCAGATCGAGGTCCGGCACGGTTTGTTCGAGCCATTCGACTTCGCCGGGCGAGACACACTCAAAATCGACACCCGCTCTCGCCATGGTCTGTAATAGATCAGCATTGAAATTGGCTTTTACGGCATAAAGAATCCGATCGACGTTTTTCAGGTCTAACAGGCTCTTTGCCGCTTCCTCGACGCTGGCGCGATCATAGACGTAAGCGTTCAGTTGTCCGTTCGCCACGTCGAGTAGCTGGTCTCGCTTCTTCATCCACCAGGTATCGGCCGCACGAGCGACAGGCTCGTCGCCGGCAAACAAGCGTTCCCAACTCGCACCGAAAACCTTCGACGCGCCTTGCTTGCGAATAATGGAGGCGTGCAACTTGCTGACCAGCCGCGGGCCCTGCTGGCGATCCACAACGAAGCTCAGATTCAAATCGTTGGCCGCTTGCGACATCAGGTGTATCCGCTCTTCCTCGAAGACCTCAAGCGCGGGCGCCATCCGAGGGATGATGGTTCGGATTTTTCGGCCCACCAGGCTCACGGCGGAACAGCCCGGAATGACATGGACCCGACAGAGTTCCTCGAGGTCGTGCAACAGCGAGGCCTCGACATCGTCGGGCAACATCCCGTCGCTCGTATCGATCGAAACGGTAACGTTAGTTTCCGAGGTTGATATAAGGTCAACCGAAACTCCGTTATCGCTGAATGCCGCGAAAGCTTTCGCGAGAAACCCCACCTCGTGCCACATGCCGACCGTATTCATGGATATCAGCGTCAGGCCATCGCGAATACAAATTCCCTTAACCTGCGGTTCGATCTCTTCGGTCACCGAGGAAACGACAGTTCCAGCTATCTCCGTTGCCGTAGTGCTGCGGATGAAAAGGGGAATACCGTATTCCCGCAGTGGCGAAATGCAGCGTGGATGCAACACCGTGCTGCCTGCCGACGCAAGCTCTTGCGCTTCGTCGTAGTGCAATGCAACGAGTAATCGGGCGGACGGCACGACACGTGGATCGGCGCTGAACATCCCCGGAACGTCTGTCCAGATTTCCAGGCGGCGAGCCGCGAGCTTCGCCGCGAAATAGGCGGCCGAAGTATCTGAACCACCGCGCCCCAGCAAGACCGTCTCACCAGCCTCGTTACGCGCGATAAAACCTTGCGTCAGGATGACTTTGCCGTCGCCGGCAAGATCCGCTTGTAGCGCTTCATCCGGAGCCACCTCACAGGTTGCCGAGAGATAGCTGTTCTCTGTGTTACGACCGGTCCGTGACTTGCTGACCAGCAGATCGCGCGCATCGATCCATTGCACCGGCAAGCCGGTGCCGGTCAGGAATTCGGCACCGAGGCGCGTCGCCATCAGCTCACCAAGCGCCATGATGCGGACCCGAACCCGAACACTGACTTCTTTAATCAAGCGAACACCGGCGACAAGTTGATCCAGCTCGTGCAAGTTGTCGTCGAGTAACTCCGGGCCATCGAGCCCAAGTGCTGCCGCAAGTTCGTAATGTTGGTCACGAATACTGCCCAGCTGGTCTGTGGGCTCACCGGCCGCCGCGGCTTGCAGTACATCCTCCAGCGTATTTGAAACTCCAGCCAATGCCGAATGCACAATGACGGGTTTGAGTCCGGCATCGAGGCGTCGATGGATCAACGTCGCAATCGTTACCCAGTTTTCCGCGCTGGACACGCTGCTACCGCCAAACTTCATGACGACCCACGGCGAGTTGGCAATCGACGGTGGTGCACCCAGCGTGGCACTGTCTTCAAACGGAGCTTCAGAGAGCTTGTTATTCATACACTCACTCGTTAGTCCAAAAAAAAACCCGCTAGGAAATTCCTGGCGGGTTTGCTGACAACGTTCGAACTTTATTACTAGCCGATACAGTTGCCACTCGCACCCACGCACCTCTGGCGCGCCATATATTTTGTGTGTTTTTTCGTATCAAGCATGTTGATACGTTGGCACATTACGGGGGTGTCGTAAAAATACATCGCTGAAGTAGAGCGAAACTGGCGGCAAACGTCAAGCCTCGCGCAGGTCATTCGTCCCAGGCCGGCGGAATTGTCACCGCGCCTTCGGATGCCGAAGAGACTTCGTTGCGGTACTTGGCCAGTACACCGCGCCGCACGGGCGATGGCGGCCGCTTCCAGGCCGACCGGCGCCGGGCCAGCTCTGCTTCGCTGACCACAACGTTTATTTCCTTGGTTTCCGCGTCGATTCTGATCGCATCGCCGTCCTCTATGAGGCCGATTGGCCCACCTGCCGCCGCCTCCGGGGACACGTGCCCCACGACGAAACCATGGCTGCCGCCCGAGAACCGACCGTCCGTAATCAACGCAACGTCCGCACCCAGCCCTTTACCCATGATGGCAGCTGTCGGGCTCAGCATTTCGCGCATGCCCGGCGCCCCTTTGGGTCCTTCGTAGCGTATGACGAGCACATCGCCGGCTTTGACGGTGTCGTCAAGAATCGCCTGTAACGCCTCTTCTTCCGAATGAAAGACACGCGCCTTTCCGTCGAAGTGCAGTCCTTCTTTGCCGGTTATTTTCGCGACGGATCCTTCGGGTGCAACATTGCCGTACAGAATCGACAGGTGGCTGTCCGGTTTAATGGGATCATCAAAGTCCCGGATAATCTTCTGCCCTTCCGGGTAGTCGATTACGTCGGCCAGATTCTCGGCCAGCGTCTTACCCGTCACGGTCATGCAGTCTCCATGCAGCAAGCCCTTGTCGAGCAGGCGTTTCATGAGCGGCTGTATGCCACCGATCTCGATAAGCTCGGACATCAGGAATTGTCCACTGGGCCTGACGTCGGCCAACACGGGCACGCGCGCGCCAATTCGGGTGAAATCCTCCAGGGTCAGTGTAACGTCCGCTTCGCGCGCCATCGCGAGTAAGTGCAGCACGGCGTTAGTCGAACCGGCCAGCGCGATGACCACCGAAATCGCGTTCTCGAAGGCCTCGCGGGTCATGATGTCACGCGGCTTGATGTCCCGCTGGATGAGTTCCATCACCGCCGCCCCCGCACGACGGCAATCATCGAGCTTTTGTTCGGACACAGCTTCCTGGGCAGAGCTGTTGGCGAGACTCATGCCTAGCGCCTCAATGGCGGACGCCATCGTGTTGGCCGTGTACATGCCGCCACAGGCGCCCGGCCCGGGTATGGCTGTTTTCTCAACTTCCAGCAGCTCTTCATCCGAGATCAATCCACCAGACCTTGCACCGACGGCTTCGAACACCGATACGATGTCGCGACGTTTCGCGCCAGGTTTTATCGTACCGCCATAGACGAACACTGACGGTCTGTTCAGACGCGCCATTGCCATGACGCAGGCCGGCATGTTCTTGTCGCAGCCGCCAATCGCAATCACGCCATCGAATCCCTCGGCGCCGGCGACGGCCTCGATGGAATCGGCGATTATCTCGCGAGACACCAGTGAATAGCGCATGCCGGGTGTACCCATGGAAATACCATCCGATACGCTGATGGTATTGAACACGACGCCCTTACCGCCGGCCGCGCTGGCCGCCTTCGCCGCCTCGTCCGCCAAACCACCGATGTGCATGTTGCACGGCGTCACCATGCTCCATGTCGAAGCGACACCGATCTGGGGTCGATTGAAATCGTCTTCGGAAAAGCCAACGGCGCGCAACATTGCACGGCTCGGTGCCTGTTCGACACCGTCGACAACGATACGAGAATATCGCCGCAATTCTCTGTCACTCATGCTGGTGATTTGCTCCGGGATGGCTGCCAGTGTGCCCCGAGGGGTCGGAGCGGCAGTCTATCAGCAAATCAGCGGGTTTGCGGCTCGTCGTCGACAATCATTACAGCGACGCGTTGGTGGACATCTTTGACCGCGAGGTCGCTGGGCAGCGCTAGTTCAACGACGAAGATTTCGTCCCCCTCCACGCGGGAATCCTGTACCAGCGGAATCAACAGCCGTGCCGACCGCTGGCCGGGCCCGAACGAAATGGTGTAGTCGCCAGGTGCGAAATAATCCTCGCCCTCGGTTGCCGTAACATCGTTAACGGTATAAGGGACGAGTACGCGCGAGGAGTCCGGGTTGAAACGCACAAGATCGATTTGTACCGCAGGGTCGGTCTCCCGGATCGAAGCCTGGCTGGACGCAAAACCAATCGTGTTCACGGGCAGCTCCGCTTCGAACGCCCGCTGGTCATCGTCTTCGAGCGTCACGTACAGGACAGCTAACTCCGACTCCGCGGAATCCACTTCGCGCAAGCGTAATGTCGATATTTGATCCGCTTCGCGCATCGAATCCGACGCCATTCGCAACGTGATGCGACTGCGGTTCTGGCCAGCGGGAAAACGAACGATACCCGAATCTGAAAGCGTGTATTGGCGTGACGCCCAGGGCGACCGATTGCCACTGAAGCCGACTTCCTCCAGTTTCAGAACGAGTGGCGCGCCGAGCCTGCCGCGTCGCACAAAATCGACTATGACGGGACCATCATTCTCACGCAGTCGCACTTTGAAATCGGCGGCCGCCCATGAACCCATGGTGAAAGAGACCTCGACATCGGCAGGAGGCAGCGTCGAAAAATCGATGAGCGGCTCCTCAGGTGTCTCTTCTATTACGGGCTCACTGAACAATTCCACCGATGGCTCGGATGTATCGGCTACAGATTCGATGGCAGTAGCATCGGGCACGGGCTCCGGCGATACATCTGGCGGTGGCAGTACAGGCTCGAGCGGTTCTCGATCGACCACGCTTTGCACGCGTTCGATTACATCATCTAATCGGAGATCGACAACACCCAGCTGAACGGCCGCAACACCCGCGAGACCCAGCAGAACGATAAGTGCCGCAATCCACTTGCCTTTTCCGGCGCTTTGTTCGACCTCGACAATCTCAGAGGTATCGAGGCTCGCCGTATCATCAGCGCCGCTTTGCAGGGCACTAACAAATTCTTCGACCGAGGGGAAGCGCATGACGCGGGCGTAAGACAGCGCTTTTTTCAAAGCTCGCCATTGGCCATCGCTGAGACCCTGCGGCCGCTGTGGCTTCATGCCTTCCTGGGAGGCTTCTGCGGCATTGCGCGGACCGAACACGCGGTGTCCCGCAACCAACCGGTACAGCAGACAGGCCAGCGAGAACACGTCGTCAGAGGCAACCGGCTCTTCGCCCGTCAAGACTTGCATACTGGAGTAAGCTGGTGTCAATGCGCCGAGTACGCCCGGATTAAACGCGGTGTCGGACTTTTGCTGCCGTACGCGCGCCACGCCGAAGTCGAACAACTTCGCATCGCCGTTCGGCATGATCATAATATTCCCGGGTTTGACATCCGCGTGTACGATGCCGCATCGGTGGGCGTAATCGAGCGCATCGCCTATCTGAGCGACGATGCGAAACGCCGCATCATGATCGATACAGCCGGCGTCGGCCGAATCCAGGATACTGGCCAGCGTGCGGCCCTCGAGCCACTCCATGATGAGAAAATGCAGATCATCGTCCCGATCCATGTCGATGAATCGCACGATATTCGGATGAATCAGGCAACGACCCTTTGTCGCCTCTTGTTGCAACGCGCGCAACGCCTGCACGTTTTCGGCCAGCTGCGGTGACAGCACCTTGATGGCCACCCACGGCTCTTCCGCCTCGGCTTCGGCGAGACGACGATCAAGCGCCTTGTATACGACGCCCATGCTGCCGCCCGCGACTTTTTCCTGCAGCAGAAAGCGATCCCGCAACAAGGACCCGACCTGAACCCGAGACTCCGCCAACGCGATTGGAACTTCATCGTGCGGAATCACGGTGGTTGTCCCGAAGGCATCGTCGCCGGCCGGCACCTCGACCTCGTCACGGACCGTGGGTCTGGCAACCGTCTTGGGTGTCGCACGGACCTTGGGTGTTCCCTTGCGGCCCAGAGTTCGATCGGTCGGACTGGTCGGGACATCTTCGGTTATGTGACGATCGAGCATCGACTGCACCGACCGGAAGGTCTCTTCATGGAGCGATCCACTATCGTAACGTTCCTGCAGAACGCGCCGAATCTCCGCCTCACTATCGGGACTTGTAGCGAGCAGGCTACCGACGCCTTGCTGGATCCTTGCCAGCATATCGGCATCATCGACCGAGCCTTCGCGCTGGCTCTCGAAGCTTGCCAGCTGGTCGCTGAACGCGCTGCGGATATTGTTGAAGTTTGCACTCATGATTAGCACACCAGTTTACTGACTGAGCAACGCTCAGTACCGGAACTGGTCGTCAAATTACCTTCCCGGGATTAAGAATATTTTGCGGATCCAGTGCGGCCTTCAGGCGCTTCATCAAGTCCAATTCCGCGGTACTGCGATATTCTCGCAGCTGCGCCTTTTTCAGACGGCCTACGCCATGTTCGGCACTGAAACTGCCGCCCAGCTCCGCCACCAGATCGTAAATGCCATGCGTGATGCGCGCCCCAGCCTCGCTGTGGGCCTCAGCTGTCAAGTCACTCGGCAATGAAACATTATAGTGCAAATTGCCATCGCCAACGTGCCCGAATGCCAGCAAGCCAGCCTCGGGCATCGTTGATTCGAGCAATGCATCACCGCGAATGAGGAACTCCTGCATACGGCCGATCGGCACCGAGATATCATGCTTCAGACCGACTCCGTCGTGACGTTCCGCCTCAGCGATCGAATGGCGCAAGCGCCAGAGATCTTCGGCTTCGCTCGAATTCTTGGCAATGACAGCGTCGAGGATCGAGACTTCCTCCGCCACATTCACCAGCGCATTTTCGAGTTCGTCAGGGTTACGTCCGGTCGCTGCCTCGATAAGCACATACCAGGGGTAGGTCTCCTCGAACGGCAGCCTGGCATTGGGGATATGTTCTTCGACCAACGAGAAGACCCGATGCGACACCAGCTCGAACGCCTCGATACGATCTGCCAGCGACCCGCGCAGGTGCGCCAGTAAGCGAACGGCATCACCACTTTCGCTGAGCGCGACAAGTGCCGTCGACGTTTCGCCCGGATCGGGAAACAGCCGCAGCGTTGCGGCTGTAATGATCCCTAGCGTCCCTTCGCTACCGACAAACAGCTGCTTGAGATCGTATCCAGCCGTGTCCTTGCGCAGCGTTCTCAAGCCATCCAGCACGGTGCCATCCGCCAGCACGACCTCAAGGCCGAGGACGAGTGCTCGCGCCGTCCCATAACGAATGACATTGACTCCACCCGCGTTCGTAGAGAGGTTGCCACCGATATGGCAGCTGCCTTCAGCCCCCAGGCTAAGCGGAAAATATCGATCGGCGTCCCTGGCCGCGGCCTGTATATCCGCCAGCACGCAGCCTGCCTCCACCTCCATCGAAAAATCGAAGGCGTCGACGCTGCGTATCCGATTCATTCTCTTCAATGACAACAGGATTTGTTCCCCGGATTCGTCGGGGACCGCCCCCGCGCACAGCCCCGTGTTGCCACCCTGCGGCACAATCGAAACGCCCGCCTGCGCGCAGGCGCGCACAATCTGAACGACTTCCCCGGTATTCGCTGGCTCAAGCAGAATCGGTGTCTTACCGAACACGAGGCCGCGCCATTCAGTCAGGTTTGGCTGCATTTCTGCCGGGTCTGTTTTCCAGGCGTCCGGACCGACGATCGCCTTTAGCTGATCAATCAACATCGTCATCGAAAATTGCTTGTTCTTCAAAGGTAGCCCAGTCGATGTTGCTGCCACACATTACGAGAACGACGCGCTTTCCCGTGAGATCCTGACGCAATGGTCCCAACAACGCGGCCGTGCTGGCCGCGCACGCTGGCTCGACAGCAATCTTCATTGCCCGGAACAAGAACCCCATTGCCTGGCGAAGCTGCATGTCATCGACCATCGCGAGGCGATCCACATGCATTTGGCAAAGGCCAAACGAGTACGGCAGCGCAAAGGGTGCGCCCAGGCTGTCGGCAATGGTATGAACGGCATCAATCTTCATCGGCTCGCCGCTCGCCAGGCTGCGATGCATCGTGTCCGCACCTTCCGGCTCGACGCCAATGACTTCGCTGGCAGGCCGCAATCGCTTGACAGCGTTCGCAATACCGCCAATCAGTCCGCCACCGCCGACAGGCACGATGACCGCGTCAAAATCGGAACATTGCTCGCAAATCTCCAGCCCTAGAGTGCCGGTCCCCAACGCGACGGCGGGCCCCTCAAATGGATGCACGAAGTACCGCCCTTCCGTTTCTTGAATACCCTCGGCGACTGCAAAAGCCTGGTGGACATCATCGGCCAACACGACCTCGGCCCCATAGGAGCGGCAGGCCTCGACCCGCGAAGGATTCGCGGAACGCGTCATTACCACCTTCGCCGTCGTGCCAACCGCCTGTGCCGCAAAGGCCGTCGCGATCGCATGATTGCCGGCGCTAACGGCGGTAACACCTGCTGCCAATTGCTCGGGAGTCAGTGCATACAAGGTCGCAAGCGCACCCCGGGCCTTGAACGTCCCGGTGCGCTGGAGAAACTCGAGTTTCGCGTAGACCTGGGTATCGCCGCCGATCGCATCCTCGATCGCCGCGCAGCGGATTACGGGTGTAAGCGTCGTTTTTTGGGCAAGACGTTCGCGCAATGCCCCAATATCCGCAATATCTGGTCCTGCTGCTATCATTACTTATGTTAAATCAGTCCGGGCGCGTGCAAGCTAAATTTCTTCAAAATAAAATAGATACGTCAACTTCTTGATAATGCTTGCGCTGCCAACAAGAGTTGATTACGTTGTGCTGAGCGAACTGTGGCAGAGAATACCGGTTCGCGGAAGTCGCTGCAGGCATACGCATGGAATTAGAAGATCTGTCGCAATCGGGGATTCGACGAATAGCGAACTATTCGCCCTATCTGGACCAATTGGCTGGGCTGGCCCAACAGATGGGCCTTCGGCAGCGCAGCAACCTCGTGCACCTCGAAAAATGCCTTCACGGCCACTGGTCACTCGGACAGAACAATATCCTGAGCTGGTCACCCGTCGATGAAGGCGTCTCGATTCTCGTGGTTCCCCATTACGCGATTGCGGAATACACGTCTCCCCAGGCCGACGGACGTCCCCCGACCCTGTCGCCGCGTTTCATCACGGAGCTGATTTCCGGCGACCGCCAGCTGTCAGTAACGCAAATGCAAAAGGTCGCGCGATTGCTTCAGGTCGAGCCAATCCACGTGCCACTTCGGCAGCCATTGACGGGCAGCCGCGTAGAAACGCAGATCATCGAGAAAATGATCCAGCGCTATGGCATCAATTACGTCGCGAGTCGGGCCGTGACTCTGTTCGATATTGTCGGCTTCGGACTGCTGACGCCGTTTGAACAAATGACACAACTCAACAGCCTGTCCTACTCGTTGAATTCTGCACACGCAAAGATGCTCGAACAAAACGTAGACCTTAATTTCGCACGATCATCGAGCGGCGACGGTTTTTATATCTGGAACCGCGACGATGGGCTCGAGGCTAGCGTGAATCTCTATCACCTCATGCACATCGTCCTCGCAGACAACGCCATCGCACGAAGTAAGTCCGCGTCGAAAGCGGTGCCGCGCCTGCGTGCCTGTTTTCACGTTGGAAGCTGCTATGAATTCCACCAGGCGGACGGCCTCAATCCAACTTTGCACGACTTTATTGTCGGCGATGTAACCGTGGAGCTGGCACGCATGATCGATGGCGCGTTGCCCGGTCAAATACTGGTGGGCGACTTTATGGCCGATATCGATGAAGACCTCGAGAAAGACGAGAATTATGTCGACCCGAATATCGACGCTGTGACATTCCTGCAGCGCGCCCAGGGAAACCTGTCACGATTGAGCGGCATGGAACTGTCCGGCGAACGCGTTACCGCCATAAAGTGCTACCTGACGGGCGAGAATATCGGTGACGGTAAATTCAATATTCGCCGGCTCACGATAAAGGACAAACACGGACTGTCGCGCGTTGCTTTCAATGCCAAAGTGAACATTTACCGAGAAACGGCGCGACCAATTCTGCTCGGTATACAGGACCGGAAGCTCCCGACGATCGTCCCCATCTAGCTGACGCCAGGGAAACAAGATTAATGCAAAGAACACTGTCTGACTGGGGCGGCAACTGCGCCGCGTTCGCACTGGTCATTGTGGTAAATGTGCTGTCCAACACGTTGCCGATCAACGGACAGTCCATGCCCGAGATTTCGGCGAAATATCCGTCACTGTTTACGCCTGCCGGTTTTACGTTCTCAATCTGGGGTGTCATCTATTTGGCCTTGATGGCATTCGTGATTTACCAGTCATTGCCGTCACAACGCAACAACGAAACGATTGCCGGCATCAGTCGGCTATTCCAGTTCAATTGCGTGGCCAATGCCAGCTGGCTCGTGGCCTGGCATTACGACCTGCTGAATCTCTCGCTGCTGATTATGCTGGTGCTGCTTATTACGTTAGTGCTGATTTATCGTGCCCTGCTTGCGCGTATTGCGCGGGCCTCGATGGCGCAGCACCTGGTTTTGCATTTACCCTTCAGTCTCTACACAGGCTGGATCACGCTCGCGACCATCGCGAATATCAGTGCCGTGCAGACTGGAAATGGCTGGGACAATATCGGCCTGACAGCCATAAGCTGGACGCTCTTGAAACTGGCCGTAGCCGGGGCAATTGGCGCGACGATGGTCCTGCGTTTCGGCGATGCAGTATTCGTTCTCGTCGTCGCCTGGGCCGCTTATGGAATTGCTGTTATGCAGTCCGAAACACCGGCGGTGTCCGGCGCCGCGACAAGCCTGGCGCTTATCGCGTTATTACTTGCTGTGAGGGAAGGTGTAGCCCGCGTTTTGCGGTGAGGCAAGAATCTCCGCGGGTTTATCGCGGTGAGACTGTCTCACAATGAAATGTCCGGGTTTCAGCCGCGAGCGGCTACTCAGCGCCAACCTACCGAGCGCGCCCAAGCATCCATCTCCTTCTGGCGCTCGTGAAAGTCGCGAGGTCGTTCCTGACCATCTGCTGCGGCGCGCGACCGCATTTCCCTAGTCTTTTCGGACAAGGGTCCCAGCCCAACGGACTCCCTATAACGGTCTACTTGCTGCGGGTCTTCTAACGGCTGAGGGCTTAGCGCGCCATTCACGTCCCAATCGAACTGGGTTCCATAGCGTTGCGGTCGCCCCTCGAAACAGCAGATGCGATCTTCGAGATAGGCGACATGTACTGCCGGCACATCTCCGATCTCTGCCGCCTTCTTGAGAAGCGGCAGGCATTTACGCTGCAACTCCGGATTTGCAATAGCGTGTTGCAAAACCAGGCACGCGGCCTCCATTCCTTCGTTGCCGACCAGCGAGACTCCAGGCCAGCCATACTGTTCGATAACGCGTGCAATTTCTTTGGCGTTTTGTTCATGAACCGCGGCCATGCGAGCATTGTAGCCGTCAAATAATTCTCCCGTGGAGGCCAATTCAGAGCGCACACGCTCGTCTCGATCCGCCATTGCCAACAATTCAGTTTGCAATGCTTCATTCACCGCAGATTCTCCGATGTCCGCTTGGGACCATAGCCGGCCCCTCCGCCTCATTCTAAGCCAACAGCAGCTATCGGGCGTAGAAAGGACACTTAGCAGCGAATATTCTAGGTTCAGGTTTTGGTTGCCTCCTCTCACCAATAGCGGTCGTTCAGAGACGGATTAAATCAACGAAATGACAGTCGGCTTCCGGCAAAAAGCGGACTACGGTGGTGTCAGAGACGAAGTCGACCACTGCACTGCCTGACTAAGTGGCCGCCCATGGGTCGTAGCTGCCAAAGTTCCATAGGTATCCCTCGGGATCTCGACACGAGTAGTTCTTACCACCATAGTCCTCCGCGGTTAGAGGCATGACGATCTTCGCTCCGGCTTTAACGGCTTCGCGATAGTGCTCGTCAATCGCCCGAACAATAATGTAGGAGCTCTGACATACAACTGCGTCGGACGAGCTTGGGGGCGCTTGTAGACCGCCGAAATCGTCGTCTCGGGCGGAGCCGAGCATAATCATGCCATTGCCAAAGGTGAGCTGAGCGTGCTCGATTCGGCCGTCGTCACCAGGAACGACCAGATGCTCTTTGAAGCCAAACGCGTCGCACAGCCACTTGATGGCTGACTGGGCATCGTGATAACGGAGTGTCGGGATGATGGTTGGCTTCATTCCTTCAACCTAACTATGTTCGTAGATCTTGTCGAGTGGCCGCTGTGTGGTCTTGCTCAGGTTTAGAGCTAGCTTAATTCAATGTCGCTTTTGTGGCCCAATGCGGCCATTCCGGAGTGGATATTTCGAGGAGCCAGGATCGAACGTCCGGTCTCACCGAAAGCGGTCATTCAATTGTCGCGGAAATCACCAAGATGACAGGCAGCTAACGGCCACAAGCGGTCGGTAATCGTTATTCTTCAGCTTGTAACAGGTGTAAGCCCGCAAGCGCAGCTTGCGTATCGACAATAAGTGTGTGACTTCCTTGGGCGTTGACATAGGTGAGTTCAATCTGTTGGGGAGAAGGCGTCACGGGAAAAAAGAAATCGAGAGCCTTTTCCTCTCCTTCCTGCAGCACAGCTG
>JABDNG010000017.1 GCA_013001045.1 Woeseiaceae bacterium | reverse complement strand
CTATCCGCGAGGGTGGCCGTACCGTGGGTGCCGGCGTCGTTGCGAAGGTGATCGAATAAGCAAGACACAGGATATACGCACCCGGCATTTTCCCGGTCGAAATGGCTCGCTGCACTCCCGTCAAGCGAAACCGAGGTACGCTTTATTTTCGACCAGAAATATCCCGGGCGCGGTTTTTCGGGATTTAGACGAAGGCACCGAGGACCAATTTAACGGGATGGTGGAACGCGAAATCAGCCGGGCACTGCGTGACTCGACCTGACTTTTTTCGCCAAAACGATCTCGGGGCAGTTGTAAAAACACATGAGTGGTAAATAAGGCGATTGGTGGAATGCACAGATGGAGTGCGCACGGTTTTTCGCGTACCTATCATTTGCATTCTTGTTAACAAGTAGGACGCCCGCAGGAAATGATTCCGGCGGCAATTGGACAGAACAGCGATTCGAAAAACTAGGCCAGTAGCTCAATTGGCAGAGCGGCGGTCTCCAAAACCGCAGGTTGGGGGTTCGATTCCCTCCTGGCCTGCCACTTAAGCCACCTGGTATTTGATTAAAAAGATGGTTGCACAGACAGAAACAAGTCAAAGCGGTGCGCTGGACATCATCAAGTTGCTTGCTGCGGCAGGAGCGTTGATCGGTGGCCTGTACGCTTATTATTACTACGAGCCGGAAATTGCGCAGGCGCTGAGGGTACTGATGGTGCTCGGCGGCACCGCCGCCGGTGTCGGTATTGCGATGAGCAGCACCCAGGGGCAGCGGCTATGGCACTTTATCCAGGGCTCGCGCGTCGAAATACGCAAGGTCGTCTGGCCAACCAGGCAGGAAACGACGCAGACGGCAATCGCGGTATTCGTCTTTACGCTGATCATGATGCTGTTTTTTTGGGCGCTCGACTCGGGTCTGCTTTGGCTGACCCGGACGCTGGTCGGGTAGGCCTGTTCAGGTCAATCGCAAGAGCTATCGAGGAATAACGGACGTGGCCTTACGCTGGTACATCGTGCATGCCTATTCGAACTTCGAGCATCGTGTCAAAGCGGCGCTGGAAGAGCGCATCGAGCGCATGGGCCTGCAGGACAAGTTCGGAGAAATCCTGGTTCCGACCGAAGAAGTGGTCGAAATGCGGGAAGGACAGAAGCGGCGCAGTGAGCGCAAGTTTTTTCCGGGCTATGTTCTTGTGCAGATGGAGATGGACGACGAGACCTGGCACCTGGTCAAGGAAGTTCCGAAAGTGCTCGGATTTATCGGCGGGTCCAGCGATCGGCCGGCGCCGATCAGCGAGAAGGAAGCCGACCACATTCTGCAGCGTGTCCAGGAAGGCGTGGACAAGCCGCGGCCGAAGGTCCTGTTCGAGCCGGGCGAGGTTGTGCGCGTGACGGACGGGCCGTTCAACGACTTTTCCGGCGTGGTCGAGCAGGTTAATTACGACAAGAGCCGCTTGCAGGTAGCGGTTCAGATTCTCGGTCGGTCAACGCCGGTCGAGCTCGACTTCGGACAAGTCGAGAAAGGGTAAGGGGACATTCTGCTTTTTGTGATCGAACGGTAAGGGGACATTCTGCTTTTTGCGCGCGCCGGCAGGCGGGCGCAAAAAGCAGAATGTCCCCAGAAATCGCACAAAAAGCAGAATGTCCCCCTACGGCAAAAACTGTACGAGGAGCTCGCAAGAGCGTTTGAACTCGAGAGGAAAATACAATGGCAAAGAAAGTCGCCAGCTATATCAAGCTGCAGGTGCCTGCGGGGCAGGCCAACCCGTCGCCACCGGTCGGACCGGCACTGGGTCAGCACGGCGTGAATATCATGGAGTTCTGCAAGGCGTTCAATGCAGAGACCCAGGGCACCGAGCCGGGCCTGCCGATTCCGGTCGTGATTACCGTTTACAGCGATCGCAGCTTTACCTTTATTTCCAAGACACCGCCTGCCGCGGTGCTGTTGCGTAAAGCCGCCGGTATTCCCAAGGGATCCGGTGAGCCGAATACCACCAAGGTCGGCAAGGTCAATCGCGCACAGCTCGAGGAAATCGCAACGACCAAGATGCCGGACCTGACGGCGGCCGACATGGACGCCGCCGTGCGCACAGTTGCCGGCACGGCCCGCAGCATGGGCATCGAAGTAGAGGGGGTGAACTGATGGCCGGCTTAAGCAAACGAAAAAAGAACGCGCGTGAGAAGGTCGACTCGCAAACGGCCTATGAAATCGACGCCGCGCTGGGTCTCGTCAAGGAGTTGGCGACAGCCAAATTTCCGGAGAGCATCGACGTGGCGGTCAACCTTGGTGTAGACCCTCGAAAATCGGACCAGGTGGTGCGTGGCTCGACGGTGCTGCCGAACGGCACCGGCAAGACGGTTCGCGTTGCGGTATTTGCCCAGGGCGAAAATGCCGAAAAGGCCACCGCCGCAGGCGCCGATATCGTCGGTTTCGAGGATCTCGCGGAATCGATCAAGGGCGGTTCGATGGATTTCGATGTCGTCATCGCGACGCCCGATGCAATGCGCGTTGTCGGCCAGCTCGGCCAGATACTCGGCCCGCGAGGCCTGATGCCGAACCCGAAGGTCGGCACGGTAGCCGCCGACGTCGAAACGGCGGTCAAGAATGCGAAGGCGGGCCAGGTTCGTTATCGCACGGACAAGGCCGGCATTATTCACTGCCCTATCGGTCGCGTCGATTTCGAGGTCGATGCATTGAAAGAAAACCTGGATGCGCTGCTGGCCGACCTCAAGAAAGGGAAACCCGCGGCGGCCAAGGGCTCGTACGTAAAGAAACTGACCGTTTCCAGCACGATGGGGCCGGGTGTGTCAGTTGACAGGGCAACAGTTAATTCCTGATTCGACTGTTGTTGATAATAGTTTGTGCAAACCCGCTCCGTGAAAAAGAGCGAGTTTGAATAGAAAGCCACACGGAAGTGGCGATCGTCGAAGACCGCAGGCGATCAGTTTTAACGCTGATCTTAATAGTCGCCTGCGCAGATGGTGTTACCTGAGTCAGTTAGTTCAGGCTTTGGTTACCCGTCCGGCAAGGGGATGGATGTCCCCGAATGGGGGGTGGAGTTTTCTTCACCTGTTGTTGTGTAACCGTAAGCCAGGAGAGATTCATGGCACTTAGACTCGAAGACAAGAAAGCACTTGTCGAAGAGGTGAATGCGGTTGCGGGAAGTTCCGTTACGGCCGTTGCGGCTGAATATCGGGGACTTACCGTTGCAGAAATGACGGAATTGCGCAAACAAGCGCGCAATGCCGGCGTATACATGCGTGTGGTCAAGAACACGCTGGCTCGCCGGGCCGTCGAGGGCACTGAATTCGAGTGTATGCAGGACACACTCAAGGGCCCGATTCTGCTCGCGTTCGCAAAGGAAGATCCAGGTGCTGCTGCCAGGGTCATCAAGGATTTCGCCAAGGGGCACGACGCCCTGCAGGCGGTCTCGCTATCTGCCGGCGGGCAGCTAATGCCGGGGTCCGATCTGAACAAGTTGGCTGACCTGCCAACCTTCGATCAGGCCCGCGCAATGCTGCTTGGCGTGTTTATGGCACCGATGAACCAGCTGGTACGCACACTTGCCGAGCCTCCTGCAATGCTCGCACGGACGTTGTCCGCGCGCGGCGAGCAGGATGCGGCTTAAGACTTAATTATTCCCTGACTCGGGAATCTACTTTTTAGAGGAACTGGAAAAATGGCACTTTCAAACGAAGACCTGCTCAAAGAACTGAGCGCAAAGCCCATCATGGAAGTCGTCGAGCTCGTCAAGATGCTCGAAGAAGAGTGGGGCGTTTCCGCGGCGGCTCCCGTAGCCGTTGCAGCCGGACCTGCGGCAGGTGACGGCGGTGAAGCAGCCGCCGAGAAAGACGAATTCGATGTCGTCATGACCAGCTTCGGCGGCAACAAGGTTTCGGTGATCAAGGCGGTTCGCACGATCACCGGCCTGGGCCTCAAGGAAGCGAAGGACGCTGTCGAAAGCTCGCCGTCGACCATCAAGGAAGGCGTTGCGAAGGCAGAGGCCGAAGAAGTGAAAAAGCAGCTCGAAGAAGCCGGCGCAACCGTAGAGTTGAAGTAATTCAGCTCTCGCATGCGTTTGCATCCAGAGGTGCACGATACCCGCTTATCGAAGCGGGGCATCAGCCGGGCAAACAGCCAGCCGTACTTCGGCTGGCCGTTTGCTCGCGTTCGTAATTAATAGCAGTCAGGCTAACGAGGATTTCTCGAATGGCATACTCATTCACTGAGAAAAAGCGTATCCGCAAGAACTTTGGCAAACGTCCTACCGTTCTGGACGTGCCCTACCTGTTGTCGATCCAGGTGGATTCGTACAATAAGTTCCTGCAGACGGACAAAGACATCAAGAGTCGCGGAGACATCGGTTTGCACGCGGCGTTCAAGTCCGTATTCCCGATTGTCAGCTATTCGGGCAACGCGGCACTTGAGTATGTCAGCTATCGGCTCGGTACGCCGGTTTTCGATGTCAAGGAATGCCAGATGCGCGGCCTGACCTATGCCGCGCCGATTCGCGTGCTGGTGCGGCTGGTGATTTACGACAAGGAAGCCAGCGGCACACCCAAACCTGTCAAGGACATTCGCGAACAGGAGGTCTATCTCGGTGAAATGCCGCTGATGACCGACCACGGCACGTTTGTCATTAACGGCACCGAAAGAGTCATCGTTTCGCAGCTGCATCGTTCGCCCGGCGTGTTCTTCGATCACGACAAGGGCAAAACGCACAGCTCCGGCAAGCTGCTGTTTTCCGCTCGCGTGATTCCTTATCGCGGCTCCTGGCTCGACTTCGAGTTCGACCCCAAGGACGCCGTGTTTGCGCGTATCGACCGCCGCCGCAAGCTGCCGGTGACGATCATCCTGCGTGCCCTCGACATGACCAACGAGGAGATGCTGGACCTCTTTTTCGAAAACAACGACTTCTACCTGTCCGACAAGGGCATACAGATGGGTCTCGTGCCGGAGCGTCTGCGCGGCGAGACCGCCTCGTTCGACATCAAGCTCGGCAGGAAGCTGATCGTCGAAGAGGGTCGCCGAATCACGGCCAAGCACGTGCGCGACATGGAGAAATCCACGGTCGACAAGCTGACGGTGCCGAACGAGTATCTCGAAGGCAAGGTTCTTGCGCACGATATCGTCGATACCGAAACCGGCGAACTGCTTGCAGCAGCGAACGCGGAGCTGACGGCGGAACTGGTCGAGCAGTTGATCGAGGCCGGCGTCGATCACGTTCGCACGCTCTATGTAAACGACCTCGACCACGGCCCGTTCATTTCCAATACGTTGAATATCGATCCGTCGACGACCCGCCTCGAGGCGCTGGTCGAGATTTACCGGATGATGCGACCCGGCGAGCCGCCCACCAAGGAAGCGGCAGAAAACCTGTTCCAGAACCTGTTCTTCAACCCGGATCGTTACGACCTGTCTGCGGTTGGCCGAATGAAATTCAACCGGCGCGTGGGCCGCGACAACTCGGTAGGCGATGGCGTGCTCGACAAGGAGGATATCCTCGACGTGCTGGCGACGCTGATTAACATCCGCAACGGTTTCGGCACGGTCGACGACATCGATCACCTCGGCAATCGCCGGGTTCGTAGCGTCGGCGAAATGGCAGAGAACGCTTTCCGCGTCGGCCTGGTCCGCGTGGAGCGCGCTGTCAAGGAGCGCCTGACGCAGGCCGAAGCCGATGCGCTGATGCCCCAGGAGATGATCAATGCGAAGCCGGTGGCGGCAGCCGTAAAGGAATTTTTCGGCTCCAGCCAGCTGTCGCAGTTCATGGACCAGAACAATCCGCTCTCCGAGGTGACCCACAAACGACGCGTTTCGGCGCTGGGCCCGGGCGGGCTGACCCGTGAACGTGCGGGCTTCGAGGTTCGCGACGTGCATCCGACGCACTATGGGCGCGTCTGCCCCATCGAGACCCCGGAAGGTCCCAACATCGGCCTGATCAATTCGCTGGCGGTTTACGCGCGGACCAATGAGTACGGCTTCCTGGAGACGCCGTACCGCAAGGTCAAGAACGGCAAGGTGACGATGGATATCGACTACCTGTCGGCGATCGAGGAAAGCCAGTTCATCATTGCCCAGGCCAACTCCGAGCTCGACAAGGCAGGCAAGTTCACCGAGGACCTGGTTGCCGTTCGTCACAAGAACGAGTTCACGCTGGCCGGCCCGCAGGACGTCAACTACATGGACGTCAGCCCGCGCCAGATCGTATCGGTCGCCGCGGCGCTGATTCCGTTTCTCGAGCACGACGACGCCAACCGCGCGCTGATGGGTTCCAACATGCAGCGCCAGGCTGTGCCGACGCTGCGTGCTGAGGCACCGCTGGTCGGTACCGGCATCGAGCGCGCTGTCGCCATCGATTCCGGTGTCACCGTCGTGGCGCGTCGCGGCGGTACCGTCGATTCCGTCGATGCGTCCCGAATCGTGGTTCGCGTCAACGACGATGAAACCACGGCTGCCGAGCCCGGTGTGGATATCTACAATCTCACCAAGTACACGCGCTCGAACCAGAACACCTGCATCAACCAGCGGCCGCTGGTCAACAGCGGTGACGCCATTGCTGCCGGCGACGTGCTGGCCGACGGCCCGTCGACCGACATGGGCGAGCTGGCCCTGGGCCAGAACCTGCTGGTCGCGTTCATGCCGTGGAACGGCTACAACTTCGAGGACTCGATCCTGATCTCGGAACGCGTCGTCAAGGAAGACCGTTTCACGACCATTCATATCGAGGAACTGCAGTGCGTGGCGCGCGATACCAAGCTCGGTCCTGAGGACATCACCTCGGACATACCGAACGTCGGCGATGCGGCACTCGCAAAACTCGACGAGTCGGGAATCGCATTCATCGGTGCAGAGGTCAAAGCCGGCGACATCCTGGTAGGCAAGGTAACGCCGAAGGGCGAGACGCAGCTGACGCCGGAGGAGAAATTGCTGCGTGCGATCTTTGGTGAGAAGGCGTCGGACGTCAAAGATACGTCGCTGCGAGTGCCGCCCGGCATGGACGGCACGGTAATAGACGTCCGCGTGTTTACGCGTGACGGCGTTGAGAAAGACCTGCGTGCTTTGTCCATCGAAAAATCCGAACTCGAAAGCGTGCGCAAGGATCTCGACGATACGCTGCGCATTCTCGAAGAGGATATCTACGAGCGCGTCGAGCGCATGCTTACGAGCAAGATGGCACAGGGTGGGCCGAACAAGCTCAAATCCGGCAGCAAGATCACCAAGGGATACCTCGAGGAGCTGCCGCGCGAGCAGTGGTTTGAGATTCGACTCAAGAATGACGATGCCAACGAGCAGCTGCAAAAAGCATTTGAGCGTCTGAAATCGCAACGCGACGAATTTGACCGCCGTTACGAAGAGAAGAAGAGCAAGATCACGGCAGGCGACGACCTGGCGCCAGGCGTACTCAAGATGGTCAAGGTGTACCTCGCCGTCAAGCGCCGCATCCAGCCAGGTGACAAGATGGCTGGTCGTCACGGCAACAAGGGCGTCATCTCGACGATCGTACCGGTCGAAGACATGCCGTACCTCGAGGACGGTAACCCGGTCGATATCGTTCTGAATCCTTTGGGCGTGCCGTCCCGAATGAACGTTGGCCAGGTTCTCGAGACCCATCTTGGATGGGCTGCGAAGGGCGTCGGCAAGAATATTGACGACTTGCTTAAAGCGCAGGAGTCCATGACGAAGCTGCGTCAGTTCCTGGGGGCCGTCTATAACAAGACGGGCGGCAAGGCAGAGGACATCAAGTCGTTCTCCGACGCAGAAGTCCTGGAACTGGCTGGCAACCTGACCAACGGAGTGCCGACGGCAACGCCGGTTTTCGACGGTGCGACCGAAACCGAAATCAAGGGACTCCTTGAGCTTGCGGGACTCGATGAATCCGGTCAGTCGACCTTGTACGACGGTCGCACGGGTGACAAGTTCGACCGCGATGTCACGGTGGGATACATGTACATGTTGAAACTCACCCACCTGGTTGACGACAAGATGCATGCCCGCTCGACCGGGCCGTACTCGCTCGTCACGCAGCAGCCGCTGGGTGGCAAGGCGCAGTT
>JABDNG010000003.1 GCA_013001045.1 Woeseiaceae bacterium | reverse complement strand
ATTGTGCCGACAACCCGAAGGGACGGGTCTCATTTTGCCCACTACTGCGTCTCTCTTCACTCATGTATAAGTACATCGCGCTCATCGTTTCTTGTATTGATCAAAATGAACTCCCGTCGCAGCGATTCGCCACGTGTTAACAGGCCCTATTCTCCACTCAATACTTCGAGCATGCGCCGGCGCTGCGACTCGAGATTCGCCGGCATCTCGGCATAAACATCCTCGAACATGCTGGCCGGATCGAGGAACGGGCCTTCGGTCATCGTGCCGTGCTTCTGTGCTTCTTTCCATGCGACATGAACGTCGGCGACGAGTTGCTCCCACAACGCATCGTGCTTCTTCTCCGACCAATGTCCCTCGACGATCAGATGCTGCTTGAGTCGCTCAATCGGATCACCCAGCGGAAACGCCTGCCATTCGTCCTTTGGCCGGTACTTGGAAGGATCGTCGCTGGTCGAGTGGGCCCCGCCGCGATAGGTAACGTGTTCGATCAAGGTCGGGCCACCGCCACGACGGGCGCGGTCCGCCGCCCAGAGCGTGGCGGAATAGACCGCCAGCAGGTCGTTGCCGTCTACGCGAATGCCGGGAATGCCAAGGCCGAGCCCACGTGCGGCAAATGCCCGGCGGTTGCCGCCGGCCGTGCCCTGGAAGGTCGAGATTGCCCACTGGTTATTGACGACGTTGAGGATCACGGGCGCCTGGTAGACGGCTGCAAACGTCAGGGCATGATGAAAGTCGGCTTCCGCGGTGCTGCCATCGCCGACCCAGGAGGCCGCAATGTGATCTTCGCCCTTGATGGCGGATGCCATCGCCCAGCCGACGGCCTGAGGGAACTGCGTTGCCAGGTTGCCCGAAATGGAAAATACATTCCCCGCCTTGCTGTGATACATGATCGGCAGTTGACGGCCCTTGCACATGTCGCGCGTGTTGGACAGGCACTGGCACATCATGTCGAGCAGCTTGACGCCGCGATAAAGGTACAAGCCCTGGTTGCGGTACGACGGGAAGCACATGTCGCCCGAGCGCAGCGCCATTCCCTGCGCGATGGATACGGCTTCCTCGCCGCGTGACTGCATGTAAAACGAGATGCGTCCCTGTCGCTGGATTTGCCACATGCGATCATCGAGCGCACGTGTCAGCATCATCCAGCGCAAGGCGACCTGCAACTGGGTCGCATCGAGATTGGGGTTCCAGGGTCCTTTAGCGGTGAAGTCTTCATCGAGAACACGGACGAGCTCCGAGCTCAAATTTTCGATATCTCGGGTACGCGCGCCGATCGGCGGCTTGTCGACACTGCCGGCGGGTGACAGATCCAGGTAGCTGAAGTCGGGCTCATCCCCCGGTCGCGCGGTGGGTCGGGGAATCTGCAGTCTCGACTTTGTAATCATATCCGGCCCCTAGTGTCTCATTTTGCAGCCGCAACCAGGTTGCGCGCCAGTTCGTCAGCAAGTTCATTCGTCGGACGGCCACTGGTTTTGGCCTCATCAAAAATGGCTTGCAGCCGATCGCGAATGCGGCAAACGTCGGCTCTGACTTCATCTTCCGAGCTGCTGCCATAATATTCGCGAGCGACACTGATAATACCGCCTGCATTGATGACATAGTCAGGCGCATAAAGTATGTCGCGTGCTGCAAGGCGCGCGCCGTCCGCGACGGTCGAAAGCTGGTTGTTCGCAGCACCTGCGATCACCTTGGCCTGGATACGTGGAATCGTTGATGACGTCAGAATGTTGCCGAGCGCACAGGGTGACAGCACGTCTACGTCGGCGTAAATCAGCTCGGAGGGTGCGACTTCAGTAACGGGCAGTTCCGACTTCGCGAGGGCGAGGTTTTCCGGGTTAACATCGGAGACGAACAGCTCGGCACCGGCTTCGTGCAACAAGCGACAAAGGTGCAGGCCGACATGACCGACCCCTTGTACGGCGACACGCAGACCCTTGAACGAGTCGGTCCCGAGGCGCGACTCGACCGCAGCCTGAATGCCCTGAAAGCAACCTATTGCAGTCCACGGCGAGGGATCGCCCCCGGCACTGCTTCCGTTCTGCGGCAGACCGGAAACAAATTCGGTTTGTTCGCGAACGTAGCGCATGTCCTCGACCGTACAGCCGACGTCTTCGGCTGTAATGTAGCGGCCACCGAGCGAATCGACGGCACGGCCGAACGCGGCAAACAACTGCGGGGACTTCGGCGCCTGGTCATTACCCAGGATCACGGCCTTGCCGCCGCCGAACTTGAGTCCCGCTACAGCGTTCTTGTAGGTCATGCCGCGAGATAATCGCAAGGCATCCGTCAGGGCGTCGGCGTCACTGGCATAGATCCAGCGCCGGCAGCCGCCCGCCGCCGGGCCAAGCGCCGTGGAATGCACGGCGATGATGGCCCGCAGTCCGCTAGCGTCATCCTGGAAGAAATGCAGAGATTCGTGATTGTCGAATTCGGCGTGGTCGAAGACGCCCATGTCTCTCCCCTCAACAGGCCTGCATGATCAGACTAATATATCGCGAAAAATCCCCATAAATCGTGCAAATACCGTTGTAGTCTCGCGAAACAGAGCATAATCTATGTGATTCTTTCCAAATATACGTATAAATCATGCAAAGTGTTTCACTTGATCAAACCGACCGCAAGATCCTCGACTTGCTGCAGTCCGAGCCGGGTATCAACGCCTCCGCAATCGGCGAGCGCATCGGCTTATCGCAATCTGCCTGCTGGCGGCGCATCCAGCGGCTGCGTGAGGAAGGCGTTTTCAAAGACCACCCGGTGATTCTAAACCGTGAGAAGGTGGGTTTGACCACCATGGTCTTCGCGCATGTCAAATTGACCTCACACGGCCGCAGCAATCTCTCCGCGTTTGCGGAGGCGGTCAGGAACTACCCCGAGGTCATGGAATGTTACGTGCTGCTCGGCAATGTCGATTTCTTGCTACGCATCGTCGCAGAAGACATCAAGGCGTATGAGCAGTTTTTTTTCGAAAAACTGTCGCAGCTTCCCGGCATTCAGGAGGTGACGTCGAGCATCGTGTTGTCGGACATCAAGCACTCGACCGCATTACCCGTCTGAGGGCGTTCCTCAGCGCGTACCGGGCATCATCTCGAACAGCGGATCGAACTCGACCAGGGTGGATCCGAACTGAGCGAGCACCAGGCCATTGCCGGCGAGTTCGGCCTTACCGTCCTGTATCTGTTTGCCGAGCGTCGTCTGCTGCATCATCACCGGAACCAGGTCCGCACGATTGATCGTTAACGTCGCATCGGCGTCGGGTGCCGTAAATCCGACGATATTGGTCAGCGTTCCATTACTCATTTCGACAACCAGGCGTTCGCCGTTGTCGGGCGTGATGAAGTTGAGTTTGAAATTGATGCCGTCGGCTTTTTCGCTGTCGACGCGAATCGCGATGGCGTCCCACCACTGCGCTGTCGTCAATGCCCTGACGGCGTCGGGACCGCCGGTCTCGATACCCAGGGATTCTGGCACCCCCAGTCGTAGTTCCTGTGCGGCCGACAAAAAGGAGTTGCGCAGGCTGGCGCTCTCATACTGGTACCCGAGCTGTTCGAAAA
>JABDNG010000039.1 GCA_013001045.1 Woeseiaceae bacterium | reverse complement strand
ATCAAAAAGACAGCGATTCATTGCCGGATTACGACATCCTCGATCCTATTCTCGAGGCATTCATCGAAGACGATCTCTCGGTGGACGAGATAACGAAGCGCGGATTTGAGCGCGCTACGGTGCTGCGTGTATTGGAAATGGTCAAGCGCAATGAGTACAAGCGCCGACAGGCGCCGCCCGGGATCCGCATCAGCGGCAGGGCGTTCGGGCGCGACTGGCGCTACCCGATTACCTCGGGCTACAAATTCCCGACCTAGAAACGAAAAAAGGACATTCTGCTCTTTTCCCACTGGAAACAAGCAGAATGTCCCCTTTACCAGAATGTCCCCGTTACTAACCCTCGTTCGGGAAGTTGGCCTTCAGGACTCTGCGGGTGTCGTCTGCGAGTTCCTTCATACCGAGGTTGTCGTACGCCGCCGCCATGATTTGTAGCGACTGTGCGTTGCCTGCGGCGCCGTTGAATTGCTCAAGGGCTGACTTGGCACGATTGAGCGCTGCAACGTAAGCGCCGCGTCGCAGATAATAATCGGCGACGTGGTTTTCGTATTCGGCCAGTCGATTCTTGATATAGAGCATGCGTTGCTCCGCGTCGG
The DNA here is from genome assembly GCA_013001045.1 of Woeseiaceae bacterium. Lineage (GTDB taxonomy): Bacteria > Pseudomonadota > Gammaproteobacteria > Steroidobacterales > Woeseiaceae > UBA1847. The sequence goes on along the minus strand of JABDNG010000039.1, from coordinate 44,585 downwards.
GAGCATACTCGCTGGACGGGAAGCGTTCGACAAGGCGGCGCAGCGACGCGTAAGAACGCTCCAGTTCCTTCGGCGGTCGCTTCGAGACATCCTTTCGAAACCAGCGCTCGAGGATGCCGGGATCATCCTCGAAATACGACAATGCATGAATGTAGAGTGCATAGTCGACGCGCGGATGAATCGGATTCTCGCGCATGAATGTCTCGGCGGCATCGATCGCCTGCTCCTTTTGATTGCTCTTGTAATAGGCATACATGAGTTCAAGCTGAATCTGCCGAGACAGGTCGGAGAACGGGTAGCGAGCCTGGATGGCCTCGAAAATCTGGATGCCACGCCGGTAATTACTGCGCGCGATCGATTCCTGCGCCTTCGCGTACGCCTCCGTAATATTCTGCACCTCGGTACGCTGCTCTTCATTACCCGCACAGGCGACCAGCGTCGTGCCGAGAATGACGATCAGAAGCAGCCGGGCCCGCTTCATGATTTCTGAATTAAGTTGCATACTTTGCGTTGTTCCCACACTAAACCTGCCGTCCCGGGACTGCCGGGCCGGCGAGTATACCGCAAACCATAGCCAATCCATGAGCCAAGCAGTACAAACAAAGCCAATCCCGGCGGAACTCGCGGGTCTTCGCTTGGACCAGGCGTTGGCCCGGATGTTTCCCGAGTATTCGCGCAGTCGCCTCAAAGAGTGGCTGCTTGCGGGGGCGATTACCCTCGACGGCGGGCCGAGGCGTCCGCGAGACGCCGTTGCCGGTGGGGAGATCGTGTCGCTGCAACCGCAGGCGGATATCAACGTTCGCGCGGAACCCGAGCCGATTCAGCTCGACGTCGTGTTCGAGGACGACAGCCTGCTCGTCGTCGACAAGCCGGCCGGCCTGGTAGTACATCCGGGTGCAGGAAACCCGGCGGGCACGCTCATGAACGGCCTGCTGCACCATGCCCCGGAGCTCGAGCAGGTGCCTCGAGCCGGCATCATTCACAGAATCGACAAGCTGACCAGTGGCCTGCTGCTCGTCGCCAAAACGGTACAAGCGCATACGGCGTTGGTTCGTCTGCTGGCGGATCGCGAGATATCGCGTCGATACCTGGCGGTGTGTAGCGGCGTGCTGACTGGCGGCGGCACGATCAATGAGCCCATCGGCCGACACCCGGTGGATCGAAAACGCATGAGTGTTCAGCAGGGCGGCAAGCCGGCCGTCACGCATTACACCGTTATCGAACGATTTCGTGGGTTTACCTATATAAGTGTCAAGTTGGAGACGGGCCGGACGCATCAGATTCGCGTTCATTTTGCCCATCGCCGCCACGCATTGGTTGGCGATCCTGTCTATGGCGGCCGGCTGGCATTGCCGGCCGGCGCCTCCGAAGAGTTAGCGCAGTGCTTGCGCCGCTTCAAGCGACAAGCCCTGCACGCGGCAAAGCTGGCCTTCGTGCACCCGGTTTCGAGCGAGCAGCTGGCGTTTGAGGTACCGCCTCCTGACGACTTCCAGCAGCTGATCAGTGTGATGCGCACAGACGTGAACAAACCATGAGCGACGGCTGGATTGCCGCGGACTGGCCGGCGCCGGCAGCGATCCTCGCGGGCACCACGCTGCGCACCGGTTGCCTGGATGCCGTCGGCTTGCCCGGCGACCCCTGCTGGCTCAACCAGGTGCATGGTGTGGACGTCGTTTCGGCGGGTCCTTACGACAACGCGCCCGACGCCGATGCGTGTGTGGGACAAGCGCCGGGTGACGTTTGCGTAGTGCGAACGGCGGATTGCCTGCCTGTTCTTTTTTGTGCCGCCGATGGCACCGAGATTGCCGCGGCGCACGCTGGCTGGCGGGGACTTGCCGCGGGCGTGCTCGAAGCGACGGTCGCGCACATGAGCCATGCCCCGCAGGACTTGCTGGTCTGGATGGGCCCGGCGATCTCGCAGCCGGCCTTCGAAGTCGGGGACGAGGTGCGGGAGGCATTCGTCGCAGGGGACGACGGGGCTGCCGGCTGTTTCCTGGCCAACGACCGTGGCCGCTGGCAGGCCGATCTCTACGCCCTGGCGCGTCGACGCCTGGCCGCGACCGGTGTCAACGCCATCTACGGCGGCGGATTTTGCACATTTGCCGATCAGCAGCGGTTCTTTTCCTATCGGCGGGATGCCGATTGTGGCCGGATGATTAGCTTTGTAGGGATAAATACCCTTGAAAATAGTGACAGCGCCGCAATTTAAGGGGCACATATGAGTTTGCCGGTCATCCGGCCGAGAGGTTTGCCATGCGTTTGGACAAATTGACAAGCAAGTTTCAGATGGCGCTGGCTGACGCGCAGTCGATCGCCGTGGGCCAGGATCATCAGTTCATCGAGCCGGCGCATGTCATGGTTGCGATGCTGGATCAGCAAGGCGGCGGCGTGCGTGGTTTGCTGACCAAGTCCGGCGTTAATACGAACTTGTTGCGCTCGCAGCTGGGTGACGCGATCGATCGCTTGCCCAAGGTTGAAGGTGTGGGTGGCGACGTTCACATCGGCTCCGACCTGACGAAGCTGTTCAACTTGACCGACAAGCTCGCGCAGGAGCGTCAGGACCAGTACATCTCGAGCGAGTTGTTCGTTCTCGCATCGATGGATGACAAATCTCCGCTCAGGGATGTGATGGAACAGGCGGGCGCGGTGCGTGGCGCAGTCGAAAAATCGATTGACGACTTGCGCGGTGGCCAGCACGTCAATGATCCGAATGCCGAGGACACACGACAGGCGCTCGACAAGTACACGATCGATCTCACGGAGCGTGCCGAGCAGGGCAAGCTGGACCCGATCATCGGCCGCGACGATGAGATTCGCCGCACGATTCAGATCTTGCAGCGTCGCACCAAAAACAATCCGGTGCTGATCGGTGAGCCTGGCGTCGGCAAGACCGCCATCCTGGAAGGGCTGGCGCAGCGCATCGTCAACAATGAAGTGCCCGAGGGTCTGCGTGGCAAACGCATTCTCTCGCTCGATATGGGCGCATTGATTGCAGGCGCGAAGTTCCGTGGCGAGTTCGAGGAACGCCTGAAGGCTGTGTTGAGCGATCTGGCCAAACAGGAAGGCCAGGTCATTCTGTTTATCGATGAGTTGCACACCGTGGTAGGCGCCGGCGCAGCCGAAGGATCGATGGACGCCGGCAATATGCTGAAGCCCGCGCTGGCGCGAGGCGAGTTGCATTGCGTGGGCGCCACAACGCTGGATGAGTATCGCAAGTACCTGGAAAAAGATGCGGCCCTGGAACGGCGTTTTCAAAAAGTGCTCATCGAGGAGCCAACGGTCGAGGACACGATAGCGATTTTGCGTGGCCTGAAGGAACGCTATGAGGTTCATCACGGTGTCGAGATAACGGATCCCGCGATTGTCGCGGCGGCCACACTGTCGCATCGGTATATCAGCGACCGACAACTTCCTGACAAAGCTATCGACCTGATCGACGAAGCCGCGTCGCGAATTCGAATCGAGATTGACTCGAAGCCGGAGGCGATGGACAGGCTCGAGCGACTCATTATCCAGCTCAAGATCGAATGCGAGGCGCTAAGGAAAGAATCGGATGATGCGTCCGTGAAACGTCTCGAGGATCTCGAGTCGCGTCTTGATGAACTGGAAAAAGAGTTCGCTGATCTCGAGGAAGTCTGGAAAGCCGAAAAAGCGATGATGCAGGGCGCGGCACAAATCAAGGAAGACCTTGAGCGCGCGAAGCTCGAATTCGAGACGGCGCATCGTGCGAACGACCTCGCTCGCATGTCCGAGCTGCAGTATGGACGCATACCGGAGTTCGAGAAACAACTCGAGCAGGCCATGCAGGCCGAGAACGCGGGGACAACCCTGCTGCGCAACAATGTAACCGACGAAGAAGTCGCCGAAATTGTCTCGAAATGGACCGGCATTCCTGTTAGCAAGATGCTCGAAGGCGAGAAGGAAAAACTGCTGCAAATGGAATCCGTCGTGCAGCAGCGCGTCGTCGGTCAGGACGAGGCCGTCACGGCCGTCGCCAACGCAATTCGTCGTTCGCGCGCGGGGCTCTCGGATCCCAGACGACCCATCGGTTCCTTCCTGTTCCTCGGGCCGACCGGTGTCGGCAAGACCGAGCTGACGAAAGCACTCGCCGACTTTCTGTTCGATACTGATGAAGCAATAGTGCGCCTGGACATGTCAGAGTTCATGGAGAAGCATTCTGTGGCGCGACTGATCGGCGCGCCGCCGGGCTACGTCGGCTACGACGAAGGTGGCTACCTGACCGAAGCCGTGCGTCGCCGTCCCTACTCCGTAATTCTGTTCGACGAAGTGGAGAAAGCGCATCCCGATGTTTTCAATGCCTTATTGCAAGTGCTCGATGACGGGCGTCTGACAGATGGCCAGGGACGCACCGTCGACTTCAGGAATTCGGTGATCGTGATGACCTCGAATCTCGGCTCGCACCTCATCCAGGAGATGGCAGGTGAGGAAAACTACGACGCAATGAAAACGTCGGTGATGCACGAGGTTGGCAGCCACTTCCGGCCCGAGTTCATCAACCGTATCGATGACGTTGTCGTATTCCATCCGCTGGGCCGAGAGCATATCCGCAAGATCGTGGATATCCAGTTGGACTACCTGCGTGATCGCCTCGCCGAGCGCGATATTCGCATTCATCTGTCGGATGACGCGCGCGACAAACTCGCTACCGCCGGCTTCGATCCTGTTTACGGTGCGCGGCCGCTGAAGCGGGCTATTCAGCAGCAAGTTGAAAATCCGTTGGCACAGGAGATACTGCAGGGTAAATTCAAGCCCGGCGACGTGATCGAAGTCGGTGTCGCAGACGACAGGCTGGACTTTCAAAACGCCGCTTAAATGACAGGAGCGCGCCGCGGCGCGCGTTCCTGCGCTATTATCAGAAGAGCCTTACGGAGCAATGTCATAAATGCCGATCTACGAATACGCCTGCACTCGCTGCGAACATGCGTTCGATGAGCTGCAAAAGATTAGTGAAGCGGCCTTGATTCACTGCCCGAAGTGTGGCGAGCCGTCGCTACGCAAGCTCCTGTCTGCGCCCAAGTTCAGACTGAAAGGGGCGGGCTGGTACGAGACCGACTTCAAGACCGGCGACAAGCGGAATATCGCCGGCGATTCGAGTAAGAGCAGTACCGGTTCTGACGACAAACCGGGGTCTGACGACAAACCGGCAAAGAAAGCGGACGACAAACCGGCCAAGAAGGCCGAGAGCGCCGCCGCCGGCAAAGCCACGAAAGCCAGCACCAGTTGAGCTATTTAACGTGAAAAGTATTCGCCGCTACCTGGTCGCAGGCATTCTCGTTTGGGCGCCGCTGGCCGTTACCTACTGGCTGCTCAAGTTTGCGGTCGGCATCATGGACCGTACGCTCAAGTGGATACCGGCGAGTTACCAGCCCGGCTATTTGTTGCAGCAGTTGTTTCAAACGGCGGAGCCGGTCCATATCCCGGGTCTCGGCGTCATACTGGCGCTAGTCGTGCTGTTGTTGACGGGCGTTCTGGCCGCCAACTTCGTTGGCCGCGCGTTCGTCGGTGGATGGGAATCCCTGATGCAACGCATTCCGGTGGTTCGTTCGATTTACTCCGCCGCGAAGAACTTCGCCGAAGTTGTCTTTTCGGATTCGAGCCAGTCCTTCAAGAACGTGCTGCTCATTCAATACCCCCGCAAAGGCCTGTATAGCCTCGCGTTCCAGACGTCTAGCGAACTCGGCGAAGTACAGGGACGCACCGGCGAAGAGGTCGTGTGCTGTTTCGTACCGACGACGCCGAACCCGACGTCGGGCTTCATCATCATCGTGCCCAAGAAAGACATCATGGTGCTGGACATGGACGTGGACGAGGCGCTCAAGATGATCATTTCGCTGGGGGTGGTGGTTCCAACGTGGCGCAATGACAAGACCGGCGAATTGCCGCTCGATCTGCCCGACGAGTCTGCTTGATAAGCCGGACGGCACGCCGTACCATTCCGCCTCCTTTTTCAAGGGTTTTCCTCAAGGTTTTCGATGCGTAGTCACTATTGTGGAGAGATCGGCGAGTCTCTAAATGGCCAGGAAATCGAGGTTTGCGGCTGGGTTCACCGGCGGCGCGACCATGGTGGCGTGATTTTTATCGACTTGCGCGATCGCGAGGGCCTGCTGCAGATTGTATTCGACCCGGATCGCGCCGAGATTTTCGCGGACGCAGAGCGCATTCGCTCGGAGTACGTGCTCAAAGTAAAAGGCCTGGTTCGGCCGCGCCCCGAGGGCACGGTCAACCCGAATATGCGCACCGGAAAGGTGGAAGTGCTGGCCCACGAACTCGAGATCCTGAACAAGGCCGAGACGCCGCCATTCCACCATGACGAGCAGGCAAACGAAGATATCCGTCTGAAGTATCGTTACCTCGACCTGCGTCGCGAAAACATGCTCGGCAACCTGATGCTGCGTCACAAGGTCACGGTGGCCATGCGCAGTTTTCTCGACAGTCACGGCTTCGTTGATGTTGAAACACCGATGCTCACGCGAGCGACGCCCGAGGGCGCTCGCGACTACATCGTCCCGAGCCGCACCAATCCGGGCAAGTTCTTCGCGTTGCCGCAGTCGCCGCAGATCTTCAAACAATTGCTCATGATGTCGGGACTCGATCGCTACTACCAGATCGTGCGTTGTTTCCGAGACGAGGACCTTCGTGCGGATCGCCAGCCCGAGTTCACGCAGCTCGATGTCGAGATGAGTTTCGTCGATGAAGCCGCTGTGACTAATACGATGGAAGATCTCGTGCGACACCTCTTCAAAGAGACGCTCGATGTCGAATTGCCAAACCCGTTCCCGCGCATGACATATGCCGAGGCTATGCTGCGTTACGGGTCTGACAAGCCCGACTTGCGCATCGACCTCGAACTCGTTGAAGTCGGCGACCTTATGGGCTCCGTCGACTTCAAGGTGTTTGCGGGGCCGGCCGCTGACCCCGAGGGTCGCGTGGCGGCGTTGTGTGTGCCGGGCGGATGCGAGATGAGTCGCAAGGTCATCGACGACTACACCAAGTACGTAAGTCGCTTCGGTGCTCGCGGACTCGCTTACATCAAAGTCAATGACGTTGATGCAGGCCGCGAGGGTCTGCAATCGCCCATCCTCAAGTTCCTGCCCGATGATGTCATTAGCGGCATTATCGAGCGCACGAAGGCGGCAACCGGCGACCTGATTTTCTTCGGTGCCGACAAGGCGCGCATCGTTAACGATGCGCTGGGTGCCCTGCGAGTGAAGGTGGGCGAAGATCGTGGGCTTATTGCCGACGGCTGGGCGCCGCTGTGGGTCGTCGACTTCCCGATGTTCGAGAAGGATGCGCAGTCGAAGCGCTGGACCGCGTTGCATCACCCGTTCACTGCGCCGAGCATCGATGACGCTGACGCACTGCGCGCAAATCCTGGCGAAGCCTTGTCTCGCGCATACGATATTGTGCTCAATGGCTCCGAGATCGGCGGTGGTTCAATTCGTATTCACGACCAGGAGATGCAAGCAGCCGTTTTCGAGCTGCTCGATATCAGTGAGGAAGAGGCGGAAGAAAAGTTTGGCTTCCTGCTCAAAGCGCTGCAATTCGGCTGCCCACCGCACGGTGGCATTGCCTTTGGCCTTGATCGCGTCGTCATGCTCATGGCCGGTGCGGAGAGTATTCGTGACGTGATTGCGTTCCCGAAAACGCAGACGGCCAGCTGTCCGCTGACCAATGCACCCGGCGACGTGTCTGCCGAGCAACTCAAGGAAACGGGCATCCGCCTGCGGGCCCCACGACAGGAATGACGGCCATCGATACGGTCGTCTGCGTGCATGGCTTCTGGTCGCACTGGACAGGCATGTATCTGATTAAGCGCCGACTCGAGAAGGAGTACGGCTTTCGTGCGCGCCTGTTCAGCTACCGATCCGTTCGCGGCACGCTCGACGAAAACGCGATTGCACTTTCGCGCTTCATTCACGATCAGGGCGTGGAGGGCGCGCATGTCGTCGGTCACAGCCTGGGCGGGGTCCTCGCGTTGCGCATGCTCGCGAATGATCCGGATTCTCTGCCAGGCCGGGTGGTGTGCTTGGGCTCGCCGCTGACCGGTTCCAGAGCCGCCGACATCCTGAGCGAACAGGTATGGGCAGAAGAGATCATCGGACACTCCCTGCCGTCCGGCGTCATACACCGGGCAGCTAGCGAGTGGGCATCACACCTTTGTGAAGAACGGGAGATCGGCGTCATCGCGGGCACGGTGCCGCTGGGAGTCGGCAGGCTGTTCGCGAAATTCAAGGAAGACAATGACGGCACGATCGCCGTATCCGAGACCCGCCTCGAAGGAGCGAAAGACCACCTCGTCCTGCCGGTCAGCCACAAGGGCATGCTGGTCTCGACGGATGTTGCCGATCAGACCGGATCCTTCCTCAAACGCGGCGAATTCCTCCGCGAATCGTAAGTATTAAATCAGCTTGCCATCAGGTCCCGGAGGACTATATTTGCTCTTATAGCGTGGAAAGATACGTTCACGCCGAGGAGAAAGTGTCATGCGCTACTTCAAGTTTGTACCGGCCAGTCTGATGATTTTGTTACTCGTGGGTTGTTCGTCGTTGTGGAATATCGGTGGGGAAACACGCAGCGGCGTGTCGAGCAGCCTCGTGGACTACCTGTATCCGCACGGTGAGGTGCCGCCGGACCTGCAAGATACGATTCCGTACCTGGAGCTGCCGCTGCGCGTCGGGATCGCGTTCGTGCCAGGTCAGGGTGGGCGCAGTGCGATCAGTGAAGCGACCAGGATTCAGCTATTGGACAACGTCAAGGCCGAGTTCGTCGACCGCGAATTCATCGAGCATATTGAAGTCATTCCCGATACTTACCTGCGATCCAGCAAAGGCATCAACGGCATGCAGCAGGTTGCACGTCTGTACGGCGTCGACGTCATGGCGTTGGTCTCGTACGACCAGGTCGCTGTCAGTGAGGACAATGCGGCTTCATTTCTTTACTGGACGATAGTCGGGTCGTACGTCATCAAGGCGACCTCCAACGAAGTGCAGACGTTTGTCGACACTGCCGTATTCGACGTCAAGACGGCGCGATTGCTGTTTCGTGCGCCCGGGCTGGACAAGATGTCCGATCGATCCACGCTGATTGAAAGTGGCGAAGTTGTTCGCAAGACCAAAGACTCGAGCTTCGCAGCCGCAATGGGCGCCATGACGCAAAACTTGGGCGTGGAACTCGATCAATTCAGGGCGCGCGTCAAGGAAGATCCCAGCGTGGCCGCTGTGCAGTGGAAGCCAGGATCTGGCGGTGGCGGTACGTTCAGCCTCTGGATGTTGATTGCGTTATGGCTGGCAGGAGTGCACCGCGGCGCGCGATTGAGCTGCAATCGTGCAACAGGCCGGGCCGTTACAGATCTTTGAGCTTGTACAGCGCGTCGAGTGCCTCGCGCGGCGACATCGACTCCGGATCGATGCCGTCGACGGCTTCTCGCAAGGGGTCACTTTCATGCGTCTCGGCAACGCTCAATTCGAGCTGGCGCTGCGGATTCTGCGCTTGCACCGCTTGCTGTGACTCCAATGCCTTAAGGTAACTTTTTGCACGACGAATAACGTCGTTGGGAACGCCCGCCAGCGAGGCGACTTGCAGGCCATAACTCTGGTTGGCCGGTCCTGGCCGGACCGAGTGCAGGAATACCAGTTGACCGGCGTGCTCCGTCGCATCGAGATGCACGTTGTCACAATGAGCGATTTCCTGCGCGAGCGCCGTGAGCTCGAAGTAGTGCGTGGCGAACAATGTGAACGCCTGCACTTTTTCGCCCATGTGGTGCGCGGCCGCCCAGGCGAGCGACAGGCCGTCAAACGTACTCGTGCCGCGCCCGATCTCGTCCATTAGTACGAGGCTGTGTTCGCTCGCGTTATTGAGAATGGTCGCGGTCTCGGTCATCTCGACCATAAAGGTCGAACGGCCGCCGGCGAGATCGTCCGATGCCCCGATGCGCGTGAAGATCCGGTCAATAGGTCCGACGCGTAATCTGTCGGCAGGAACGAAGCTGCCGATATGAGCAAGGATGACGATGAGTGCCGTCTGCCGCATGTAGGTCGACTTGCCGCCCATGTTTGGACCGGTGATGACCAGCAGCCGTCTTGCCTCGCCCAGCGACAGGTCGTTCGCAATAAAGGGTGTGTCGATGACTTGCTCTACCACGAGATGGCGGCCGCCCTCGATCTCGATGCAGGGCTCGTCACAGATCTCGGGTTGCGCCAGCTTCAGTGCTGCTGCGCGCTCCGCAAAACAGGCAAGTACATCCAGTTCCGCGAGGCCGGCGGCGGCGAGCTGCAGCGGCCCGAGCACTTCATGCAACAGGTCGAGAAGCTGTTCATACAGGTATTTTTCCCGGCTCAAGGCGCGTTCGCGGGCACCGAGCACCTTGTCCTCAAACGCTTTGAGTTCCGGCGTAATGTAGCGTTCGGCGGACTTCAATGTCTGCCGCCGCACGTACTCTACGGGCGCCTTGTCGGCCTGCAGCTTGCTGATCTCGATGTAGTAACCGTGAACGCGGTTGTAGCCGAGCTTCAACGTCGCGATTCCGGTTCGTTCGCGCTCGCGTGCTTCGAGGTCGACGAGATATTGATCAGCGTTTTCTGCGATGGCGCGCAAGTCGTCAAGTTCATCGTCGTAGCCCGGAGCGATAACACCACCATCGCGGATCAGCATTGGCGGGCTGTCGACAATCGCATCTTCAAGCAGGCGCTGCTGCTGTTTGTGATCGCCGATCTGTTGCAGCAGATCGGCGAGCAGCGGTGACTCCACGGCGGCGAGTTGCCGTCGCAGCTCCGGTAAACGCGAGAGCGCCTCGCAAAGCTGGCCGAGATCGCGCGGGCGAGCGGAGCGCAAGGCGACCCGTGACAGGATGCGTTCGACATCCCCGATGCCGTGCAGCGCTGTTTGCAAGACTTCGATAGCGCCACTGGACATCATTGCATCGAGCGCCTGGTAGCGGCCCTTCAACACGGTTTTTTCGCGCAAAGGACGCTGGATCCAGCGTCGCAGCAATCGACTGCCCATCGCCGTCTGACATCGATCCATAACGCCGGCGAGCGTGTGCTCGTGCTGGCCACTTAAAGATTCTTCGAGCTCCAGGTTACGACGTGTCGGCCCGTCCATGATCACAGCGTCGTCGCGCAGCTCGACGTTGATGGACTGCAAGTGCGGTAGTGCCGCCTTTTGCGTGTCGCTCACGTATTGCAGCAGGGCACCCGCGGCCGCAACGCCCAGTTCGAGTTCTTCGCAGCCGAAACCGCTGAGATCACGCGTGCCGAACTGCGCACACAGCAGACGCCGCGCGCTGTCGAGATCAAAATGCCACGGCGGTCGTCGCGTCACGCGAATGCCGGCATTGAACGAATCGACGAACGAGAGGGCCTCGTCCACGATGATCTCCGCCGGACGAAGACGCTCGATCTCGCCCTGCAGGGACTCGAGATCGGGGACCTCAGTGAGCCGAAATCGACCGGCCGACAGGTCCAGCCATGCGATACCCATGGCCGCAGCGCTGGCGACGACCGCCGCGACGACGTTGTCGCGGTGAGCCGAGAGCAGCGCTTCATCGGTTAGTGTGCCGGGGGTCACTACGCGCGTGACTTTACGCTCCACCGGGCCCTTACTCGTCGCCGGATCGCCGATCTGCTCGCAAATCGCGACGGACTCTCCCTGGCGCACCAGCTTGGCCAGGTAGCCTTCGACGGCGTGATACGGCACGCCCGCCATCGGGATCGCATTGCCGGCCGACTTGCCGCGCGACGTCAACGTAATATCGAGCAAGGCGGCGGCGCGCTTGGCATCGTCGTAGAATAATTCGTAAAAGTCGCCCATGCGGTAAAACACGAGCATGTCGGGATACTCGGACTTGATGCCGAGATACTGACGCATCATGGGTGTGTGCACGGAGGTGACTTCGGCTTTCATCTATTGATTGTAGGCGCGCGCCCGAGCAGAATCATGGACCCGTGAAAATACTGCATGTCGAAACCGGGCGCCATTTTTTGGGCGGTCCGCAACAGGTTATCTACCTGATCAACGCGTTACGGGACCGCGGGCACGACAATACGCTCGTTTGTCCGCCGGATTCAGGGATAAATGGTGTCGCCCGACAGGCCGGAATCCGCGTGCAGAACCTGTTTTGTGCCGGCGACCTCGATCTGCCGTTCGCCTATCGCCTGTCGCAGTATTTCAAGGAAGCGACACCTGACATCGTGCATTGTCACAGCCGCCGCGGTGCCGATATCCTGGGCGGACTTGCGGCGAGTTTTGCGGATATTCCCACGGTTGTTTCGCGCCGTGTCGACAATACCGAGATGCGCCTCATGGCAGCGCTACGCTACCGGCCGTTCAAGAAAGTGATTGCGATTTCCAACGCGATCGCGGAGGTATTGCTGGATCGCGGTGTGGAAGCAAATCGGCTAACCATTATTCGCGATGCCGTGGACGTGACGACGTTCGACAGCGGGCTAGACTGCAGAGCATTCCGGCGGGAATTCTCACTGGCCGACGATGACTTCGTGATTGCAGCCGCGGGCCAGTTGATTCCCCGTAAGGGCCATCGCTTTCTGCTGCAGGCCGTTGCCGAGATCAAGGATCGGTACCCGCAGCTCAAACTCCTCATTTTCGGGGAGGGCTACCTCAACAACCAGTTGCGCGCGCAGGCGGCGTCTCTGCAACTCGGCGACGTTGTGCAATTTGCCGGATTTCGTGCAGATCTTGATTCGTTCTTCGCCTGCTTCGACCTGTTCGCACACCCGGCACTGGCCGAAGGGCTCGGCGTTGCCGCGCTAAAAGCTGCGGCCGCAAGCGTGCCTGTAGTGGGCTTTTCGGCAGGCGGAATGACCGAAGCCGTACTGCATGGCGAGACGGGAGTACTGGTGGCCCCCGAGGACGCTGACGCCCTGGCGGATGCGATCCGGCAATTTATCGAGGAGCCTGAGCGTCGCCGGCATTACGGCGCAGCCGGGCGGCGGCGGATGCAAGACGAATTCTCGATCGATACGATGGTCGACAAGCACCTGGCGCTGTACGAGGCGGTCCTGAATGGCCAAGACTAATGGCCCGAACTGATGGCTGATCACGAATCGATTCTTGCTTTGGCAGAGGCGCTCGTCAGCACGCTGGTATCGTCCGGGAAAATGGTCGCGACGGCGGAATCCTGTACGGGTGGATGGCTGGCAAAGGCCATCACCGATGTCGCCGGCAGCTCGGATGTTTTTGCCTATGGTATCGTCAGCTATTCAAACGGCGCGAAAGAATCACTGCTCGGTGTAAAGAGAGCGACGATTGATGACGATGGCGCTGTCAGTGCAAATGCAGTTGAGGAAATGGCGATCGGCGCGCTCGATCTGAGTGGCGCGGATATCGCCGTCGCGGTCAGCGGGGTCGCCGGACCCGGAGGCGGCAGCCAGGAAAAACCGGTAGGGACCGTCTGGTTCGCATGGGCGGTAAGGGAAGGTGCTGCGGTGAAGACCGACACGCATTGCAGGCACTTTGCAGGTGATCGCGACCGCGTGCGTGAGCTCACGGTTACGCACGCGCTGCAGGGCGTCAGAGAGCGAGTCATGAAATGAAGAACAAACGAGTCTTTTTTGCCCTTTGGCCGGATCACGATCAGCGCGAGCGTCTGCGCGACGTCATCAATTCTGTGGCCAAGACCGTTGAAGGCCGGGCCGTCGACCGCCGCAACTGGCACGTGACCCTCGCCTTTGTCGGTGATATTCCGGAGGAGCAGTTGCCTGATTTGCTCGAGCGCGCCGGTCAGATCAAGGTGAAGCCCTTTCGATTGAGCTTCGACAGGCTCGAGTTCTGGCCGCGCGCCAAGGTCGCGTGGATGGCGGCTGCGACCGTTCCGGCCGAACTCGAAGCGCTGATCAAGGATTTGCACGCGCTGCTGCAGGACTTTGGCGTGGTACCCGACGACCGCACGTATCGACCCCATATCACGGTCGTGAGGAATGCCCGCGCATTTACAACCGAGCGTTTGGCGCAACGAGCCACGACAGAGTGGTCGAGCTTCGAACTCGTGGAATCTGTTTCGGGTGCTGGCGGCGTGGACTACCACCCACTGAAACAATAGCTTCGGGCAGTTTTCTGCAGTTTTTTCGTACTTTGCCCAGAATAAAGGTACTCCAGAGGCTCCCATTGGCGGGGCTTTCGTGAAATAATACTGTTTATATCAACAGTAATATCAACTCTAACCGCTTGGCGGCAAAAAATGGACCAAAACAATGGATGAACATCGGAAAAAAGCACTGGCACAGGCCCTGGGTCAGATCGAAAAGCAGTTTGGTAAAGGCTCCGTCATGCGTATGGGCGACGGAGTGTCCAGGGATATCGAGTCAATATCGACGGGCTCGATCGGGCTTGACGTGGCATTGGGTATCGGCGGCCTGCCCAAAGGGCGCGTGGTCGAGATCTATGGTCCCGAGTCATCCGGCAAGACGACGCTGACGCTGCAAGTGGTCGCTGAGGCTCAAAAGCTGGGTGGAACGGCGGCGTTCGTTGACGCCGAGCATGCGCTCGATCCGGCCTATGCAGAAAAACTCGGTGTCAATGTCGACGAATTGCTCGTGTCGCAGCCGGATACCGGCGAGCAGGCCCTCGAAATCACGGACATGCTGGTGCGTTCCGGCGCGGTCGATATCGTTGTGATCGACTCGGTGGCAGCGCTGACCCCGAAGGCCGAGATAGAAGGTGAGATGGGTGACTCACACATGGGTCTGCAGGCCCGCCTCATGTCACAGGCCCTTCGGAAACTCACCGGCAACATCCAGCGCTCGAACACGATGGTGATATTCATTAACCAGATTCGCATGAAAATCGGCGTCATGTTCGGCAGCCCGGAGACCACGACCGGTGGTAACGCGCTTAAATTCTACTCGTCGGTCCGTCTGGATATCCGCCGTATTGGCGCTATCAAGAAAGGCGATGAAGTGATCGGCAATCAGACCCGCGTCAAAGTCGTGAAGAACAAGGTATCGCCGCCCTTCAAGCAGGCGGAGTTCGAAATTCTTTACGGTCAGGGCATTTCACGCTACGGCGAAATTATCGATTTGGGCGTACAGCACAATATCGTGGACAAAGCCGGCTCCTGGTACAGCTATGGCGATGACCGCATTGGCCAGGGCAAGGAAAATGTCCGCGAGTTCCTTAAGAACAACCCGGAGATGGCGGCGGAAATCGAAGAAAAAATTCGGACCAAGCTGCTACCGAAGACGGTCAAGGCGGTCGCCGATGCGGGTGACGACAAGGCTGACGACAAGGCCGTCGCGAAAGAAGCCTAGGCGGCGGCCGTGCCGGCGACTCTGCACGAGGAAATCAGCGATCTTCTTTCCGACCGGCAAGAAGATCGCTTTTCTTGTGGCAAGGAAGCGCGAAAAAAGGCGATGGATTTTCTCGCGCGTCGCGAATACGGACAACAAGAGCTCGTCAAGAAACTCGCCGAAAAAGGCTTCAATCGTAGCGTCGCCGAGCAGGCCGTTGTGCGGCTTTCTGAAGAAGGTCTGCAGAGCGACCAGCGATTTGCCGAGAGCTTCGTGCAATCGCGCGTCAATCAGGGCAAGGGGCCCGTTCGTATCCGCCTGGACCTGGGGCAGCGCGGCATCGCCGATTCGGCCATAGAGATCGCGCTCGGGGAGGCGGAAGCCAACTGGTACGAGCTGGCGCGCGATATCCGATTTAAGAAATTCGGGCAGGCACGACCGGCGGACTTCAAGGAAAAAGCGAGGCAGATGCGCTTCCTGCAGTACCGCGGCTTCGAGCCGGACCACATCCAGGCTGCCGTGGACTGGGGAGACGATTAAGTCTTAATCCTGTGGCTCAAACCCCGTAGACTACCGGGTTTGAATCTTACGGCTTTATCCCGATATCCCTTCGATGAAGACCATGACGAGCAATGAGCTGCGCCAGGCATTCCTGGAGTTTTTTCGTGAACACGGCCATGAGGTTGTTGCGAGCTCCCCGCTGGTGCCCGGCAACGACCCGACATTGTTGTTCACGAACGCAGGCATGGTGCAGTTCAAGGATGTGTTCCTGGGCGACGAGAAACGCAGCTACAAGCGCGCCGTAACGTCGCAGCGTTGCGTACGCGCCGGCGGCAAACACAATGATCTTGAAAATGTCGGCTACACGTCGCGGCACCACACGTTCTTCGAGATGCTGGGTAACTTCAGTTTTGGCGATTACTTCAAGCGCGACGCCATTCAGTACGCGTGGGAGTTCCTGACGGACACCCTGGGGCTACCGGCTGATCGCCTCTGGGTTACGGTTTATGAAGACGACGACGAAGCGGCAGATATCTGGCTAAAGGATATTAAGATCGATCCTGCGCGCTTCTCGCGACTGGGTGAGAAAGACAATTTCTGGGCGATGGGGGACACGGGCCCTTGTGGTCCGTGCAGCGAAATATTTTTCGATCATGGCGCCGACGTTGCGGGCGGGCCGCCGGGCTCCCCCGACGAAGATGGTGATCGCTATGTCGAGGTCTGGAATCTCGTTTTCATGCAGTTCGATCGGTCCGCCGACGGGGAACTAAAATCGCTGCCCAAGCCGTCGGTCGACACGGGCATGGGACTCGAGCGCATTGCCGCCGTCATGCAGCATGTTCACAGTAACTACCAGATCGATCTCTTCGAGCACATTATCCAGGCAACGGCCGATGTTCTCGGCGTCAAGAACGATGGTTCGAGTTCATTGAATGTCATCGCGGATCACATTCGGGCTTGCTCATTCCTGATCGTTGACGGCGTATTGCCGGGCAACGAGGGTCGGGGCTATGTCTTGCGGCGCATCATTCGGCGCGCCATCCGACATGGCAAGAAGCTCGGCATGGACGATCTGTTTTTTTACAAGTTGGTCGAGCCGCTCGTCAAAGAAATGGGCGATGCCTATCCCGAACTGAAGAAAGCGCAGGCGCACGTCGAGAAAGTGCTCGAGAAAGAAGAACGCCGGTTTGCCGAAACGCTGGATCAAGGGATGGACATACTCGAATCCGCCATCGCCGAGCTCAAGGGCAAGCAGATACCCGGCGACGTCGTGTTCAAGCTCTATGACACCTATGGCTTCCCGGTCGATTTGACAGCCGATATTGCGCGCGAACGTGGTTTGACGGTCGATGACGCAGGTTTCGAGAAAGCCATGGGGCAACAGCGCGACCGTGCTCGTGCGGCCAGCAAGTTTGGCGCGGGCGACGCTGCCTTGCTGAAGACCGACGCTGAAACGGTCTTCATGGGTTATGACGGTACCGAGGGCCGTAGCAAAATTGTCGCGCTTCACAAGGACAGTAAATTGGTCAGCACATTGAGTGCGGGCGACAGCGGTGCCGTGATCCTGTCATCGACACCGTTCTATGCGGAAAGCGGCGGGCAGATCGGGGACAGCGGAATTCTCGTCGACGACGGCAAGTTGTTTCGTGTAGACGACACACAAAAGAGCGGCAAAGCGAACGTGCATTTCGGCGGTGTCGAACGGGGTGAGCTTAAAGTTGGTGATGAGATCGAGGCAATTGTGGATGCCGATCGCCGCCAGGCCATACGCCTGAATCACTCGGCCACGCATTTGATGCATGCAGCGCTTCGACAGGTGCTCGGTGATCACGTAATACAGAAGGGATCGCTGGTGGCACAGGACAGGCTACGATTTGATTTTTCGCATTACGAAAGCGTGACGAAAGAACAATTGCAGGAGATAGAAGACCTCGTCAACGAGGAGATTCGCAAGAACATCGCTGCCGACACGAAGCTTATGACCTACGATGATGCGATTGGGTCAGGTGCAATGGCGTTGTTTGGCGAAAAGTATGGCGACAAGGTGCGGGTACTTCGTCTCGGTGATTTTTCGGTAGAACTCTGTGGCGGCACGCATGTTGAGCGGACCGGCGATATCGGCGTATTCAAGATCGTTTCGGAAGGCGGTGTTGCTTCGGGCGTGCGACGCATCGAGGCTGTAACCGGGAGTGGGGCGATAGAGTGGATCAATGCCAATCAGCGCGCATTGAATGCGCTTGCCGGGCTTTTGCGTAGCCAGCCTGAGCAGGTGGCGCAGAAAGTCGAACAGCTCCTGAAGCGTACGAAGGACCTGGAAAAAGAACTGGCGGCAGCGAAACAGGCGCTGGCGACGGGGCAGGCCAGTGATCGGACCGACCAGGTTCAGGAAATTGCGGGTATCAAGGTACTGGCAACCCGCATGGATGGCGCGGATGCCAAGACACTGCGTGATGCCGTCGATCGCTTCAAGGATAAGCTCGGCAACGCAGTCGTGGTACTGGGTTCTGTGGACGACGGAAAGGTTCGTCTCGCCGCGGGCGTGACCAAGAACAACACCGACAAGATCCGGGCGGGCGACCTGATTAAGCCCGTCGCAGAGCAGGTCGGAGGCAAGGGCGGTGGTCGCCCGGACTTCGCTCAGGCGGGTGGAAATGATGCGTCCAAGCTCGACAAGGCCCTCGACTCGGTACCTGCCTGGATTGCGGAACAGCTTGCGTAATGACGTGATTGGGCATCTGCCGTCAAAATCGGCTAGTATTACAATAGTTTATGGAAGTACGACGCGTAAAAAAGAACGGGGCATCGAGCCCCGCCAGGCAGGAGTAGGATGTCATGCTGATTCTGACGCGACGCGCTGGCGAGACGGTAATGATTGGGAGCGATATCACGATCACCGTCCTTGGGGTCAAGGGAAACCAGGTCCGACTAGGGATCAATGCACCCAAAGACGTCGCAGTGCACCGGGAAGAAATCTACGAGCGAATCCAGAGTGAACTAGCCTCGAAAGGCTCCGGCGATTCCGATCAACCGGAATCAGCGGATTAGGCTCGAAAACCACTTTACGTTAATCATCACGGACAGTAGTATGGCGCCCCCCAGATGCCCGCAGGGTGGTGGGCACGAACACATCGGAGAGATGGCTGCGTGGTTGACAAAATCGCCACAGGCGATTTTGGACGCTGGAGCGAAGCGAGAGCGCCCGAAGGGCGAGGGGCGTAGCCCCGAGTCAACGCGCTCCCCTGCTAAGGGAGTAAGGGCTCACGCCTTCGAGGGTTCGACCCGAGGCGCATAGCGCCGACAGACGCACGAAGTGCGCCGCGAAGCGGTGAGGAGCGAAGCGAACGTACCGAGGCCGGCGAAGTCGGCCGACAAATGGAGCCGCGAAGCGGCGACAAGGCAGCGTAGCTGCCGCTTAATCCATCCCTCACTCGCTGGACGGATATAGAAAAAATTGAACAAATGGAGAGATGGCTGAGTGGTCGAAAGCGCTCCCCTGCTAAGGGAGTAAGGGCTAATACCCCTTCGAGGGTTCGAATCCCTCTCTCTCCGCCACGATTTTGAGAGTGCCCTCGCAGAGGGCGCTGTCAAAATTGAAGTGAGATAAGAATTCGAAGCCTCGATTAGATAATGGGGTTCGACAAATCGGCACAGCCGATATGGACGCACGAAGTGCGCCCGAAGGGTGAGCGAGAGGAACGAGCGAATCAATCCCTCTCTCTCCGCCAACTTAAAGCAACATCAGACAATGCGCCCGTAGCTCAGCTGGATAGAGTACTCGGCTACGAACCGAGCGGTCGGGAGTTCGAATCTCTCCGGGCGCGCCAAAAAACATGGGGACCCAATCGGGTCCCCATTTTTTTCGCCCGGAGAGATCGAACTAGGTCGCCCAAAGGGCGACGGTTCGACAAAACGCGCTAGCGTTTTGATCCGAAGCGGCGTAGCCGCGAAGCCCGTCGGGTTGAAACAGCCATCAGGCTGTTTCAAGTAATCTCTCCGGGCGCGGCAAAACTGACGGAGCCCTTTTCTATTCTGAGTGTTCTGGATGATGATTAAGACTGCTGTTCGACCAACTGCGAAGCAGTTGGCGATGGAGCAGCGAGCCGACAAGCGGGCCGCGTAGCGGCCGCTAATCTCTCCGGGCAGTCTCGATCAGGTCGCGTCAGGCAACAGCCCTTTTCGCGCCGCATAGCGAACAATATCGGCGGTGTTGTGAAGATCGAGTTTGTTCATCATGTTGGTGCGATGATTGTTCGCTGTCTTCAACGCGATTCCCATGACGTTGGCGATTTGTTTATTGGTCTTTCCCTCTACAACAAGGTGAAAGACCTCACGTTCACGATCGGTCAGGTTGCCATAAGGATCTTCGGCGAGTTGCGTGGGGCGCTGGTATTGTTCGGCAAGAATCTTGGTCGCTTGCGGACCAAAACAAACGCCGCCGGCCGCGATAGTAGCAATGGCCTCCGTCAGTTCCGTTGAGGCACTGTCCTTGACGAGGTAACCGGACGCACCCGCTTTAATAATCGGAACGATGTATTCCTCATCTTCGTGTACGGTCAATATCAGGATTCGAACCTGTGGCAATTGAGCGTGTATTCGTCGGACGGCATCGAGACCACCGAGGCGTGGCATGGTCAGGTCCATAACAACGACATCGGGTTTGACCTCCAGCGCTCTCTCGACTGCTTCGACGCCATCGGCTGCTTCTGCGACAACTTTGCAATCCGGAGATTCATCGAGTATTCGCACGATTCCTTCCCGCACGATGCGATGGTCGTCTGCAACCAGGATTCGGACGGCGGCTGTCATCGCGAGGCCGCCTGAAGTTGCAGCAACACAGATGTGCCTTCATCCGGCGCGGACTCGATCGCCAGCTGTCCACCGAATAGCTCGGCACGATCACGCATACCGCGGGTGCCGAATCCCCGATCGCTGGCGTTCAGGACGGCGTCAGCGTCGAAGCCGCAGCCGTTGTCGGTAATCGAAACCTGAAACGCGTCGTCCTTGAAACTGACAACAATTCTCGCGCGACTGGCATCGGCGTGTTTCACGACGTTTGTGAGTGCCTCTTGCACAATGCGAAACACGAGTGTCTCAGCCAGCTTATCCAGGGTGACGTCCTCATCGGGCCAGGCAAGCGAGATGTCGAGATCGGATGCTTCGCTCGTAGTGCGCGCCAACCAGCGCAGCGCCGCTTCAAGTCCCAGGTCATCGAGCACCGAGGGCCGCAATGCCCGCGACAGGCGCCGTATTTCAGCAAGCGCGGTCGTTGCAAGTTCGATCGACTTGTCAGATTCTGCCGCCGCCGTGTCACCGGCAGAATACTGCAGATGATTGATCAGCGCTGTCAGAAGCTGGCCGATGCCATCGTGCAGCTCCAGCGCGATGCTGCGACGTTCTTCTTCCTGCACCTGCCACACTGCTTTGGCAAGGTGACGGAATCGAAACTCACCATCGGCCAGGCGTTGCACGAGCGTCTCGTTTTCCGCCGAAATCTGCTGAACACGCTTCATCACCGCGGCCAAATCGGTCTCACCGTCCGATGACAATAAGGCTGGATCTGTTTTCATTATCTTGTTCCTGAGTTCTTGAGAACGCGGCGGACCGTTGCGAGTTTAGAGAAAGCCTCTTTCTGTTGGTCCGTCTGGGCGTTGAGCGCCCTTTGCACGGCGAGACCTGCCTGATGCCAGGCAAGCCTTGCATCCGCGCTATGTCCTTGTGCGCTCAATACATCTGCGAGCAACGCATGCAGACGAAAATCGCTGTGGACTGTGGACTCTGCAAGATCCGAATTCAAGGTATCGCGCAATGCTGCTTCAGCCTCGTCAAAGCGCTCGGCCGATATGTAGGCGTCTGCGATCGCAATGCTGGATTCGATCTTGAGCTGGCCATGCCCCAGTCGGTCGCTCGCAGCGATTATTTCTCGCAGTTCCGAGATGCGTTCTGTCGGCTCAAGCCTTGCAGCGTACGCGGTGCGCGCCAAAAGGACCGCTACCTTTTCACCGCTCAGGTCGGCTTCACGCAGTGCTGCTTCGAAGCGCTGGGTGGCTTCACCTGCTTGACCGCGCGCGCTTAGAATCTTGCCGTCGATTCGGTGCAACATTGCCCTGCCGGCCGCGTTATCGTCGAGCGCCAGCAGGTCCCTCGCGCGCCGAATGGCCTCTGTTGCCGAATCGAGCATTCCTGTTGCCAGCGATAGCTCGGCATCGTGCAGCGTGAATTCTGCGAGGCCCCTGTTATCGCCGATTGCTGCGAGTTTTTCGAGAGCATTATCGAATGACGCTTTGGCAGCGGCATACTCGCCCTGAAGGTAACGTGCGCCGCCAATGTAACCCTCAGAGACAGCTTCTGCATGGGCGTCATCGATATCCCGGCTGATCTGCAAGGATTCGAGTAATGCTTTTAGCGCTTCGTCGTAGCGGCCGCGCGCCGTATTGAGTATCCCTTTAGTCTGGCTGGAATACATAACCCCTTCGGCGTTGTCCGTTCTTCGATACGTCTCCAGGGAACGCTCGTTAAATACCGCTGCGTTATCGTACTCACCGAGCACATAGTAGGCATAACCCACGTTGTTGTAACTCTCGGCGAGCGCGCGCAAGTCGCCGAGGTCATCTCGAATGCGCAACGCCTCGCGATAATGTCCGAGTGCAGCCTCGAAGCGACCGCGTTGCTCTTCGAGGTAGCCAAGCTCGTTTTCGAGATTTGCAACGGTCCAGCGGTCACCGATGTCCTTCAGTTTATCGCGCGCCGAAAGGAGGTCCTGGCGGGCCTCATCGTAGCGGCCATCGCGTAAGCTGATTCGCGCGAGGTTCGCGAGAACCGCCGCCACGCCACGTTCATCGCCAATTCGCTGACGTATGGCCAGTGCTTGTCGATAATAGTCGCTTGCCTCTTCAGCGTTGCCCAGCTGAGCCTTGGCGATGCCAGTCGCATTGAGTACATCGGCCTTACCCTGATCATTTGATAGCCGGTTTTGGATCACCAGTGCCTTTACGAGGTAGTCGTCGGCAGCGCGACGAGCGTTGCCCTGAAGAATCGAAAACTTTCCAAGCAGGTACCAGGCCTGTGGATGATCTGGGCTGGCAGCGATAACGCGCTGCAGCGCGTTTTCCGCGTCCTGCAGGCGACCAGCGTCACCATACACTTCGGCCAGCATGAATCGCACTTCATTGTCGTCGGGCAATTCGTCGAGCAGGCGCTCCAGGACGGCTGCGGAATCTTCAAATTCGCCGGCGAGGGCAGCCTTGCGTGCTCGAACCAATGCCGCGCTTCGTCCACCATGGCCATCGAGCGCGGCTACTGCTGATTCTGCCGCAGATAATGCCTCACGATCCTGACCGAGCATCGACAACGCTTGCGCCAGACGGTCCCAGGCGAGTGCGAAGTCCGGAGCGCCCCGAACCGCTGCCTGTAACGGTTCGACGGCCGCGACGGCGTTGCCTTGCGAGAGTCGATTGACGCCCGTGGCGAACGCGCTCATCGCCTGCGGATTCACCGACGCAATCAGCGACTCGGCGGGCCGGGCGGTCACGTCGAGATTGGCGAGCAACTCGGTGGCCAGAGGTTCGATCGTTGCGAAAATGCCGGCGGCGTCGGCGACGTTGTAGCTGGCGCGGTATATGACCTCGCCCGATGCGGCTCCGCGCAGCCTGGCTTCGACGTGATAGGTGTCATTGACTTGTTGCAACCGACCGACGACGAGGTAGTCGGCATCCAGGAGATCGCCAAGTAGCGTCTGGTCGGATGGCGGTAAATTATCGACCGCTAGATTCAAATCACGCAACGTGTTGTTGACGCGTTGACTCGCGACGATCTGCACCATCGGACTTCCCGATAGCAGTTCACCGAGCAGGTCGGCGAGGCCGAAAGAAATGCTGCCGAGGTCACCGTTATTGACGGCGACTTCGAAGGGCAGCACAGCTACCGGTTTGCTGTTGGCAGCCAGGCTAGTTGCCGGGCGATCGATACTGCGCTGCGACCAGAATGACCACGCCATAAAGGCAGCCACGACAAGCACCGCCGCAACCGCCATGGCGCGCATCGGCTTATGCCATTGTCGCGATGTACTACCCGCACGCAGGTCTGTTGCGAGCTCCGCTGCGTCTTGGTACCGATCGTCCGGGTTAACGGCGAGACATCGCGTCAGGATCGGCTTGAGCTTGGCGGGTATCGCCATATTGCCGGCCGTCAGGTCGCGCGGATTTGCCAGCGTGCGCTGCGCAAGCACTTCTTCTACGGTCTCGCCTGTAAACGGCCGCTCGCCTGTCAACATCTCGAACAACAACAATCCCAGGGCGTAGATATCGGCACGGCCATCAATTTTCGAACCGCGCGCCTGCTCCGGCGCCAGATAATCGAGCGTGCCAACGATTTCGCCGACGAGCGTCAGGCCGTCGGCGTGAATCGAGCGGGCGATGCCAAAGTCGGTCAGGTACGCACGGTCGTCGCCGATCAGCACATTGGCCGGCTTGACGTCGCGATGCACGATTTCGGCATGATGCGCTTCCGCCAGTGCGTCGGCGAGGTCAGCAGCAATCGCCGTGGCACGCGCCGCATCAAGCGCGCCCTCCAGATCCAGAATGTGTTTGAGCGACTCGCCGTCAACGAAGTCCATGGTGATGTAATGCGTCTCGCCGGACTGGCCGATATCGTGTATGCGCACGACATTGCGATGCGATATCTGCCGCGCCAACACAAGCTCGCTGCGAAATCGCTCCAGCCGCGTCTCATTCGCGGTGCCGCCAAAACGCAAGACCTTCAGTGCAACATCGAGATTCAGCTGCTTGTCGTGGGCCAGGTACACCATGCCCATGCCGCCAACACCCAGCAGGCGGATGATCTGATAACGCTCCGACAGGACCGTGCCATCCGCAAGGATACGGCCGGAACCTAACGAGGTCTTGGTGGCATCGCGAATCAACTATCTGCGCCAGCGACCGTGGCGCCTGGCGCTTTGCCCGGGTTCTTCAGCCGCGGCAGCAGACGCTGCAGCTTGCTGATCAGGGCCTCATCCGGCGGGATATCGCGATTGAGTTCGGCGGGTAGCATTTCACTCAAGTCTACAATGTTTTCGCGCAATCGCGACACGCTGACGACCAGGGCCGCATGGTCCGCAAGTGCCTGTAATAGCTCGATATCGAGGTCGGTGAACTGTTTCCCCGATCTGCGGCTGTCGACGTAGATGACGCCGAGGACTTGCTCACCGACCCGCAGTGGTACGCAGGCAAGCGCCGAAATCGCACCGCTGACGATACTCGGTTGCGGGCCAAGCCTGGCATCCTGGCTGACATCGCTGCACACAACCGGCCGATTCTCGTCAAAGGTCTTGTCAACGACGCTGCGGCTACCGGTGAAATCGGTGATGCCATGCGGTAGAACGACATCGGGACAAAACTCGCCCGAGGCTTGCTGCAACATAATGAAACCACGCTCAGATCCCGACGTCGTTACAAAGGACTCGAGCAATCGCGCCAGCAATTCGCTGGTCTCCATCGATGGCGTTAGTACGCGACTCAGTTGTACCGAACTTTGCCACTGCTCGCCGATGCGCTGCTCATCGGCATCAATCGACGCCTGAGTTACTCGATCGAAACACGCAAGCACGCTGCCGAACTCGATCCATTCGTCGTCGATCAGTTGGTGGTGGTTAATGGGTCGGCCAGCGATCAGTGTCCCGTTCTTGCTAGCCAGATCCGACAGGCGCCAAACGCCTTGATGAAACTCAAGTTTCGCATGCCGACGCGAGAGCGTGCCATCGGCGATCAATATCGCACAGGATTTGTCGCGACCAATGAGATAGCGGACCGCTTCGTCCAGGAGGTATTGCCGAGCAGGCCGGTCCGTTTCGTAAAACGTCAGGCGAGCGCGCATTGCCGGGTCCTTCGCGTCAGAGGTTATTTATCGCCAGCGTCAAGCTGAAGCGTAGGGTACCCGCGGAGGCGCGCAATCTTCCCGCAATATTCTCGAGACTGTGAGACGCGCTCCAGACGTTCGGGATTGCGTTACCGTGATTTTCAACGGCATCGGCGAACGCTTCAACATAGGTCACCGAGGCAACCAGCGAATTCGATGCGTAGGCACTTTCTGCAGCACTTACCAGGCCCGAAAGCTGGTTGTATATGTCCGCATCCATATGTGTCGAGAATCCATCCAGCAGAGAGCGCAAGCGTTGCAGCTTGTCGCCGGCTGCAGCGAGTGGTGTTCTCGAATCGACGGCGATAATAAACTCGGAAAAATTACCCTTCGTGCCGCCACTGCGATAGCTGCCGGCGCCGTGCATTACAGTAATATCCTCGAAAGCGCCGCCATGCGGCGCGGAAAACAGTCGTAGCGGTGATGCAGCGACAAATTCGAGATCGTGAGTATAAAGCTCGATGTTGACGACACCGCTGAAGCTCAAGCCGCGACTCGGGTCGGGCTCAATGCTGACCAGCATCGGAAATCCGGCCGGTATGCCAGAAACAACGTTGCCAAGGCGGGCGAGCAGATTGATGTCGAGTGGATTAATTGCTGCAGCGCTGACGTTCAGGCTGTCGGCGCTGAGCCCAACGACATTTTCAAACGTGACGGTCAATTTTGTCGAGTAGCCGCCAGGGACCTGGAGGTCCGCGGTAAGCACGTTTCCTTGCACGGAGACATTCAGTGGAGCAGCCGCAGCGGCCTGCTGTGGCGACCCGATGGCCAGCATCAAGCTGAACAAAGCGACAATGCTTAGGTATCGGAGCATAAGGTTTCTCTCAGAAACGAGGACGTGATTGCTACGCCGCCGTCGAATTGTTGTTGCGAATCATTCTCATAATGCTAACACGGTTAAAAATGGTCGTAATTACGAACACGTCACATAAACGGACTCAGGTCGCGCATTGCAGCGGGTTACTACTTCGAATCTAGGTACTTGACCCCAGTCGCTCTAGGGTATTTGGCCGATTTTCTGCGCCAGGAATTACCGACAGACTGCTCCCCATCACGAAAAACCGGTTCGGGATCGAAATGAAAGAACGAAGCACCGGAACAATCTTGCTCAGCGCGGCCGCCGCCACACTGGCGTTCGGCGCCATGGTGGACGGCGTGTCCAGCAACGGCGTCGGCATTCGGCCATTGCTGCAATGAGGTGCATATCGACACCGATGGGCGGCGGGCTACAGCCCGTCGGTGTCGACAATTGAAATACTCAGCGTGATTGCTCCCATTAAAACCCAACGCTGAGACTGGCCGGGGGCTCGCTCCCCCCGGCCTTTTTTTGCAAGCAAATCGGTATGAAAAAGAAAGTAAGGACGAGTGACTGAACAAGCGCATTCAAAAAATGTCGATTCGGTCACAATACTGAACATCGCCTGCCGTCGACGTTACTGATTTCCGCTCGGTGAGAATCGCATAATCACTGGCTTTGCGCGGCCTCGTCTGGGCCGAACACCCCAGTCTGGCCCGCTTCGGGGCCTCATGACGGCCAAATAAACAATCTTCAGACTTCGAACCTGCTTGGGCTCACCACTATTGGATGAGCATTTTGTCCGCGGCGCGGTTGGCACCGCATCAAAGCGGCGGATGCGAATGGATTTCGGAGAACGAAAATGAATAGCAAAATGACCAGAGCGCGCAGCCTTACGAAACGCGCGACGACCGGTTGGACTGTTACGGCTGCAGTATTGCTTGGCGGATGCGGCGGGGGCGGCGGCTCAGCGCCTGTCGTAGAACCACCGCCACCACCACCACCGCCACCCGCTGTCTTCACCCCGGTGGACATTTATGTGACCC
This sequence comes from Woeseiaceae bacterium, assembly GCA_013001045.1. Classification (GTDB taxonomy): domain Bacteria; phylum Pseudomonadota; class Gammaproteobacteria; order Steroidobacterales; family Woeseiaceae; genus UBA1847. The sequence goes on along the minus strand of JABDNG010000039.1, from coordinate 17,070 downwards.
ACAACGGTTCGGCGAATGCAGGCAAGATCGATCGCCTGGACGAAAATCTGCAACTGCTTAACTCCTTCGATGCAGGCAACAACCAGGGCGCCGCGATAGACGCCTCGGACAATCTCTATCTGGCAGGCGATCTCAACGGCCCGCCAGGAAGCCTGCGCGTCATCAACCGTGTCGACAATCGAGCCAACGACAGCGCATTCGATGGACAGTTGGATCGCGAATTCATGGCGCCCGGCTCAATGTCTCTTCGCGGCATCTCGATTGCACATCGTGCTGGCCTTGTATTTGCAGCGAACTTTCAGGGTTCATCAATAGAGGTTTATGGCACGGCGGCCGGGGAGAATGCGGTTTCGATCGCAAGTGCCGTTATCGCTGTCGAGCCGACTGACCTCGTCTATGACGAGGCAAGCGATCGCCTGTTCGTTGCTGCAAGCAACGGTACCATCGAGGTCATCGACGATTTCGTCACGAGCGGCTTTTCAACGGCCGCCAGCCGCACGATTACTCCGGACGGTGCGACCAATCTGAGCGGTATTGCGTACGATGCGGCTGGTGATCGCCTGGTGGTTACTGATGTTGGCAGCGATATCTCCAATGACGATGGCGAAATTATCGTCATTGCCGACGCCAGTACCGTATCCGGCGCACAGTCGCCTGCAAGAAGCATCGCGGGGCCACACACTTTGCTGCGTAATCCCGTCGACATCGTGCTAAACGGCAGCGAAGCGTGGATTGCCGAATTCGGCAACAACAAGATACTGGCATACAAGGATGTTCTTGATGGCGAAAGCGGCGATATTGCGCCTGACCGCACAACGGATTCAGATGCGCCGCAATCACTCGTGCTTGGACCCGCCTCCGGTGGTGCCGGTATGCTGGCGGATATTTCCGATCTTGACGATGCATCGGCGTTCACCACGACAGCGATTGCTGTGGCATTGAACCCTACCGGTGGCGGCGCGGCCGCCGACCTGGTCCGATTGACGCCTGCCATGGACGCGATGCAGGCGAGCCTTGAATCAGGTGTCGCGCTGGAGAATGTCATCTTCAGTCAGTCGGGCGACGCGCTGGCAACGTTCGATGACGGTAACGATGAAAACGGCGGCGTTTATATTCTGAATCGGGCAGCTGTTTCTCGCGACGGGGACGTTGCGGGCGATGTGCGTGATCGTATTATTCGCGGTGCGACGACGGGCATCGTAAGCCCGAAAGGCGTCGATACCGATGATGCCTCAGGTCTCGTCATGATTGCGGACAATGATCAGGCGTTGCCAGCGATTCGTGTCTTTGGCGCCGAGGCGGCCGGTGATTCCGCACCGTTGTTCGTCGCCACCCTTGAGCAGCGTCCCTGGGACCTTGATTACGATCCGGTTTCTGACCGACTCTTCGTGGCAATGACCGACGGCACTGTGGCGGTGTTTGACGCATTTGTGTCGAATCAGGGCGCGAACGGTCCTGACAGGGTGATCACACCGCGTTATGCAACGGCAACCGGATTCGCTGAGGCGACAAATCTGCACGGTATCGTGCATGTAGGCGGAACAACCGACGCGCTCATCGTATCCGATATCGGCGACGCGTCTTTTGCAACCGACGGCAAGATTTTCGTGATTGAAGGCGCAAGCCAGGCTGCTGGGGTCACTGACGTCGTCCTGCAAATCAATAATGGCAACGATGCCCTGCTTGGCGACACCAGGCTCGGTAATCCGGTCGATCTGGCTTTTGACGGCACGAATCTGTATGTCGCTGAAAAATCGCAAGATGCCGTGCTGCGCTTCGATGATATTTTGAACAGTGTTGGGGGGGATATTGCACCGGCGGCCGTAAGCTCACAGGATTCGCCCGAATCCATCGCGGTAGTTCCGGACTATCTCGCGCGTCCGCCGAGCATGTAGTGGAGGACGCTCCGAGGCGCGAAGCGTTTCTGGGCAGTCCTCAATCAAAATGACGGGGCCCTCGTGGCCCCGTTTCTTTTTGCTGGTCAAGTCGTGCTTTGGACACCCGGTCCTGTTCCACAAGCGCAACAATTGTGTGACGCGTGTCCCACTAATCGAATCGACAGGCACCAAGATCAAATAACGACTAAATTTATGTCAAATCCGGCCGATAAGCCCAATGACCGGTTATTTATCAAGAGGGATCAGTATGTTAGCTCCTCCTACACCCAGCGACGAGACACGACGGCTAGAGACCCTGCGGGGCCTGAAACTCCTGGATACACTGCCTGAAGAGCGTTTCGATCGTGTAACACGACTCGCAAAACAGATCTTCTCGACGCCTATCGCGCTCGTCTCGTTAGTCGACGCCGATCGGCAATGGTTCAAGTCCGTCCAGGGGCTGGACGTCTCCGAGACGCCACGGAACGTGTCCTTTTGCGGTCACGCCATTCTCGACGACAAGATCATGATCGTAAACGACGCGTCCGAAGATCAACGCTTTTGTGACAATCCACTGGTATGCCACGACCCGAACATCCGCTTCTATGCGGGCTATCCGCTCAGCGCGCCTGACGGCAGCCGCGTCGGCACGCTGTGTGTGATCGACCGTGAGCCCAAAGAAATTACCGATGAACAGGCTCAACTGTTGCGTGAACTGGGCCGAATGGTCGAAGAGGAATTGATCGATGCCGATGTTGCGACCGTCGATCCGATTACATCGTTGTCCAATCGGAACGGTTTCCTGATGATCGCCGAGCACTTGCTGTCAATGTGCGTACGCACCGAACAGCCGGCGACGATGTTGCTGTTTCACTTCCAGAATCTGCAGTCGATCGATGATACTCTCGGCCGAGACTCGGGTGATGCCGCAGCTGTCGAATTTGCGCATCAGCTAGCGTCGACGTTTCGTAACTCCGATATCGTCGCACGCATTTCGTCAGATTTTTTCTGTGTGCTTCTGGCAGGAACCAACCTGGAAGATGTCGATCATGTTCGCCGACGCTTCAACGAGGAAATTGGCGATTACAATCGCGATGAGGACAGTCGGCACGAGTACAGCATCGGAATTGATGCGATTGCCTTCAAGCCAGAACGGCATGGCAATGCTAAAGGATTGCTGAAGGAAGCCGAGCGCCGCATCTACAACCCGCAGGAGACGGCGGCTTAGTTAATGTCGGTAAGGGCTTTCGTTATGGACGCGGCGACGTTGCGTTTACTGCACGGTCTTTTCGACGGCCCAGAACTCGTCACTCAAAGACGGTAAATCGTGCCCACGGTCTTCCTTGAGCGCTTCGATTCTGTCGTTGCGCGTATGAAGCTCCGCTTTTAGACCACGAATCGTCCATTCCGCCTCATGGAAATCGCCGAGCAGCTGTGTATGGCTGGCGGCCAAATCGAGAGAAACGCGGTGTGCCGAATCTCTTTGCCCCTCAAGACGAGCGATGCGATCGCTTAACAGCTCAATACGGTTTTTGGCGCGCAGCGACTTGAAAAGACGCTGCAGCATCCAGCCGAGCGCGAACGCTGCCGCAACCGCGATTGCCAGAATCATATCCGTATGAAGTGGAAAGCCGTACATCGAGTTTTCTCCTTAGCGCACTGGCGACGCGCCATGCGGCGCCGAGTTACAAGCGTCATTATCGATGAAATTTGAGCTGCGCCACCCGGTGGCCACAAATGTTCACAATCCTCGTCAGGCAGGGCGAACCCGTGCCAAGCCGAGGTGGTAACTCATTGATCTATATTGGAAATAAGGTCGTTGGTAGGCTCAATACTGGTATGGAGGGGGAGCCAGGTCAGGCGTTGCGCGCTGACATGCAGCCCGCGCGCAACGCGAGCGCCTGATCTTTCATGCCTCTTCCTGCTCGGCGGGTAATTGTGTCGGTGTGGCGGGCTGGGGCTCCGGCCAGCCGGAGCGCAGGTGCAGATCGCGTTGCGGAAACGGAATCTCGATGCCATGTTCTGTGAGCCTGGTTTCCAGGGCCCAGAGATAGGCGGAACGGGTTCGAGTCGGGCGTCGCGCGCCCTGCCGATTCACCCAGACCAGCAGCAGGAAATTCAGGCTGCTGTCGCCGTACTCCACGAGCCAGACATCGGGTTCACGCCCTTTCATGTGCGTTAACGTGTAGGGCACGTCGGCCGCCGCCTCGAGTGCCGCTTCCTTGACCGTGTCCTTGTCACTGCCATAAGCCACGCCAAACGGTATTCGGACTCGAAGTATACGTTCGCCTAGCGTCCAGTTAGTGAGTCTCGTGGTAACAAACTCGGAGTTCGGTACGACAATGTCGATATTGTCATTGGTGTTGATGAGTGTGCTGCGAACATTGATCGCTTTAACGGTACCGGTTAGACCGGTGTCGAGTTCGATGAAGTCGCCCACTCGAAGCGAGTGCTCGAACAGGATGATCAGGCCGGAAACAAAATTATTGACGATGGACTGCAGACCAAAACCGATGCCAACGCTGAGCGCACCGGCGACCAGTGCCAGGTTGCTGAAGTCGAGCCCGATCGACGACAACGCGATGACTACGCCGAATATTATGATCGTGTAATGGCTGAGGCGTCCGACGGTGTACAGGGATGCCTGCGTACCGGCGGACTCCTTACTGCCGAAACGACGGATTGCGCTGCGAATGCCCCGCGACAGAAGGTAGGCCACGGTCAGAATAATGAGTACTCGAAGGATGTCGCCGCCCGTAACCGGCGCCTCACCGACGGAGAACAAGGTGACATCAGCCAGACCTGCAACCCGCAGGTAGCCGGTCTTGACCGCGCGGCTCATGCCACCGAGCCACGACTTGAATGCGCCCTTGTACTCAGCGGCCGCGTTGTCTACCACGAGCATTAGTAGGTCAAGTTCCGCGCTTGCGTCATCCAGCTCCTGGATTTGTGCCAGTGTTTCCTGGGCCGTACCCAGCCGTTGGTCCAGCAAGCGACGCGACGCTCGATTCAGACCGTCTCGGTTTACGCTCTGCACAGCAAGCAGCTCGTTGCCGGTCAGTTCACGCCAGTTCGGCATGCGCTGCTCGATATTCCGTATGAACTCCGACCACTGAAGCACCTGATCCTCGAGTGCATTCGTGTCAGGCGCGCGGTCCAGCATGATTTCCGTCCACCAGCGCTGTGCGCCGGTTCGGGCGAGCGTCGCTTCGGCCAACGCGAGGCGAATCTCAGCCTCAAGGAGTCTCTGTTGCTGCAAGCGTTGTTGAGAGCGACCCTGCGCCGTGTCCAGATCGAGCCCGCTTGCCGCAATCTGCGCCTCGCGCAGCGCCGCCTGCGCTTTTTCGACGGCGGCCTGGTTCGAGTCGATACGCTGGATCAACGCGTCGAGATCTGCATCGTCGGCTGTAACTGCCAATCGAGTTCTCGCGAGGTTCGCGCGTGCCTCCAGCGCATCGGCATGGGTGCTCGCTCGTTCAGTCCGTTCCGTCAAGAGCGCCAGACGGCGCGTAGAAATCGCCTGGGCCGAACGCGCCTGCAGAAGCCGGAGTCCCGCCAACCAACGTTCGTCCCCGGCGGTCGCGTCGACGTAATCGTCAAAGACGGCATCACGATGCCGGCGGGTGCCGTCGAGCACGCGTTGCTCGCGATCGACTTCCAGCTGTTCCTCGGACGCAGCGTCGCGTGCGTCGCGAGCAATGGCGGCGAGACTGAGTAACTCGTCGATCGAATAACTCGCCGCCGCCGGCTCGAGGTCCTGCGGCTCGAGTTCGGTACCATCAAGTAACGCAAGGAATGCGGTCAGATTATCGCGGACTGCCTCCAGGATTGACTGCGCGATCAGCTGGTTTTGCGGCGCCAGCGTAGCGGTCTCTGCGCCCGTCTCGTCAAGAAACGCCTTAATCCGAGGCTCGACTTCGTCCCGCGTGCCTTCGAAGTACGCCCACCAGTTGGTTTGCAGCGAATTCAGGTCTGGTGAAACGGGCGCGGCATCGCCTTCTGCCTCCTGCGCGAAGCCGCTTGCGGCGAAAAGAACGCAGAGCAGCAAGGCGAGGCAGCGCGTGAAGTGCACGATCTTCATGGTGTCAATTGTGGGTTTGGGAGTTCGCTCAAATTCAAGGTGCCCATGCTACGAGAAATCGATGATACGTGCACACTTCCCTGGGGGGAAAAGCAAACGGCAGCTTTGATTGAAAGCCGCCGTTTGCCGTTTCGTGCGAAATCGTCCGGTCAGTAACCCCAGTGGCCGACGCGTCGATACATCCCCACGTTAAGCATGGTGCGATTGTTGGCAACTTCGGCATTGAATGCCGCATAGGCATCGCTTGCAAATAACTTGTCAAGGTAAGCGTTCGTAGCGGCGAAATCAGCGCCGCCAACCAGCACGGCGTGCGTCACATTCGCGAGGCCTGAGCGTATCGCTACCAGCCGGAGAACGCCCGGATTGCCAATGGCATCATTCAGTTTTCCGAGAGCCGTAACGTAGGCAGCGGGATCGCGGACCTGCATAGAGAATGCGACCAGGTATCCGGCTTCATGGCGTGCGTTGCCATAGTCTTTGACGACGATAGCCAATTCAGAAGACATCGATTTCGAGCCCTGAGTGGCGAGTTCATACCTCGCCCAACCATGGCTTCCGATAAGTGCCGTATCCAGTTTGTCGCGCGCAGCATAGCTATCATAGTCAGCAACCACAGTGTGCGTTGCGTTGCCCGGCACGCCGAAATCGTGGACGTAGAGGCTAACTTTAGTGCCGCTTACGGCGTCATCTTGAAAAATCTCGTCTATTGCGGCTTTCGCAGCACCGCTGTCGTCATATTTTATTCCATAGACGGCTTCAATCGCCTGTGCATGCGCATTGCTGCCAAGCAACAGCATCAAGCTAATTACAATCGAAGATATTGTGATTTTTTTCATTTTTTGGTCTCCATGGCGTGTTTTCATAGATAACTATAGCAGTTCAAAGATGTACTGCTTGGTCCTGAGCGAGAGCCTGAAGGTCAAAATTGCAGTATCCTGTATGAAATTCAGAATTCAGGGGGAAAAACAATGCTGATCGTTCATCACCTCGAAAATTCGCGTTCGCAACGCATCCTGTGGCTACTCGAAGAGCTCGGCGTCGACTATGAAATAAAGCGCTACGGCCGTGACAAAGTGACAAGCCTGGCGCCGCCCGAGCTCAAGGAGATACACCCACTCGGCAAAGCCCCAGTCATCGTGGATGACGATGTGACCGTTGCAGAGTCGGGTGCGATCATCGAATACCTGGTGCAGACGTATGATGATGGCCGTCTGCATCCGAATACTGGTACGCCGGAATGGCGTGAGTACACCTACTGGATGCACTATGCCGAGGGCACGTTCATGCCCTTCATGATTATCTCGCTGATTCTGGCCCGCATTGAAACTTCACCCATGCCCTTTTTTGTGAAACCGATAGCGAAGGGAATCGCCGGCAAGGTGCGCGCGAGCTACCTCGATGCCAACGTGAAGAGCAATCTCGATTTCATGGAAGACACGCTGAGCCATTCAAAGTGGTTCTGTGGCGACCGATTTACGGCGGCCGATGTGCAAATGAGCTTTGCGCTGGAGGCGGCCGAAGTACGGACGGATCTTGATTCAGCTTATCCACATCTCGCGGGTTTTCTAAAAACCGTGCGCGCGAAACCCGCGTACAAGGCTGCCCTCGATCGCGGCGGGCATTACGAGCTCATGGGTGCGGGCACGAAGTCCTAGCCCCAGCGATATTGCCAAGCTCAACTGGGCCTTCTACGTATGGTGTTCAAGGCTTTTATTTCACTATTATTCCTGTAATCAAGTCAGGTCTTGGGGAAGAAACATGACAGACACAGCCAATCTGCTCCTTTTGTCCTCTCTCGGCGGAGAATTGACGGAAGAGGAGGCAGCCGTGCTGGGCAATATCATGACGCCTCGCGAGTTGGCCGATGGCGATTACTTGATTGTCCAGGGGACGAGCGATGATTCGCTGCACGTGCTGCTGGAAGGCAAGCTGGAGGTTGTGAAAAGCACCGGCGGAGGTGACGTCGCCGGGCTCGCAGTGTTGCGAGAGGGCGATCTCGCCGGCGAACTCAGTTTTATTGACAGCCATGAGCACACGGTCGGATTGCGAGCGTTATGCCGCTGCCGCATCCTCAGCCTGAAACGTGAAGATTTCGAGAATGTCATCGATGAGCATCCGCAGATCGTTTACAAAGTCATGCGCGCAATCGCTCGATCCACTCATCGCATCGTTCATCGCATGAACAGCGAGTTCATCGAACTCAACAATTACATCTTCAAGCAGCACGGACGGTACTAATTCGGAATTACCGACGCGTCAGGGCACGCACAGACCTATGGTCCGCGCCGGCCCGAAAGGCCGATCCTCGACGCGAAGCGCTGTCACAAGCCCGTTTGACAGGGATCACAGAGGATCGGCGACGGTCCTGCTAGTCTTTGTCGCATGAAAGGCAAGATTGTCGTAACCCTGTTCGCACTGCCGTTTTTTGCGGTTGGTGTCTGGATGCTGTGGTCCATCAGCAACACGCTGTTCGACGCATGGCGGATGCAGGATTGGGCAGCGGTCGAAGCGAGCCTGATCCGCGGTGGCTATGAATCGAACAGTGGCAGCGACTCGGACACCTACGAGGCGTATGCCGAATATTCGTATTCATACGGTGGCGAGCGGTACGTGGGCGATCGGGTGTCACTCAGCCGTGGCGGCGACAATATCGGAGGTTATCAACAAGAAACCGGCCGGCGATTGCAAAGCAAGGCGGCCAGCGGCAGCAAGATTCTCGTCTACGTCGATCCAGGCGCGCCGCATGACTCGATCATCGATCGCCGCGTGCGCTGGGGCCTTATCGGCTTCAAGTCTATTTTCGTGTTTGTGTTCGGTGGCTTCGGTCTCGGATTGTTGATTTTCGTCTGGCGAGCCGCACCGGAAAAGGATGCAAGCCGATCCGAGTACAAGAATTCCCCGTGGTTGCTGAATGAAAACTGGCAAACAGCGACGATTCGCTCCAGCTCGAAGACCGCAATGTGGGGCGCCTGGGCGTTCGCCGCGTTTTGGAACTTGATTTCGGCAGCATTGCCTTTTCTTGTATATGAGGAGGTGACGCGTAAAGAGAACTACCTGGCGCTCATCGGCCTGTTGTTCCCGCTGGTCGGGTTGGGGCTACTGGTCTGGGCGATCCGCCGCACGCTCGAGTGGCGGCGCTTCGGCGCGGCACCCGTGACGCTCGATCCATTCCCGGGCTCGATTGGCGGGCACGTAGGGGGCACCATCGATCTCAACATGCCGTTCGATCCGGCGGCCCGATTCCAGCTGACGTTGAACAACCTGCATTCCTATGTTTCGGGTAGCGGCAAGAGCCGTAGCCGCAAGGAAGACGCGATTTGGCAGGACACGCTGGTTGCACATGCGGAACCTGGCGCCAGCGGTACACGACTGCTATTCCGGTTTGATGTACCTGAAGGCCTCGATGCTTCCGACGCCGAGCAGGGCGGAAGTTATCACGTATGGCGGCTGAACCTGAATGCGGAATTAAACGGCACGGACCTCGATCGCGACTACGACATCCCGGTATACAAAACGGCGATGCAATCGCGCCATTTGTCCGATCGCACGGTACAAAAAGCGCGGGCCGTGCAGAGCGTGATTGACGATGCATCGGTCGGCGAGATTATTCGAATACGGCAACATGCGAGTGGCAGGCAACTGGTTTACCCAATGGGCCGTCACGCGGGTCCATCGCTCGGCGGTGTCCTTGTCGGGGCCATCTTTGCGGCGGCGGGCTGGTACTTTGCCGTCGAGGAGGGCAACCGGATTTTTGGCGGAATCTTTGGCGGTGTCGGGACGTTGATCGGTGTCTTTTGCCTCTATTTGTTACTGAACTCTCTTGAAGTCTCGAAACAGGCGGGCAACATCATCGCCGTGCGGCGGCTACTCGGCATTCCCGTCAGCCGTAAACAGATGCATCAGAACAGTTTCGAGCGTTTCGAGAAAAAGAGCACGCTGAAAACGCAGTCGGGCGGGAAACATATCATCTATTATTCGGTCTCCGCGGTCGACCGGCAAGGCAACGAAATTGTCGTAGGTGAGGGCTTCAGGGGGGAGAGCGAAGCAAAGGCAGCGATGCGCCTCATTGCGAAAGAATTCGGCCTTCGAGAAGTATCAAATCGGGATTTGTCGGGCGACCTTGACGCAGTGTCGGGTAACCCGCTCGCCGACTGAACGAACAACATGCCACCCGAGATTCTGGGTGGCATGCGATTTATTCATCGGGTTCTATCGATTCCAGAATTTCCACCAGGGCTTCTTTTCTTTCTTCGTGTCGTCCTCTGGCTTGTCGTCCATCTCAGTCTCGAGGGCATCGACATCCATATCGCCTTCGGCATCGTCAATTGTCGCTTTGCCCATTTTCTTTTCGGACTTATACTCTTCCTTGATGACTTTGCGTTCATCACGACGTGCCCGCATTTCCTGAGACTTCTCGTTGCCTTGCGCAGCAGCGTGGTCTTTACCCTTGGCGGCTTTGTCCTTGGCCTTGCTGGCTTTGTCTTTCGCTTTACCGGCTTTGTCGCCTGCCTTTTCCATCTGATCCTCAGCCCGCTCTGCTTCTTCCACCGCGACATCGATCGACTTACCTTTGGCAGGCGTGTTCTGTGCGATTGCGGGTGATGCAGACAGGATCGCCAGTGCGGCGGCGAGCGCAATAAATAGGTTTACAGATTTCATAAAATCTTCCTCATGTTTCCGATTTCGGTCGGATTTCTCCAGCATGTCGCGCATTGTGATTGACGCAGGGAGCGGTGGCAACCGTATAAGTGTGAACGATTGTTACGGAGCCTCGCTGGCAGGAAATTCGTTCTATGATTGCTCGCGGCTAAGGATGACTTCGATGAATGCGTCCGCTTCCGCTATCGAGCGAGTCATGTCGGCAATCAATATATCCACATTGGATTCAATGATCGTCGCTTCGCCCTCGAGCGCAGCAATAGCCGAAAGGTTCAGGTTATGTTTGAGGTACAAGACCTGGTCCTGGAATGAAGCCAGGACAGGCTGCATTCGGGCTTCGATCTGCCGCATCGACGCAATCAGGCGCGTAGCTTGTTCGCGCGTCTGATCAAATTGTTGTTCAGCGATCTGACGCAATGCGGGATCGTTGTAATCGTCGAGTTCGGAGCGCCATTCGTCGAGCAGTCGATTGCTGGCTTTGACGACGCGATCGACGCGTTTGCTGATGCCGTCAGCCGCGGCCTGGCTCCGTTTATGAGCCGAATTGAGTTTGTTGTAGTGACGTTCCAGATCGCTGTCCGGAAGATTCACGACGGATTTGAATTCTGTGAGCGCATCGCGAAATTGTTCTGCAGCGTCATGCTGGCTGTCGCGGGCTGCTTCGACGCGATCGACGAGAAGGTCGCGTGGTTCTTTCCACATCCAGTCGATGCTCGCGACGCCGTCACCGGTCGCCAGGTACCCCGCACCAAGCAGCGCGACGGCGGCGACCCAGGAGCGCTTTTTTTTGAGAATCGCCGGAATCAACGGTATTATTTTTGTAATAAATGGATTCATCGTAAAGAAATTTTTTCAGGGAACGACAGCAAAGATGACACAACTATTTGGCAATCTGCAAATCCTAAGAGTCGGTTTCATTGGCATTTCGCTAGCCATGCTTTCGGGCTGCGCGTCGGTGCAGTACTCGGCGCTCGAGAAGGTAGGTATTCACAAGCGCGATATCCTCGTCGATCGCGTGGAAGATGCACGAGATGCGCAAACGGAGACACGCGAGCAGCTTGTTTCGGCGTATGAGGAGCTCAGTGCACTGGTCGGCTATGAGGGCGGTGAACTCGAGGAAAAGTACGAGCGGCTTAGCAAGGAAGTGGACCGTTCCCGAGATGCGACGGAAGATCTGGACGAGCATTTATCGGATATCGATCGTGTTAGCGAAGATCTGTTCGACGAATGGGAGTCGGAACTCGACCTGTACAGTAGCGCCGCCCTGAGAGCCGATCAGGAAAAGAAGCTCGCGCAGGCGCGTCGGCAGTTCATGATGATGCGTGATCGTATGCAGGTTGCGCGTAACCGCGTCGATCCGGTGATGGCCGTGTTAACAGACAACGTGTTATTTCTAAAACATAGCCTGAACGCTCAGGCGTTAGCCGCGTTACGTGGCCAGGCGTCGGTGCTCGAAGGCCAGGTTGAGGCTTTGATTCGGGATATGCAAGTTGCCATCGATGAGGCTGATGCCTTTATCAATCGTATGCGCGGCAGTTAATCGGTACAACACCCTGTTCCCGTAGCAGGTTTTGCGCGCGCCTGCTGCCTGTCTTGCGCCACACGTTGTAGGTACGCAGCATATCGACGTGGGATTCTTGCCTTTCTCTGTCGCGTACTTCGTTGAGGACATCAACGAGGATCTGGAATTTGTCAGCAAGTTCGCTGTAAGTGTCGGCGAACGCCTTGCCGCGAAATGTTCCACGGACTTCCACGGAGAGCGAGCCGTAGGCATTGCCACCCATGTGAATGTAGTAGTCGAGGTCTACCGCGTGCGTGGCCAGGCTGTCCGCGAAGAAACCGGAAATAAACAGTGCGACGTCGCCAATTCGTTGCAATGCACAATTGCGTGCATCAGGAGTGGCAGCGTCTGTCGCATCGGCGAGCATTAGTGCGAGCGGCTTGAGTCCGAAGATCTCGCCGTCATCGTCGTACAGTTCTTCGGAGCGTGAGAACAAAGTCAGTAGATTGACGACGTAATGGGTCGCGTTAGGTTCGACCTCGATACCCTGTTCGGACATGACGCCTTCAACTGAGGTGCGAAAGTAGTCCAGCAGATTGGGAACTGGCACTACCCGATCATGACTGCCCTTAGCATGCATAAGCTCGGACCCTCGTCGGCGATTAAATCTCCTTTAAAGGTATAGCGTAATCGGAGGATCAACCCTGTGACCTGATTCACACTAGACGAGTACCGTAGCAATCGTGCAGCGGCGTTTGTCAGGCCGTGACCGTTGACTTCTGGTTCCCAAAGTCCAGCGCTTCCTTCGGCACCTCGGCATAGTGACTGAAGTCCATCGTAAAGCTGCCGTCGCCGCCGGTGAGAGACTTGAGCCGCGAATGGTAGCCCTGAATCTCCTTGAGCGGTGCCTGGCCGGACACCATTATGCGGTCGTTGGGCAGCGCCTCGGTACCCGTTACCATGCCGCGCATTGAAGCAAGATCCCCGGTGACACCACCGGCGCAGCGGCTTGGTGCCGATACGGTAACGTCAACGATGGGTTCCATCACGATTGGCGATGCTTTGGATATGGCATCCAGGAAGGCCTTCTTGCCCGCCTGGACGAAGGCGATTTCCTTGGAGTCCACCGAATGATGCTTGCCGTCGTAGACCGTGACCATAATATCCTGCATCGTGTAGCCGTATAGGGCGCCCGCGTCCATAACCTGGCGAACGCCGGTTTCCACGGCCGGAATGTACTGGTAGGGAATTGATCCGCCAACAACAGCGCTCGCGAATTTAAAGCCTTCGCCGGAAGGCAAGGGCTCGATACGCAAGTAAACTTCCCCGAATTGGCCGGCGCCGCCGGTTTGCTTCTTGTGGCGATGGTGGCCTTCCGCCTTCCTGGTGATCGTCTCGCGATACGCGATAGACGGCAGTGAAGTAAGCACGTCGAGGTTGTAGCGATCGGAAATCTGCTCGAGCACCGTGCGCAGGTGAAGATCGCCGAGTCCACGTAGCACGATTTCGTTCAGGGACGCATTGTGTTCCAACTGAAGTGACGGATCCTCGGCTACGACAACGTGCAGGGCATCCGAGGTCTTTTGCGAGTCGTTATCGTTCGCCGGTTTGATCGCGAGGCCGTACATTGGTCGCGGCAGATCAATGGATTTCAGGTGAAAATGATCTTCGTCGTGCGAATCGTGAAGCACGGCGTCATAATGCACCTCGTCCACACGCGGAATCGCACAAATATCGCCGGGTACACCGACGCTTGTCTTGACGTGTGTGTCACCGTTGATCTTCAAAAGCTGGTTAACCTTGATAGGTTTCCGGGCGTCGCCGACAAAAAGCTGATTACCCGGTCGAATCGTTCCCTGATGGATGCGGAATGTTCCGAGTCTGCCTTTGAACGTGTCGATGTTAACCATGAAGACGTGCGCAATGGCGTGTGCGGCCGGATCCGGCGAGATAATGACCTCTTCGGCGTCCGTTCCCTCACCTTTGAGAAATCTGGGTGGGTTGCCCTCCATCGGATTGGGCATCAGTTGTTCAAACGCCTGCAGAAGCTCAGGTATGCCAGCGCCCGTTCTAGCCGACACAAAGCAGATGGGTATCAAGTGCCCGTCGCGCAGTGCTTTCTCAAACGGATCGTGCAATTGGTCCGGCTCAAGCTCCTGCCCTTGCTCCAGGTACACTTCCATCAACGCTTCATCAACCTCGACTACCTGGTCGACGATTTCGGTATGCGCCGTCTTTACATCGCCAAACGCGGTGGCGGCGCCGTCGGGTTGGAAGAAGCAATCGACAATGCCAACGCCATCGGCCGCCGGTAAGTTCAAAGGCAGGCACTCGGGCCCGAATGCGGTCCGAATGTCGGCGAGAAGCGCCTCAAGATTCACGTCTTCGGCATCGATCTTGTTCACGATGATCATGCGGCAAAGCCGCTGTTTCCTTGCGGCTTCCATCATGCGCCGACTGATCATGTCGATCCCGTTCTGCGCATTGATGACGACCGCCGCAGTCTCGGCGGCTGGCAGCACGGACAAGGCGCGGCCAATAAAGTCCCGGTATCCCGGCGTGTCGATTAGATTGACATGGATGCCGCCATGATCGAGATGACAAACGGCGGAAAACTGTGAATGACCCAGCTGCTTCTCGCGCGGTGTGAAATCCGACACGGTATTGCCCTGATCAACCGAGCCGCATTCTGGAATGGCCCCGCCGGCATGCAGCAGCGCCTCTGCAAGCTGGGTCTTTCCCGCATTACTTGGCCCCACAAGGCATACGTTACGAATATCGCTGGATCCATAGGCCATCGCTGACTTCCTCTAAACCAATTGAATACCCAGATTATGAGTGTAGCAGCGGCGATAGCTATACGGTTATTCCGAAGCCATAACAGGCTGAATTGGGGCGCGTTTACGTCTGCGGGTCCGAATGCTGTGCGTGTTCTTTCGGCAAGAGCAGGCCCGCAAGCTAGATCGAAGTCGGCGGTGCCGGCAAGGTCAGCAGGTCGCCATCGATGCCGATGAATTTCCTGGCGAGGCTCGAGCGACGCTCGGACTCGGATTCGAGAAATACGGCGCGAATGCGGCCCGGCGCGTGTGCGCGCAGGTCACCCTCGGTCGAGACCTCGAAGTGCTTGCCATTGCTACGAAACAGCAGTGACAGCAGTGAGCGATCGCGGTCGTGGCGCGACCAACCGACAAATTGGCAGGCGTCCTTGAGGCCCACTTTTCGGCCATCGGAGAGTAACGCGAAGCACTCGGCATAGCGCCTGGGATTTTCTACCCTGTATTCGGCGACATCGGCGTGGCTCGCATCCCGCAGTGGAATTGCGTCATCAAGTACGCTCACCACGCTCTCTTCGTTGCCGATGCTGGCACCGAACAGCGAGTTGATTGGCCCTTCACGAAGTCCACTTGGCGTTTGTTGCTGTCGCTGCGTCATGTCGATCTCCTTATCCGAGTTCCGATAACGGAATTCACCTGTTTACGTACCTGACATACTAAGCGCAAAAGATATGAAATTTCACAGAAAGAATTTCACAGTGTTAATTTCACAATACAGGGGGGGTAACTCTCAGCGGCTCGAAGGGTGCTGGATCTCCGGTGAACAGCTGCCGTAGCTGCTATATATAAGTAGATGGCTTCGATTTCCGAAGCACAGCACCTGAGGGGAACTGTCATGAAGAAAAGCATCCAGGGGGCTTTGTTTCTTGCCTTCGTATTAGTGGCCGGCAATTCAGTGGCACAAGCCCAAGACGGGCAAAAAGCCTACGTGTATGCGACGTACTTCGTGTGTGCGCCGGATGGCGAGTCTCGCGCGGACGAAATTATTCGTTCGAGTTATAAGCCACACTATGATGCAGCCGTCGAGCAGGGCGATATATTGTCATGGACATGGATGCAGCATTACGTAGGCGGCTATTGGCGGCGCGCGCTCGTGATAATTGCCGGCGACATGAGTTCGCTACTCGACGCATCAGGTGCGCTTGGAGAAATCATCAGTGAGAAGACACCCGAGGCGGGGCGCGCTTTCTCGGCGACCTGTGCATCGCACGAAGATTATATCTGGGAGACGATCCCCGGTCTCAACAATGCAGCCATAACGGATACTCGCGGGGCTGCCGGTTTCTCGGTTTATATGCAGTGCGACATGAATGGCGAAGAACGAGCCGATGAGCTGGTGAGAAAGGTTTTCGCGCCGATCTATAACAAACATGTTCGCGACGGTGGATTAACGACATGGAACTGGTTGAAGCACAATGTCGGCGGCGACTGGCGTCGCCTGCTCATCATGGGCGCTGCCGATCACAAGACCCTGGTGAATGCCCGTGCGGCGATTCTTGCGGACATGCAAGATCGTAAGGTGGAGCGTGCCCTCAAAGAGATGAACACCATTTGCAGCAGGCACCAGGACTACATGTGGGACATTCTGGAGCAAGTGCCGTAGCGTAATCTCGGCGCGCAATCAGAAACTGCGTTTCGACTCCAGCAGGATCTGAACCGTATCGATGGAAGCATCCCCGCCCAACGGGAACGCAATATCGAGGTGTACCATTTTGCCTGCGCTACTGCGCGTCGGTGCGAACCGCAGGCCAAAGCCTACATCGGCCAACCAGTCGTAGCGCCTCTCGTTCTGAGCGTTGTTTCCCCAGACACGGCCCGCATCGGCGAACACGGCGCCACCGATACGCACGAGGCGAAACGGATACCAGTCCGTGAAATAGCGTTGCTCCAGGGTGACGAGTAACTTCGAGTCGCCACTCTGATAGCGTAGCGGGTAGCCACGCAGCCCGTTATCGCCGCCGATCGTGACCGGGTTATCGCGGTCCAGGTCGCGGCCGACCGTTACGCTGATGGTCGAGTAAAACAAGCGTTTTTCCGATTGCCTGTGGTAGTAGCGAGCAACGGCCGAGAAGACGCTGTTGGCCGCGCGACCCGATTCGACGCGCCCGCCCGTTACCG
>JABDNG010000129.1 GCA_013001045.1 Woeseiaceae bacterium | reverse complement strand
GCCAGTGCCTCTGCGGTGGCGGCGATTCCGGCTGTTCGCGAGGCGCTTTATGACCGCCAGCGGGCATTCAAGAGGGCGCCAGGGCTGATCGCGGACGGCCGCGACATGGGAACCCACGTATTTCGGGATGCCACGCTCAAGATATTCCTCACCGCGAGTGCCGAGGAACGGGCCCGAAGGCGCCATAAGCAGTTGAAAGGCAAGGGTATCGATGTTAGCCTTGCCGCCCTTTCACGGGACATAGAGGACCGTGACCGGCGGGATTCCGAGCGATCGGTTGCTCCGCTGCGGCCGGCCGAGGACGCCAGAATTCTGGATTCGTCGGGCCAGTCCATCGAAGCCGTCACGCAGACGGTCCTTGAGTGGGTCTCAGAACTCTAGTTTCCAAAGAAAGAACTATAGATAGGATCGAACAGGACGTTCGTTCCTTTTTTTTAATGACCGTCGGTAGCAGGACGCCACCGGACGTTTGGGTGGGAATACCAGTTCCCTTGGATTTTTTTAACATGTCTGAAAGTTTTGCAGAGTTATTTGAAGAGAGTTTTGCCAGTCAACAGATAAAGCCGGGTGCGATAATCACCGGAACCGTTGTCGCGGTAAATGACGATGTCGTACTCGTTAGTGCAGGTCTCAAGTCCGAGGCCGTAATCCCCCTGGAACAATTCAAGAACGACAAGTTCGAAGGCGGCATCTCCGTCGGCGACGAAGTCGAAGTTGCATTGGACGCGGTTGAGGACGGCTTTGGCGAGACCAAGCTGTCGCGAGAAAAAGCGATTCGTGCGCGCACCTGGATTGACCTCGAAAAAGCGTTCGAGGCCGGGGAAGTTGTCGAAGGCATCATCAACGGCCGCGTTAAAGGTGGCTTTACCGTCGAAATCGACAATGTTCGGGCGTTCCTCCCGGGTTCATTGGTCGACGTTCGGCCGGTGCGCGATCCCGCGTATCTGGAAGGCAAGAGCCTCGAGTTCAAGGTCATCAAACTGGATCAGCAACGCAATAACGTGGTCGTTTCACGTCGTGCGGTTGTCGAAAAAGAATACTCTGCCGAGCGCGAAGCGCTGCTGGCAGAACTCCAGGAAGGCAATATGGTGAAGGGTATCGTCAAGAACCTTACCGACTATGGCGCATTCGTCGACCTCGGTGGCATTGACGGACTCCTGCATATCACGGACATGGCCTGGAAGCGCGTCAAGCATCCATCCGAGATCGTTGAGGTGGGTCAGGAAATCGACGTCAAGATCCTCAAATTCGATCGCGAGCGCCAGCGTGTATCGCTGGGTATGAAACAGCTGGGTGATGATCCGTGGCAGGATCTTGCGCGTCGTTACCCGCAGCAGACGCGTCTCTTCGGCAAGGTCACCAACATAGCCGACTACGGTTGCTTCGTTGAAATCGAGGACGGTGTCGAAGGCCTCGTTCACGTCTCTGAAATGGACTGGACGAACAAGAACGTCAACCCGGCACGCGTCGTGTCGATCGGTGAAGAAGTCGAAGTCATGGTTATCGAAATCGACGAAGAGCGTCGTCGCATTTCGCTTGGCGTCAAGCAGTGCAAGCCGAATCCGTGGGCCGAGTTCGCTACGACGTTCAACCGTGGCGACAAGGTGTCGGGCCAGATCAAGTCGATTACCGATTTCGGTATCTTTATCGGGCTTGACGGTGGCATAGACGGTCTCGTGCACCTCTCCGACATTTCCTGGGACGACGTGGGCGAAGAAGCCGTGCGCAATTACAAGAAGGGCCAGGAAATCGAGGCTGCGGTCTTGGCTATCGATGCCGAGCGCGAGCGCATTTCGTTGGGCATCAAGCAACTTGAGAAAGATCCGTTTTCCAACTGGCTGGCTGCGCATCCGAAGAACTCCATTGTTACCGGTAAGGTCACGGAAGTTGACGCGCGCGGCGCAACCGTCGATCTCGGCGACGGTGTATTCGGTTCGCTACGCGCATCCGAACTGGCTCGCGGGCGGGTCGAGGACGCACGCACGATGATTAAGGTGGGTGAAGAGGTCGAGGCCAAGTTCATCAACGTTGATCGGAAAAACCGTGCGATTGCGCTGTCAATCAAGGCCAAAGAGGTTCATGACGAAGCTGAAGCCGTCAGTAGCTACAAATCTGACTCGTCTGCAGCCCCTGCAGGCACGACACTTGGCGAGCTTCTGAAGGAAAAGATGTCCGGCGGAAGTAAATAATAAGTAAAAAAGGTAGCCCGGACAGGCCAGTCCGGGCTATTATTGTCTTTACTATCCGTGAGTTACGCTAAAAAGGCGGTTCGGCGACAAGTATAATGACAAAATCTGAACTCATAGAATCAATATCCCGCAAGCAAAAGCACTTGCCAGCAAAGGATGTGGAGCTGGCTGTTAAGCATTTGCTCGACCTGATGAGCGACTCTTTGGCAAAGGGTCAACGCATAGAGATCCGAGGCTTCGGCAGTTTTTCTTTGCACTATCGTCCGCCACGAATCGGGCGCAATCCGAAGACGGGCGAAGCCGTTGCGCTGTCAGGAAAATACGTGCCGCATTTCAAGCCTGGAAAAGACCTTCGCGAGCGTGTTAACGAGAGTCGCCACTTTCCAATCAAGAATTGATCGGTCGCAACTCGGTGCGACGGTCGGTCTTTTATTTTCCACTGTCTGAACGTTCTGGAGTGAACGCATGCTGAAACGTATCGGCCTGCTGATTCTCATCTTGGTAATTGCCGCAGCAATGGCGACGTTTACAGCCATTAACACCGGTTCGGTCGATATCGATCTGGCGTTTGCGAAATTCACCAAGCCACTTCCGTTAGTGCTGACCGCAACGTTTGCGCTGGGCTGGCTGTTTGGCATTCTCTGCATGGGGTATTTTGCATTGAAGCTGGCCAACGAACGCCGCATCCTGCGCCGCTCACTGCGAATGTCGGAAAGCGAAGTCACGAGCTTACGCGGATTGCCGTTAAGCGATGCCGACTGAATCCACCTTCCTGCTGGCGGGCTTGTTTCTCTTGCTCGCCGCGGCGGGCTGGGCGATGGGTCGCTTTGGTGAACGCGATGAAGAAGACGCGCCTCCACCACTCAATATCGACTACCTGAAGGGGCTGAACTTTCTGCTCAACGAGCAGACGGATCAGGCGCTCGAGCATTTTCTGAACATGGTGCGCGTCGACGACAAGACGATCGAAACTCACTTCGCGCTTGGCAGCCTGTTTCGCCGTCGCGGCGAGGTCGATCGCGCCATTCGTATCCACCAGAACATTATCGCGCGTCCGGACCTTGCTTCCGAGCAGCGCGACCAGGCCTTGTTCTCGTTAGCAAAAGACTACCTGGCGGCCGGACTATTGGATCGCGCCGAAAAAATATTCGCGCGATTGGCAGAGGGTTCTCGCTACCAGGTGCAAGCGCTCGAGAGCCTGTGTCGCATCTATGAGCAGGAAAAAGAATGGGGCATGGCAATCGATGCGGGCCAGCGACTGGAGGTGCTGAGCGGCCGCTCCCTCGCGTTACAGATTGCACACTATTACTGCGAGCGGGCCGAAGCAGCGGCGGCACAGAACGACTTTGCATCGGCTCGCGAATACGTCAAGAAAGCGCAGTCCGGTCGCCCACGAACCATGCGTGGAGCGTTGACGCGGGCACATATTGCTCGAGATACCGGTGACAATAAGACGGCGCTCAAGCTTTATCACCGCATCATCGACGAGAATACGTATCTGATCGCGGAAGCATTGCCGGAGATTGTCGCGATCTACACGCGTGAAGATGCGACAGCCGAACTTGAGAGCGCATTGAAATCGCTGCTGGCCAAAAATCCGGAGTCCAGCTCGTTAATTGCGTACACGGCCATCGTGAATAATCTGGGTGGCATTCCGGTAATCGACGATTGCGTTGAGCAGTACATGTTGAACGAGCCAACGCTTGGCGAATTCATCGAACTCCAGCAGTTGTCGGAAGGGAATAAGAATTCACATGATTCTGCATTAGCGAAAGTGCGAAGCGCACTGTCCAAGCTTGCGAGCGCAACGCCCCGTTACCAGTGCCAGGAATGCGGTTTCTCGAGTCAACGACTCCTCTGGCAATGTCCAAGCTGCCGCGACTGGGAGACGCAGCGTCCCGCGTCCCGGGTGCAATTCGATACGATCTTGCAGCACAGTATTACGAATCGGTAGCCTTCGTTTTCGGCCGGATTGCGCAATTATGATTGCGGCGAACCCCGCGAGTCGGCCCTAAGCTCCTCCTTGCCGCATGTCTGCGGCCTGATCATCACGAAAAGGAGCTTATGATGAAAACCCCTAAGTATGTATTGGCAGTCGTTTCGCTGATTTTTCCCTTGTTTGTCTTCGCAGGTCCCGTCAACGTAAATACCGCGGACGCAGAGACGATCTCGGCGGAATTGAAGGGAGTCGGTATCTCCAAGGCAAAAGCGATCATCGAGTATCGCAAGAAGCACGGCCCGTTCAAGAGCGCTGCCGACCTTTCCCTGGTCAAGGGCATTGGAGAACGAACGGTGGAGTTGAATCGGACCGATATCCGGGTGTCGCCCGAGAAGAAAAAGTAGCGGCGCAACGTGTCGGTCACTGCGTGGTCGCGCCGGCCCAAGGCTGGCGTGACCCGCCTTGCGCCTGCGAACGTGAAGTTCGTCATGACGCGGTTGCCAGCTTTTGGCTATGATTCGCTCTCGATCACGTCCGATGGAGTACCGAGTTGGGACAAAAAGTCAGAGCAGCTGTATTTCCCGTCGCAGGCCGCGGCACGCGCTTCCTGCCGGCGACGAAAGCAAGCCCGAAGGAAATGTTGCCCGTCGTCGACAAGCCGCTTATTCAATACGCAGTCGAGGAGGCGATAGAGGCGGGCGCAACCAAATTGGTCTTTGTGACCGGTAGTTCGAAAAGGGCGATCGAGGATCATTTCGATACCGACGCAGAACTTGAACAGGCCCTGATTGCCTCAGGCAAGGACGACCTCCTTGCATCCATCCGCAATATCGTTCCAGCCGGAGTGTCTTGCATCTATATTCGGCAGGGAGAACCGCTTGGGCTCGGTCATGCCGTGCTCTGCGCGCAGCCGGCAGTTGGCGATGAACCGTTTTTCGTCCACTTGGCCGATGATTTGATTGCCGGCCACCCCGGCTGTCTTTCGCAGATGGCTGATGAATACGGTCGTCATGGCGGCAGTGTCATTGCGGTGGAGACCGTTCCACGCGCGAGTACATCCAGCTACGGTATCGTCGCGGTTGATAGGTCAGATCACGATCGCATTACGCAGATCGTCGAGAAACCGTCGCCCGAGGAGGCGCCGTCGAATTCCGCCGTAGTCGGGCGTTATCTGCTGACTGCGGATATTTTCGACAAACTCGAGCAAATCGGTAAAGGTGCCGGTGGCGAGATTCAGCTGACCGACGGCATCGCGGACCTGCTTGGAGACGCATCCGTCTACGCTTATTCTTTTGAAGGTGAGCGTTATGACTGCGGCAGCAAGTTGGGGTACCTGAAGGCAATGGTCGCCTACGGCCTCGAGCATCCGGGCACAGGACCGGAGTTCCGAAAGCACCTTAAAAAAGTGCTCTCGGATCCGTCTACGAGTCTAACCGGAAGCTTTATCGCGCTGAAGGAAGGCGACGAGTATCCCGAGGACTAGCAATAGGATGGTGTCGCCTGCGATTTGCTGAATCGCGAGCGCACCGCTCATCTGCTGCACCGTGTAATAGATCGTATACATGGGTATCGGTGCGAGTAACGCTATCGCGACCCCGAATCGGATGCCTTGTGGCAACCATGCCTTGCTTTCGTGGCCGCGTTGATAGACCCAGACAAATGCGCCGGCCATCACTACATGCGCCAACAGCATGAAATGAAACAGGCCCATTTGCTCTTCTTCGGGTCTCATCATGTCAGTCATCCCGGCGTAGGTTTCGCCAAGCCAGACGCCATGCACGACAAAACTGCCGGCCATCCAGACGACAAATACGACAACCCAGGAAATGAGGAAGTCTTTGCTCATACAGCCCCCTTCGCGGTCGGTTTTTGATTAGGGTTATTTTCAGTTCGACCGAATCTACTGAATATTCTAGCGCATCGACCGGTTAATACAGGCTCGTGATGTGCGGATGATGCGGCTATCGAATCCGACGAGCCGAATCTGCCGGTTTTCTTTACAAGAATCCTGACAATCGAAACGTATGTCCTTGATTCGCAATGGCTGGCATAAAGTTTGCTTTATTTCTTGTGTACCCTGCGCTTCTCCACCTCGGCTCAGCGCGTTACAAATAAGAGCCGAGGACCAATGCCAGAACCCCGTTTCCGCGGGGTTTTTCTTGGCCGTTGCGATTACTTCCGCTGTTTGCGGTCGTAGCGACTCTTGCTTTTATGGGAAGCTCGTCGGGGAAGGATTCGTGTTGCAAGAATCCCGGCATGGCGTAGCGAGTAAACGCTCAATGGGTTGGTATAGTGTGTTACTCACAAGAACGAGCCCGCTGTAGGAATACCTACCGGTTTAGAGGCTGGAGACAAAGAATGAAAAAGAAATTACTGTCACTAACGATTTTGACGTTGTTCTCGACCAGTGTCCTTGCCGAAGCCAGTTATCTGTGTGTCGCTGATCATATTTCAGGGTTTCACTTTGATGAAGATCTTCAAACCTGGAAGGACGTTACCTTCCTGCCGGGCGAGAGGTTTGTGATCAAAGAGCAGCCCGACGGTGCGTACCAGGTTGAGCGAATGGACCGCAATGGCACCTGGACAGCGACGTGTTCTCCCCGAACCGATCAGACAGATGACTCATTCAGTTGTATGGGTGGCGCCAATCAGTTTCACTTCAACAGGAAAGAGCTACGGTTCACAGCGTTCCGCTATTTCGGGTATTGGAACGGCAGTACGGACAGCCTTTCAATTTCGATAGGGCGGTGCTTTAGGGAATGACGCATGACGGCGCAGTTGGTCGCCGGATAGCGCACAGTATGCGTCGGGTTATCACCCCTTTGTAGTCCTGACGGGGAAACTTCGGTTTGGCTTAAGTTTCTGCGCTGATAGCGCATCTGAAATTTTTGATTTTACTTAATCTGGGATGCTCGCGATCTTTGTGAGTTCCAGGAGCGTCTTGGGGACACGTGTTGCATGCTCGTCCGGCGGTAAGTTCAGCAAAATTGTCCTTGTGGTATGCAAGAAACTCCTAGCCAGCCTTCGGGGGGTAACTGACAATTGCATGATCGGTAACGACGTATAAGAAGAGGCAATCGCGATGCCCACCAGCCGTTTGTTCGTCATAAGAGTTGGCCAATTGGCCGCTATTCTATTTACTTTCTTGTTGGGCGCTTGTGACGGTGAGCCGTATCAAGGAGTAAACCAGCTATCCCCGGGAGACATCGTGCCGGAAATTCCAGGTACTACAGACAGTCCTCTGCCCGACGTCAATTTGATTGTTTCTTCTTTCGCCATAGATCGCGAGGTGTGCATCGGCTGCGACGGGACGCCAGGTTCTGTTGAGACAATTTCCGCGATCATACAGAACATAGGTACCGATACTTTTACTGGGAACAACGTTCTAGGAGATATTAATATCGAGGTTGGCTATTTCTTATCCACGGACGATATCGTTACGGTAGACGACATCTATATTGGCGACACATCCATCTTGATAGGAACCTTCTTTGAGGAGGGCGATGTAGCTTTTGGCTTTGGGTCGCTGGCCCCGGGAGAGAATTATCAATTCGACCATCAATTGGCGGTCAAGGGCAATATTCCCGCGGGCACGTATTACGCGGGCGCGATTGTGGATTATATCGATGAATTCGACTGGTATACGTTCCCGCGATCCACCGATACGGCAGAGTATCAATTTCCAACGGACGTCGTCGTGCCGGAATCAAACGAGGACGACAACGCCAGAGTCCTACCCGCGTACCAGGTTACCGTAACCGGGTCGCCCGAGTGTATCGATGACGAATTCGAGGGAGATGACGATAGTGGCTCGGCAACTGTAATTTCGGTTGGTGAGACACAGGTTCACAATTTCTGCTTTGACAATTCCGACTGGTTGCAATTTGACGCCGTGCAGGGGGGCGTCTATAAGATAGTGACGTTCGACCTGGGCGATGAAACCGATACCCAGCTCATTCTGTACGATAGCGACGGCAGTTCGATACTGCTGTTTCACGACAATATGAACACCACACCCACTGTGGATTTCGAGGAGAATTTTCCGCCTGAACCTGCCTCGGAAATTGTCTGGGAAGCCCAGGCGACGGGTACCTATTTTATCAAGGTCAGAACGACGGCCTGCGACGAGGATAAGGACAGGCATTGTGAATCTCTGGGTACAAGACAAGACCCGCAACCCCCTTCCCTTGCCCCGGAAGGAATCGGTTCCCCGGACGGCGTTGGCTTGGATACCGGCTATAGCATTACCCTTCAGTAGACCGCAGATGCCGCGCATGCGGGGCTGACAGTCTTGTGAGGGATGTAATGCAGTAGAGCAGGGATGCGCACTTGGGAGATCCGCCCACAAAAAAGCCCCACGGAATGGGGCTTTTTAATGTTTGGCTCCCCGACCCGGACTCGAACCCAATCGGCACGCTAAAGTAGCGAATCTGCCGATGCTTATCGCCGATTGATCTTTAGTTCATTCTGTAGAGATCTTGCGAGACCTTTCCTGGAGAGTCGGTCCTGGTAGCCGAACGACAAAGGCCCCTCACAGAGGGGCCTTTAGGCGTTTGGCTCCCCGACCCGGACTCGAACCAGGGACCAATTGATTAACAGTCAATCGCTCTACCAACTGAGCTATCGGGGAATAATTCCACGCCATCAGGCGCGGGCCGGAATTCTGGAATAGCACCCGGCCGAAGTCAAGCCGCCAGGGCGCGTTTCATGCGTTTGACCGCCTCCTGCAGCGAATCCATGGAACAGGCGAACGACAGCCGCAGGTAATGCGGCGTGCCGAAGGCGGATCCAGGCACACAAGCTACATCCGCCTCGTTGAGAAGGAGTTCGACCAGCTCCAGATCTGTCGCGAATCCCTTTAGCTGCATGGCTCCGGCCACCTTGGGAAACGCATAAAACGTGCCTTCGCCCGGACGGCACTCGAAGCCCTCGAGGTCATTGAGCGCAGCGACGATATAGTCGTGGCGTGCCCGGTAGGCCGTTGTCATTTCAGTCACCGGCGCCTGATCCCCGTCCAGGGCGGCGACGGCCGCCGCCTGCGAAATGCTGCAGGGATTGGAGGTGCTCTGGCTCTGCACGGTCTTCATCGCGGCAATCAACGCTTCCGGGCCGGCCGCGTAGCCGATGCGCCAACCGGTCATTGCGTAGGCCTTGGAGACGCCGTTCGTGGTGACGATTCGATCGTGCAGGGTGGGGCAGGCGGTTGCGAAGCTGACAAACGGGTCATCAGCCCAATGAATATGCTCATAGATGTCGTCGGACGCAGTTACAACACCGGTGTGTTGTTCGAGGACCTTGCCCAGTGCCTGCAGCTCCGTCTGCGTGTAGCTTGCGCCGGTCGGGTTCGATGGGCTATTGAGGATGAAGAGCTTGGTCTTGTCCGTCAGCGCTGCGGACAATTGCGCAGGCGTGATCTTGAAGTCCTGTTCGATACCAGCTTCGATCAGCACTGGCTCGGCGCCGGCCAGTCGCACCATGTCCGGGTACGACACCCAGTAGGGCGCCGGTATGATGGCCTCGTCGCCGGGTCCAAGCAGTGCGATGCAGAGATTGAACAGCGCCTGCTTGGCACCGCTGGTCACGAGTATCTCGGCCGCCGCATAGTCAAGCTGATTGTCGCGAACAAATTTTCGTTGAATGGCGGCCTTGAGCTCGGCGGTGCCGTCAATTGGCGTGTACTTGGTCTCGCCGGCGTCGATAGCCGCAATGGCTGCGTTCTTGATGTGCCGGGGCGTGTCGAAGTCCGGTTCACCCGCACCGAGGCTGATGATATCCCGGCCGGCGGCGCGGAGCTCGGTCGCCAGGGCAAGGACGGCGCCAGTCGCCGAGGGCCTGACGGCTGCCATGCGTTGGGAAACTGATAAACTCACTCGATTGCCTCCGCTCGATTGACGCTCATGGTACGTGAATCCAAAGCCCTGCCCAACAAACAACACGACGAACGCGACCGACTCACTCTTGTGTCGAGTTTCGAGCCGGCGGGGCATCAGGGCGCTGCTATCGAGGGTTTGTGCGATGGCCTCAACGACGGCCTGGCGCGACAGACGCTGTTGGGCGTAACAGGGTCGGGCAAGACCTTCACCATGGCCAGCGTTATTGAACGCTTGCAGCGGCCTGCGATTATCCTCGCACCGAACAAGACGCTGGCGGCACAACTGTACGGTGAGATGCGCGAGTTCTTCCCGCGCAACGCTGTCGAATATTTCGTCTCCTACTACGATTACTACCAGCCCGAAGCCTATGTCCCGAGCTCCGATACGTTTATCGAGAAAGACGCGTCCATCAACGAGCATATCGAGCAAATGCGCTTGTCAGCGACCAAGGCGCTGATTGAGCGGCCGGACGTAATAATTGTGGCAACAGTCTCCGCCATCTACGGGCTGGGCGACCCGGAAGCCTACTTCAGCATGGTGTTGCACCTGGTGCGCGGAGACCGCATCGATCAGCGGACGATCTTGAGGCGGCTCGCGGAATTGCAGTACCAGCGTAATGAGCTCGATTTCTCGCACGGCACCTACCGGGTCCGAGGCGACGTTATCGATATTTTCCCAGCGGAGTCGGATCGTGATGCGGTGCGCATCGAGTTGTTTGATGATGAGATTGAATCGCTGTCGTATTTCGATCCGCTGACCGGCGAAGTGGTGCGGCGCGTGCCACGTTTGACGATCTTCCCGAAGACCCACTACGTGACGCCGAGGGAGCGATTGCTCGAGGCCTGCGAGCACATAAAAGTGGAACTGAAGGAGCGACTCAAGTATCTTCGAGAGCATGAAAAACTGCTGGAATCTCAAAGACTTGAGCAGAGAACTTTATTTGATTTAGAGATGATTCGGGAACTCGGCTACTGCTCGGGCATCGAGAATTATTCGCGCTATTTGTCAGGGCGTGAGGTTGGTGAGCCGCCGCCGTGCCTGTTCGATTATGTGCCGGACAACGCCATTCTTGTCATCGATGAAAGTCATGTGACGGTGCCACAACTGGGCGGTATGTATAAAGGCGACCGTTCGCGCAAGGAAACGTTGGTCGAGTACGGCTTTCGATTGCCGTCGGCGCTGGACAACCGGCCCCTCAGGTTTGATGAATTCGAGCGCCAGTCACCGCAGACGATCTATGTGTCCGCTACACCGGGCAAGTACGAGAACGAGCATTCCGACAACGTTGTCGAGCAACTGGTTCGTCCGACCGGCCTGATTGATCCGACCGTCGAGGTTCGTCCTGCCAAGACCCAGGTCGATGACGTGCTGTCCGAGATCGGGCGTCGCGTCGCCGATGACGAGCGCGTCCTGATCACGACGCTCACTAAACGCATGGCAGAGGATCTTACGGACTACCTGCGCGAGCACGGAGTACGCGTGCGCTACCTGCATTCGGACATCGGCACGGTCGAACGCACGGAAATCATCCGCGATCTCAGGCTCGGGGCCTTTGACGTGCTCGTCGGCATCAACCTGCTGCGGGAAGGCCTCGATATGCCCGAGGTATCGCTGGTTGCCATCCTCGATGCCGATAAAGAGGGATTCCTGCGCTCCGATCGGTCCCTGATCCAGACGATTGGCCGGGCGGCGCGCAACGTGCACGGCAAGGCTATTCTCTATGCCGACAACATGACGGGGTCCATGCAGCGCGCGCTGGAAGAAACCGGGCGCCGGCGAGAAACGCAGCTACGCTATAACGAGGAACACGGCATCACGCCGGCCACCATCATCAAGCACGTCGCGGATATTATGGAGGCGGCTTACCCGTCGCCGCAAAAGGGTCGCCGCAAGGTCGCCGATGACGGCCCGGTTTATGAGCTGATGACGCCTGAGCAGCTTATGAAAAGAGCCGCCAAGCTCGAGAAAAGGATGCTCAAGCACGCCCGCGACCTCGAGTTCGAGGAGGCCGCCCGGCTGCGCGATGAAATTCAGATCGTGCGCGAGCTCGGGCTTGGGCTCGTGGATAAAAAAGCCGGCTGACAGGCCTTGCAGTGAGGCAGGTGCTTCAGTATCTTACGGCTCCCCTCGAGGAGGCAGGCAGCCGATTAGCTCAGGGGCATGCGAACGAAGGCACCGGGCATCAGTAGGGCGATTAGCTCAGGGGCATACGAACGAAGGCACCGGGTATCAGTAGGGCGATTAGCGCAGGGGCATACGCACGAAGGCACCGGGCATTAGAAGGGCGATTAGCTCAGGGGTAGAGCGCCACGTTGACATCGTGGAGGTCGGTGGTTCGAGACCACCATCGCCCACCAACTCCCGCGACGGCCGCCCGGGCCCATGAAAATGTGGCTCTCGGGCCACAAAACGCCTGATTTTTTTGAAGAAATCGCCGTTCCGGCAGTTGTTTCTTTGCATTTGGCTATATAGAATCGCGTTCCCGCTGGTGTTGCGGCGTTTTGCCGTGGGCCGATTGAGGCGGGAACCTATTAGTTTCTGGAGGATTTGGGTATCGCAGTTACAAAGCGAGTAAGACGCAACGACGAAATCGAGGCCGCGGAGGTACGAGTAATTCGCTCCGACGGTGAGCAGGCAGGGGTCATGGGAATCGCCGCGGCGATCGAACTGGCCAAAGACGAGGGACTGGACCTCGTCGAAGTATCACCGATGGCTGACCCGCCCGTCTGTCGCGTCATGGATTTTGGCAAGTACTTGTTCGAGCAGAACAAGAAAAACCAGTCTGCGAAACGCAAACAGAAACAGGTTCACGTTAAAGAGATTAAGTTTCGTCCAGGAACGGACGAAGGTGACTACCAGATCAAGCTGAGGAAGTTGATAAATTTCCTCGAGATTGGCGATAAGACCAAAGTCACATTGCGATTCCGGGGTCGGGAGATGGCGCACAAGGAACTGGGCGCGCAACTTTTGACCCGGGTCAGGGACGACCTGGAAGAATACGGTTCGGTTGAACAGATGCCGCAGATGGAAGGTCGGCAGATGGTCATGGTAATTGCGCCTAAGAAGAAGTAGGCGAAAGGACACCGAGCGTTAGAAAAAGTGTGTAACAGCCTCAAGGTGTGACAACCGCAAGGGCTCTACCCGCCTGCAGCGGCCGGAATGGTCCGGTACGTAGCAAGGCCAAAAAGTGAGTACAACATGCCTAAGATGAAAACCAACCGGGGCGCCGCCAAGCGCTTCAGCAAGACGGGCAAGGGTGGCTACAAACGCTCCCAATCCCATCTCAATCATATCCTTACCAAGAAGAAGTCAAAGCGTAAGCGCAAACTCGGCGCGACCCTGCAGGTCGCAGATGCCGATGTTAAGGCTGTCAAGCGCATGCTTCCCTACAGCTAAGAGGAGATTGAGAAATGGCAAGAGTAAAGAGTGGCGTTACCGCCAAAGCCCGTCATAAGAAAGTCCTCGGTAAAGCGAAGGGCTACTACGGCGCGCGCAGCAAGTTATTCAAGACGGCCAAGCAGGCCGTCATCAAGGCCGGCCAGTATGCCTACCGTGATCGCCGCCAGCGCAAGCGTCAGTTTCGTGCGCTCTGGATTACACGCATCAATGCGGCAGCTCGTCTGCACGGCCTGTCCTACAGTCGTCTCATAAACGGCCTGAATCGCGCCGAGATCGAAGTTGATCGCAAGGTGCTCGCGGATATTGCTGTTCATGATCCCGAGGCATTTGGTGCGATTGCAGAGGCAGCTAAGGCCGGTCTCGAGCAAGCCGCCTAGCTCAAGCTGACTCAGCCGACGCGATACGTCGTTATGAAGCAGCTCAAAATGCTCATGTATGCAAATATACACTGCGCTTTTTCGCCGCTTCATGCCTCGTCTCGCATTCGCCTTAGCCTCCTTGAGTGCGCGACAGAATGATCGGACTTGACGAGCTTGTTGCTGCGGCGGCGTCCGAAATTGACGCCGCAACCGATTTGGCCGCGCTGGACGCAGTGCGGGTCTCCTACCTGGGAAAGAAAGGCGAGCTCACGGCGCGCCTGAAGTCCTTGAGCCAGGTT